>JBAWXR010000081.1:0-8822 GCA_037143955.1 Actinomycetes bacterium
CGATGGGCCTGCGTTGACTCCTCAACCGCCTCCACGCGCCCGGTTGGGCCGACTCCCTCGCCAAGTACCGCGGCGAACAAGCCAGCTCCCGAGTACAGGTCCCACCAGAGCGAGCCAGTCTCCACCTGAGCCAGCGCCTGCACACGGTCGGATAGCAGGCTGGCAGCCCCCACGTGGACCTGCCAGAAACTGTCTGGATGCATACGCCAGACCCGTCCGCGAACGTCCTGAACGACGCTCACGGGACCTGTGTTGCGGGAGGTGTCAGTGACCGTCACGCTCGCCGCGTCGGTTCCCACAGCAGCCCATGACTGTTCTCCCGTGGTTTCGGGCACTGGTGGATTGGAAATGGACTCCACCGCGATGATGCATCGGTCGACCGCGACCACATCATGGGACCGATAGGTGCGCAATCCCCAACCTTTGTCACCGTGGGACCACCGCATGCGACTGCGCCAGCCAAGCCCCGTGAGGTCCCCCGGCACCGCCTGAACAGACACAGGCGAGCCGAGCAGGCCGACGAGATCTACACCGGCGAATCGGCTGAAGGATTCGGCCAGAACGGCGCTCTTGAGGCGTCGCTGAGCAGAAAGGTCGACATGTTGGAAGTCGCAACCGCCGCAGACCCCCGCCCACGCGCACGGCGCCTCAATCCTGTCCGGCGATGGATCGAGAACCTTCACCACGTGGGCTCGAGACACCTTGCTTGTCGTCTCAGTGATCTCTATCAGCACTCGTTCCGCGGGCAGAGCGCCCCGGACAAATACTGTTCGCCCATCCACATGCGCCACGACATGGCCACCATGTGCGATGGGGCCCACCGTCACCTCAGGCATCCACCAACCCCTGCCCTGAGCGCGCCGGGAACCAGCAAGCGCAGCGCAGCCGTCATGTGCCGCAGCGTATGCGCCTGAGGTTGCGTGTACGGTTCCAACGTGCACATCGTCATTCTTGGATGCGGCCGAGTCGGCTCGTCACTGGCTCACAGCCTGGACGAGCTCGGTCACTCAGTGTCCATCATCGATATGGACACCAAAGCCTTCCGCAAGCTAAGTCCGGACTTTCGCGGCCAAACCGTGACGGGGGTCGGCTTCGATCGCCAGACATTGGAGACAGCTGGCATCGAACGCGCTACTGCCTTCGCAGCCGTCAGCAGCGGTGACAACAGCAATATTCTCGGCGCACGTGTTGCCCGGGAGACGTATGGAGTAGCCAGCGTCGTGGCGCGAATCTACGATCCCCGAAGGGCAGAGATCTACCAACGGCTCGGCATCCCCACCGTAGCTACGGTGGCATGGACCTCGGGCCAGATTCTTCGCGGCCTTCTTCCGATGGGTTCCCTGGAGGAATATCGCGACCCCAGCGGGACAATGGTCCTCGCCCAGGTTCACATCCATGACAGCTGGCTCGGTACGCGCGTGACCACACTGGAAGCCGCCGCCGGATCGCGGATTGCGTTCATCACGCGGTACGGATCTGCTTTTCTACCCACTCCAGAGACAGTGCTTCAGGACGGGGATCTCGTCCATGTGCTGTACCCGACCGGTACTGGCGATCACGTCACTGCCGTGTTCGAGGGGGGTGTCACACCATGAGAATCGCCATCGCTGGAGCGGGCAAGGTAGGACGATCGATTGCGCGTGAGCTCATCAGCAACGGCCACCACGTTCTCTTGATCGACCGTGACGTAGAGGTGGCACGTCCCGGTGTGGTCGAAGGTGCAGACGTGCTCATGGGTGATGCCTGCGAGATCAGTGCACTGGACGAGGCTCGGCTGTCAGAGTGCCAGGTGGTTGTTGCGGCAACAGGTGACGACAAGGTCAATCTGGTCGTCTCGCTTCTCGCCAAGACCGAGTACGGCGTGCCTCGTGTCGTGGCTCGCGTCAATCATCCCAAAAACGAATGGATGTTTGACGAGTCCTGGGGAGTCGACGTTGCGGTGTCGACGCCGCGCATGCTCGTAGCGTTGGTCGAGGAAGCGGTAAGCGTGGGAGACCTCGTGCGGCTGTTTAGTTTCCGCCAGGGTCAAGCGAACCTCGTCGAAATCACTCTCAGTTCGGATTCGCCAGTCGTGGGTCAGCGCGTGGGCGGTCAGTCATGGCCCCCAGACACTGCACTTGTTGCCATAGTGCGGGGCAACCGAGTCATCACACCATCACCCGATGACCCTCTAGATGCAGGCGACGAATTGCTCTTTGTGACCGCGCCAGACCAGGAGCCGACCCTGCAGCGCATGCTGGGTCACGCCTGACGCTGCTCCTGCCACACAGGAGCCAGAAGCCGATACGTGAACCACGCCGCTGCGATGTACAGCGGGATCCCCATGACCACCTTGAGGACGCCCAGAATGGCGATGTTGTGGCTCAGGTAAAGCGGAACTTGCACGACTAAGCGGCCGAAGAACAATCCCACCCAAATCCACGAAGCGGCTGAATACACATGCCGCAATCGTTCGTCCTTGCGCCAAGCCGTCCGCTTACCCGTGAGAAAACCCATCGCGACACCCAGTAAGGGCCACCGCACCAGGATGCTCACCAAAAAGGCGCTGCCGTACGCACAGTTCTGCAGGAACCCAGGAATGAAGTAATTCTCTGCATGCCCGGTGAATTTGGCGAACGCGGCCGAGATGCCGACCCCAAAGAACCCCGACAGCACCTGACGCAACGGCTGCTTACGAATCAGTCGGTAAGCGACGATCACAATACCTGCGCCTAGAGCCGTGAAGACCGCGATGCTCAGATTGTTTGAGCTGACCAAGTACGCCACCACGAAGACCAGCGTGGGAACACCGGAGTCGATAATCCCGCGCCAGCCACCGATGGCCTTTTCCAGAAGGGCCGACTCCGCGCGTACATCCTCGGATGTCTCATGCTCAAGCTCGTGATGTGGCTTACCGGCAGGTTCGGTCATTCGACACCAGGCCGAAGTTCATAGCGTGGGTTGAAAATGACAGGATGCACATCACTGCCAGCAAGCCTGCCGTGAACAACCAACCGGCGCCCAGGGGTGATGCCTGGCAGTTTCCGGCGACCAATCCACGACACCGTGACACTGCTCGTTCCGTCGAAAAGGTCAATCTCCACTGTCGGGTTTGAGTTGAGAGGCCGCAAAGTCACGGCCCGCACCAATCCTTCAACACACACCCGCTCTCCGATCGAGCATTGCGCCATAGGAGTGGCATTCGATGACGCCCACTCCACCTGCTCCGCAACCTGATCGGCTTCCAACTGCGTAAGCGAGCGACGAAGACGACTCCAGAGTCCGCCGTGACGCGTACTGGACTCCGCACGCTGCCGGGTGATCGCCACGCCCTCAGGGTAACCCGAGCGATCGCAGCACCCGCAGGTAGGCGCGCTGCTTGGCCGTGACGACTAACCGCTACGCGTCAGCGGACTCATCTGTGGTGGGAAGCGACATCAACAGCGGCGTACCCACCGGCATGGCTTCATTGCCTCTGTTGATGATGAGCGAGCGAACACCCGATTCCAACCGTTCAGAGGCTGTGCCTGAGCGCGCAGCACTGCCGAGAAAGATCGCACGAAGGAACCATCGCGGCCCATCGATCCCCACGAAGCGGGCCGGCTGCAGTCCGGAAGAACCGTCGGTTGGATTTACCTGCGCAAGCAGCTCCTGACCGAAGTTGCCCTGAACTTCCTCGACCAGGCCGCCATTGGCGGTGATGGAGTCACGAATCTGCACCCGGATGTCATCCCACAAGGAAGCGCTTTTTGGCGCTGCGAATGGTTGGACCTGAACAACCGCATCGCCGGCCGCAAGGCTGACGGAGGCAACCTTGCCCGATTCCTCGTCCACCTGAACCTGAACGTCAATCCCGTCCATGGCAGGAACAACAAGCCCTCCGAGATCAATTCGATTGACCCCATCGTTCAGATTCACCTGACTTACATCGAACGGGCCGCTCGTCACTGTTCCTCCATGACAGGAAGCGTACCCGTGATGCCCCCGGTCGATCCGAATCCGCCGGAGCCCCGGTGACTTCCAGGCAACGCCTGGACCTCGACCCACATGGCTTGAGCGACCTCTTGGATCACCAGCTGTGCGATGCGGTCACCGCGGTTGATCACACAGCTGGCAATCGGGTCGTGATTGATCACAATGACACCAATCTCACCCCGATATCCAGCGTCGATGGTCCCTGGTGAGTTGACCAGCGTGACACCGTGCTTCAGCGCTAATCCGCTGCGCGGGTGCACCAAGGCCACAAAGCCGGTGGGAAGCGCAATGGCAATTCCGGTAGGAACACGTGTGCGTTCACCAGGAGCAAGCACAACGGAAACACGACTGTGTATGTCCATGCCCGCATCCCCAGGGTGCTCGTACATGGGAAGTGGAATTTCGGGATCGATGCGCTCGATCAGAATCGTCACGCTCATGGATTGATCTCGATGTCGTCGCTTCCAGCCCCACGCCAGGCTGGACCGCCGGATGCGCGATCTGCCAACGCTTGATGCACCTGCTCTGCATTCCCGTGTGTCAAAAAATGTTGGAGGGGCACGGAGAGGAACATGGCGGCAGCCGATAGCGCGAGAGTGCCATCGATGAAGGTGCCCTGCGCCTCCATGAAAACTTTGCGTCCGTGGACGCCAGTGATGCGCGCGTGCAGAAGGAGTTCCGACCCCACTGGTACCGGACGTCGGAAATCAACCTCGAGCCGCGCGGTAACGGCGGGTAGGCCAAGGAGCCAATTAAGAGATCCCAAAACCTCGTCGAGTACCGCTGTCAGAACTCCACCGTGTGCCAACCCGGGAGCCCCCTGGTGATTTTCGGTGGCAAGCATGCGGCCGGTGACCGTGAGACCCTCCCCGGCCAACACCGTCACATGCAGTCCTGTGGGGTGGTCGACTCCGCACCCAAAGCACCACCTGAAGTGAGAGGGGACAGGTTCACCCGGTGCAGGCGCATGCTGCCCACGGGGGGGAAGCACCGCGTCGGGCGGGGGTGTCGTTAATGAGGATGCAGTGTTGGCCACGGCACCCGACAGTACCGGCACCTGAGATGCTGGGTCGGTGCCGAGTTTTCGAGAGCGCCTGTGGCCATGCTGGTGGGCATGGCTGGTGATTGAGGGTCTCATTGGACTGCTTGCCTGGGCTTACGGCATAGCGCTGGGCGGGGTCGTCGGCGCGGGCATCGCACTGGTCGGCACCGGTGCCGCTATCGCCATCGTCAGGCTCTCGTCGCCTCTGATTGTTCTCACCTCGTCGCGGCTACAGGTAGGCCAGGCCACCTTGCCCATCGAAGCGATCGCGGCGGTGCAATCTGTGTCCCGGCCGGGTATCGCAGAACTTCGTGGGCCGCATGCGGATGCCCGCCTCTACGTGGAACTCCGGCCGTGGGCCGCTCGCGAGGCCATTCTGATCGCCATCGACGACCCCAGCGATCCTCACCCGGCTTGGCTGGTCACGACTCGTCACCCTGATCGACTCCAGGCTGCCCTTGCTGCCACGATGAGTACCAACAAAGGAGACCTGTTGTGACACACCCCCACGAGGATCCCCGCCGTAACCCTGACGGTCGCGCACGGCATTCGGCTGCGATCAGCCCCCACGAGGGCCCCCAAGTCGAGATCAACCCGGTCGCCCACCTGCTGGCACCCATCGCAGCCGTCGCTGCAACGTTCGTCGTGCGCAAGGTCCTCGACAGGGGTTACCGGACCGTCACAGGATCTCGCGCGCCCGAAGCACGCGATCCCGGTGTGTCGCTGGGTCGCGCCCTGATGTGGACGGCTGCAACAGCAGTGACAGCAGCGCTAGTGGAAGTCGCCGTCTATCGACTCGCCAATCAATGGGGGGCCCGTCCCACCTCGGAGAACTAGGCGCACTCGAACTCACCGAGAGTGCTAGGCGCACTCTTTACAAATCGGGCCCTTCTTGCCCTCGTGATCAAGCTGGCTGCGGTGCTGCACGAGGAAGCACGAGTTGCAGGTGAACTCATCGGACTGGCGCGGGAGCACTCGCACCGTCAGGCTCTCATCCGACAGGTCAGCGCCTGGCAACTCCAAACTCTCGGCCAATTCGGCCTCATCGACGTCAACGGCGGACGCAGCCTTGTCAGCGCGCCGTGCCTTCAGCTCCTCGAGAGAGTCCTCTGCGAGCTCTTCGTCGGTCTTGCGTGGTGCGTCGTAATCCGTGGCCATGTCGCCTCCTGTCACTTGCGAACGCCCGGGGTCCTCCGGATATGCCCGCGGCGGCAGATTGTGCCTCATCCACCTGCCCAAGACACGGCAGGGTACGGTCCGACACGGAGGAGGTTCTGTGCCTATCTATGCCTTAGGGGACAAAGTCCCCTCAATTGACCCCACGGCGTTCGTCCACCCTGAGGCCGTCATCATTGGCGACGTCACGGTCGGACCAGAGTCCAGCGTGTGGCCCACCGCCGTCCTGCGAGGCGACTTCGGTGCGATTCGCATCGGTAGCCAGACCTCCATTCAGGACGGAACCGTCATTCATTGCACGGCCACACTCGACACTGTCATCGGCGATCGCTGCGTCATCGGCCACAAAGCTCACCTCGAGGGTTGCACGATCCACGATGACTCCCTCGTGGGGTCGGGGTCAGTGGTGCTGCACCGCGCCGTTGTAGGTCCACAGGCACTTGTGGGAGCCAACGCCGTCGTCAACAACGACAAAGTTGTGCCTCCTCACGCGCGTGCTCTCGGAGTACCCGCCACCATTACCGATAATGCTGTGCCGGACGGAGCTGTCCGCCAAGGCATGGAGGTTTACGTGGCCGCGACCCATCAGTACCGATCAGAGCTACGGCGCATCGACTGAGGTCACGTCAGGTGGGCACCCAAGGCCTCGAGCTGCTCGTAGAGCGCACCCGCGATGCCAGGCGCTGACACCATGATCCCGTTCTCATACGTCAACCCGCCTATTGCCAGGACCTGTGCGCCTGCCTCCTGCGCGATGAGAGCGCCGGCAACGAAATCCCACGGGTGCAGGCCTCGCTCGAAATAGGCGTCATACCGGCCACTGGCCACCCAGCACAGATCCACCACTGCAGCACCGACTCTCCTGATGTCACGAACCTTCGGCAGAAGCGAAGCAACCACAGCACCCTGTCGCGACCGCCGGCCCGCGTCATAGCCAAATCCTGTTGCCACTAACGATGATGCAAGGTCTGATGCACGTGAGGGGCGGATCGGTATGCACTCATCGTGATGCACCTCCCACGCGCCTTGACCTCGACTTGCACACCACGAAACCTGAAGCTCGGGAGCCACGACTACGCCAGCCTGTGTGACACCAGCAACCTGCACGCCTATGGAGACTGCCCATACCGGTAGGCCGTAGATGTAGTTGACGGTTCCGTCAAGCGGATCAATCACCCAGCGCACGTCGCTGGTGCCGATGCGTTCGCCATTTTCCTCCCCCAGCACACTGTCGTGCGGGTGCTCCGCAAGGAGTGAGCTGATGATGAGGATCTCTGCACCTCGATCCATCTCCGTCACAGCGTCAGTCGCTGACGATTTGGAGTCGACGGCCAAGTGAGAGGGGCGATCTTCTCGAAGAAAGCGGGCGGCAGCGTGAGCGGCCTTCCACGCCGAGGCAAGTAGTGGGTCACGTTCCAGAATTTCGATCACAGATGCGTGCACCGCAACATCTTTGCGCATCAGCAGTAACGTCTGAGGGTGAGCAACGCCTACGCGAGGGTCCTGCGACTGCCCGGCGCCTGGCAATTCGTCTCAGCTGCCGCAGTTGCCCGGCTTCCACTCTCGATGGATGGCCTTTCCATAGTCCTGCTGGTCTCCACGTTGTCCGACTCCTACGCACGTGCCGGCCTCATCGTCGCGACCTTTGGCGTCACCGGTGCGGTGGGCTCAATCCTCATCGCACGGGCAGCCGATCGGTTTGGCCAGGCGCGTCTGCTGATTCCCTCGTGCCTCATCCATGCGGTCGCGCTGATATCCCTCGTGGGCTCCGTTGAGCTTGGCCTGCCTCTCGCACTTCAAATCTTCATCGCAGGGATCGCCGGTATCACCGGCCCCCCGATCGGATCATTCGCACGCGCCCGTTGGGTCAAAGTGGCCCCGGACGATGCAGCTTTACGCGCCGGCTTCGCGGTGGAAAGCATCCTTGACGAAGTGATCTTCACCGTCGGTCCGCTACTAACGGCCTGGCTTGCCTTCACCTACGCGCTCCCGTTGCCGATCTTTGTCGCTGCCGCATTGGTCATCAGCGGTTCGCTAGTCCTCGCTATCCAACGCAAGACCCAACCCAATGTGGCGCCCGCGGCGCAACGCGTCACACACCAAAGTGCGCTGCGGTCCCCCGGGCTCGTGATCGTTGTTTTGTCGGCACTCGGATTGGGCTGCCTCTTCGGCAGCTTCGAAGTCACCACGGTTGCATTCACGCGGCTCGCTGGGCACAGCGGCAGTGCTGGTCTTGTCTTAGGCCTCTTTGCTCTCGCGTCGATGATCGGTGGCATCGCCTACGGGTCCCAGCACTGGAAAGGATCGCTGCCTCGACAGGCGGCAATTCTTCTCACGTTGTTTGTCGTGGCTTGCGCCGCATTGCCGTGGGTCCGTTCCATTCCGGCCCTAACCGTCGCAACCATCATTGCTGGACTGCTTGTTGCTCCTGCACTGATCACAATTTTCGCACTTACCGAACGACTCGTTCCGGCACCGCAGATCACCGAGGGCCTGTCCTGGGCTCTGTCTGGGCTTGCTCTCGGATTCGCTTTCGGCTCGTGGGTTGGCGGCACGGTGGTGGACACCGTTGGCACGTCAGCGGCCTACGGGGTCGCCGCCATCGCCACCGCTTGGTCCCACGTCTGGATTGTGGTGGGTACACCTGCCA
>JBAWXR010000082.1:0-8802 GCA_037143955.1 Actinomycetes bacterium
ACGAGCACCTGATCGTTCTCGTTGAAGACGGCGTTGCCCACGCCACTCACCAGGCCGTTGTGCCAGAAGCCGCCGTCGCCCATGATCGCGATGGGGCGCTTGGACGCCTTGGCTCCGTTCAGTGCGGAGGCTGATGCTGACCCGAGGCCGTAGCCCATGGTCGTGGCGCCGATGGCGAAGGGTGGATTGATGGCGAAGAGGTGGCAGCCGATGTCTCCAGCGATGTAGTGGTCGCCTACCTCCTTCTGCGCGAGCGTGAGCGCAGAGAAGATCGGGCGCTCGGGGCAGCCGGTGCAAAAGCCCGGCGGACGACCCTGCACGAGATCGGCTGTGATGCGAGGGGCGAACGGGCTGCGCGGATCGTCGTTGGGCAAGGTGATGGTCGGCAGATCGATGCCGTCAAGCAGATGCGGCGCGACTTTGCGGATGAACGCGTAGACGCCCTTGGTGACGGCACCGGGGGTGTATTCGCCCGCGACGGGCAGCATGTCCTTGCCGTGCAGAACTGCGGTGGCGTCGTGTCGACGAAGGATCGCCTGAATGTTCTGCTCGATGAAGTCCGGCTGTCCTTCTTCGACCAGCAGCACCGACTTCTTGTCGGCGCAGAACTTGACGACCTCGTCGTCGATGACCGGGTAGGTGACGTTCATGATGTAGAGCGGCACCTTGGTGTTGCCATACACGTCTGACAGGCCCAGCAACTCAAGCGCGCGATTGACGTTGTTGTACAAACCACCCTGCAGGATGATGCCGAAGTCCTGCGTGCCCTCGGCGACGAATTCGTTGAGCTTGTTCTTGGTGATGAAGTCAACCGCGGCCGGCCAGCGCTTGGTGACCTTCTCCTGCTCATGCTGGAAACTCATGGGCGGCAGCACGATGCGGCTGTAGTCGCGCCGCGGGTTCTCCACGGCCTCTTCGATCGTCATGACCGGGCGACGATTGTCCTTCGTGGTGAACGAGCCGTGCAGGTGGCACGAGCGCAGACGCAGCTCGAGGATCACCGGGGTGTTGCTGGCCTCCGACAGCTCAAAGCCCTTTTCGACCATGTCGACGATCGCGGTGAGGTTGGGGCGGGGATCCAGCAGCCACATCTGCGACTTCATGGCGAATGCGTGGGTGCGCTCCTGCATGATGCTGGCGCCCTCGCCGTAGTCCTCGCCGATGATGACGAGTGCGCCGCCGTTGACCCCGCCGGACGCGAGGTTGGCCAATGCGTCGGATGCCACGTTGAATCCGGCGGTTGACTTGAACGTGACCGCACCCCGCAGCGGATAGTGCACGGAGGCGGCGAGCATGGCGGCCGCGGTGGCCTCGGACGCACTGTTCTCGAAGTAGATGCCGAGTTCGCCCAGAATCTCCTGCGCGTCACCGAGTACGTCCATGAGGTGGGAGATGGGAGCGCCCTGATACCCGCCGACGTAGGCGACGCCGGACTGCAGCAGCCCCTTGGTGACCGCAAGGATGCCCTCGCCGTGGAACTCGTCGCCCGCGCCAAGGCGTAGCTGCTGAACCTCGGCGGCGAAGGAGCGCTCAGCCATGGGTGGTGTCCTTTCGGGTTGCTCGGCCAAGGCCGTCGAGTACGGCCTGCGTGGCTGACTCGGTGTTGGCGGTGCCACCGATGTCTGCCGTGCGTGTGCCGGGGTTGGCAAGAGAGTGCGTGAGGGACTCCATGATGAGGCCTGCAGCCTCATGGCGCCCGATGTGCTCGAGCATGAGGGCCGCGGACCAGATCGCGGCGGCTGGGTTGGCAATCCCGCGGCCGGCGATATCGGGGGCTGACCCGTGCACTGGCTCGAACATCGACGGGTGGCGACGCTCGGGGTCGAGATTGCCCGACGCGGCAATGCCGAGGCTGCCCACAGTGGCGGCTGCCAGGTCACTGAGGATGTCGCCGAACAGGTTGGAGGCCACGATGACGTCGAATTCGTGCGGCCGCAGGACGAGTTCGGCGGCAAGGGCATCGATGAGCACCTTGCGCACCGTGACGGTGGGGAAATCGACGGCGCACTGCTCCACAACCTCGTCCCAGAAGGGCATCGTGTGGATGATGCCGTTGGACTTCGTGGCCGATGTGATGCGGCCGGTGCGGGTCACCGCAAGATCGAGTGCGTAGCGCGCGATCCGCTCGATGCCTACGCGAGTGAAGACGTTCTCCTGGATCGCGAACTCGCCCGCCGTGCCGCGTCCGAAGCGTCCGCCGAGCTCGGAGTACTCACCCTCGGTGTTCTCGCGAATGATGACCATGTCGATGTCGGCACCGGCTGGAAGGACGACGCGCGGCGCGATGCCCGGGAAGAGCTTGACCGGCCGCAGGTTGACGTACTGGTCGAACGCTCGACGAATCGGAATGAGCAGTCCCCAGAGCGACTCGTGATCAGGCACATCGGGACGCCCGACAGCGCCCAGGAAGATCGCTTCGTGGTCGGCGAGCTGCGCAATGCCGTCGGTCGGCATCATCGAGCCGTGGGCGACGAGGTAGTCGCAACCCCAGTCCAGCCACGTCCAGTCGACAGAGTCGCCCGTTATTGCCAACACGGCGTCAACCACCCGGGTGGCAGCAGGAAGGACTTCGTTGCCGATGCCGTCGCCGGGGACGGCGGCGATCCGCACGAGTGCCATAGGTCAGCCGAGGTCCTGGTGTCCGCCGTTGGTGTCGTAGGCACGTTCGGCCCACAGCGCCAGGGAGTTGATCATCGGGAAGTCGTTGAACGAGAACAGGAAGGCTGGGTTGTTCTGGTCGTCGTTGGCATGCTCGTGCCACGCCCAGGACGGCACGCAGAAGATGTCGTGCTCTTTCCAGTCGTAGCGCTGCCCGGCGATGATCGAGTGCCCGCGACCCTCGGCCACGTGGTAGACGACCGAGCCGGTGTGACGGTGCGACTGGGTAGCCTGGCCGGGCTGCAGCATCTGCATGTGCGCACCCATGGTGGGCATGACCGAGCCGCCGGTGACGGGGTTGACGTACTCCATGATGACGCCGTCCCACGGGGTGCCGTCGGTGACCTTGGCGGCGTTGACCAGGGCTTCGCGCGTCTTGCCCCACGGATAGCCCAGCAGCGGGGAGTAGGGCTTGGACCACGAACGCTTATCGGGTTTTAGTGTTCCCGAGCCATGCTCGAGAATCGACATGTTGTTGACCTTGCCGGGCACCTGGTGCAGGTCGGGATGAACCTCGTAGAAGTTGGCATCCAGAGCGTTGACCAGCGGAATGTCGAGGCCGTCTTGCCAGATGACGAAGTTATCCGTCGCTTCGTTGCCGTGCTCGTGCCAGGTGCCATTGGGAGTAATGGCGAAGTCGTTGGGGCCGACGGTGAGTCGATCGCCGTTGACGATCGTCCACGCGCCGGTGCCTTCGATGACGAACCGCAGGGCGGAGGCCGCGTGACGATGCGCGGTCATGGCCTCGCCGGGGTTCATGATCTGAATGCCCGTGTAGAGCAGGCCTACTGCTGCGGAGACGTCACGACGTTCGTCGTTGACCAGGAAGACCACGCGACGGCCGGCATCTTCGCCCTTGACGAGCGAGGCGGCCTCGATCACGAGGGGACGCATGTCCTCGTAGCGCCACAGCATGGGCACGGACCGGGGTTGGGGATACCAGGGTTCGATCTCGTTGGCGACGGTCCAGAGGGCGCCGGTGCCGACCTTGGCCAGCCGCGCGTAGTACTCCTCTAGTTGTGCGTTGTCGTGGACCCGAGCGCGGCCGATAACGTCCTCGATCACGATGGGCTCCCTCCACTCAGCGGTCGCGGAAGGCTACCGTGATCTTTGATCAAATGCTAGCCTTCGCCCTCGGGCTGCAGGGCGGTGCAACCATTCACCCGACTCGTCATACGGTAGTCCGAGGAGGCGAGCCATGATCGAGTTCCCCAAGTTTCGAGCAGCGGCTGTGCAGGCTGCGCCGGTGTTCCTCGACACTGCTGCCACCATTAATAAGGCGTGCGATCTCATCGCTGAAGCAGCCGGCAACGGTGCCCGTCTGGTCGTGTTCCCCGAAGTGTTCGTTCCGGGATACCCCTATTGGAACTGGACCATGACGCCCATTCAGGGCAGCCCGTGGTTTGAGAAGTTGTTCAAGGCGTCGATCCTCGTACCCGGACCCGAGATCGATCAGGTGCGTGAGGCTGCCAAGGCGGCGCATGCGCACGTCGTGCTCGGCGTCAACGAGCGCGATCCCTATTCGATGGGCACGCTCTACAACACCCTCGTCTTTATCGACGAGAACGGCGACATCATCGGCAAGCACCGCAAGCTTGTGCCCACCTGGGCCGAGAAGCTCACCTGGGCCGGGGGAGACGGCTCCACCCTCAAGGTCTACGACACCGCCATCGGTCGACTCGGCGGACTGGCGTGCGGCGAGAACACCAACACTCTGGCTCGGTTCGCACTTCTCGCCCAAGGCGAGGTCGTGCACACCGCCAACTACATCTCGCTTCCCACGGCTCCTCCCGAGTACGACATGGTCGAAGCCATCAAGGTTCGCGCGCAGGCCCACTCGTTCGAGGGCAAGGTGTTCACCGTCGTGTCGTGCTCGGCGATCACACCCGAACTCATCGATGCGGTCGCGCATGATGATGCCTCCCGCGCCATGCTGCAGCGCAAGAACTCGGCATTCAGCGGCATCTTCGGGCCCGATGGACGCCTCATCAGTGAGCCACTCATCGATGTCGAGGGCATTGCCTACGCCGACATCGACATCAACAAGTGCATCCAGCCCAAGCAGATGCACGACATCATCGGCCACTACAACCGCTTCGACGTGTTTCAACTTCACGTCAATCGTCAACCTCAGCCCAAAGTCGTCTATGACGATTTCGGCACGTACGAATCCATCACGCCCGACGCCTGACCACATCCCATCACTCACACAACCAGCAAAGGACACCATGCGCTTCGCCACCTTCACGACGTCAGCAACCTCTGAGCCAATGCTCGGCGTGCTGGTCAACGACACCACGGTGATCAACCTTCCGGCGGCGCTGCGCGGCACCGTCGACGTGCCCGCGCGACTCATCGACTACGTGTGGGCCGGGCCCGAACTTCACGCCAAGGTGCGCGCTGCGGTAGAAGGTCGCACCGACTGGCCGGCCGATGTCTCGTAT
Source organism: Actinomycetes bacterium (assembly GCA_037143955.1). Taxonomy (GTDB): domain Bacteria; phylum Actinomycetota; class Actinomycetes; order S36-B12; family S36-B12; genus JBAWXR01. Next base: position 5,103 of record JBAWXR010000082.1, read on the forward strand.
GCACTCAGCGACGTGACCCTGCGTGCGCCCCTGCGTCCGGGCAAGGTCATCGGCGTCGGACTCAACTACGTCGAGCACGTCGAGGAGTCCAGTCGCTCACTCGATACCGACAAGGACCTGCCCACGCGCCCGGTGCTGTTCAGCAAGCCCGGCACCGCGGTGGTCGGGCCGCATGAGCCCATCCAGCACAACGGCGCCATGACGCAGCAGCTCGACTGGGAGTGCGAGCTCGCCGTCGTCATGGGTCGCGTGGCACGCAATGTGAGCGAGGGCGATGCGCTCAATTACGTCTTCGGCTACAGCATCATGAACGACATCAGTGCACGCGATCAGCGTCGATCCGGCCAGTGGTTCTTCTCCAAGGGCCAGGACAGCTACGCGCCGTTCGGCCCGATCATTGTCACCACCGACGAGATCACCAACCCGCACACTCTGCAGCTCACCCTTGACGTCAACGGAGATCCGCGCCAGAACGGCAACTCCAAGAACATGCTCTTCAAGATCGAGACGCTCATCGCCGACATCACGTCTGGTGTCACCCTCGAGCCGGGCGATGTCATCTCTACCGGTTCACCGCAGGGCGTGGGTGCGGCCATGACTCCTCCGACGTTCCTCCAGCCGGGCGATGTCGTGACGTGCAACATCGAACGCATCGGCACGCTGTCCAACCCAGTAGTGGCGGTCTGACATGGCGAAGACGAAGTTCCGCGTCGGCCTCATCGTGCCGAGCTCCAATGTGACGATGGAGACCGAAATCCCGGCCATGCTCCACGCACGCGAGTCCATCGAGCCCGAGCGCTTCACCTTCCATTCCTCCCGCATGAGGATGAAGTCCGTCACCAAGGAAGAGCTGGAGAAGATGGACGACGAGTCTGATCGCTGCGCGGTCGAACTCTCCGATGCAGCCGTCGACGTCATGGGTTACGCATGCCTCGTGGCGATCATGACGCGCGGCGCGGGCTACCACTGCGTCTCGCAGGAACGCCTCAGCAAGCGCACGATCGACAACGGCCACCCTGCACCCGTCGTTACGAGTGCCGGGGCCCTCATGGATGCGCTGGGAGTTCTCGGGGCCAAGAAGGTTGCCATCATCACGCCTTATATGAAGCCGCTCACCGAGCAGGTGGTGGCCTACATCGAAGGTGGCGGAATCACCGTCACCGACTCCATCTCACTTGAGATTGCCGACAACCTCGAGGTTGGCGCACAGGATCCGATGAACCTTGTCGAGATCGTCAAGCGCCTGGACTACTCCGACGCTGATGTCGTGGTGCTGTCGGCCTGCGTGCAGATGCCGTCACTGGCCGCGATACAGGTCGTGCAGGATGCCATCGGCAAGCCCGTCCTGAGTTCGGCGGTGGCGACGACGTACTTCCTGCTCAAGGAACTGGGTCTGTCGACTCGGGTGCCCAACGCGGGAGAACTGCTCAGCGGGAAGTACTGACCTATGCCGGGCGTTGATGTGCACACGCACCTTGCGCCCGTGCTGACTGCCGAGCTCGCGAGCCAGGTACACGGCGGTCCGCCGCTGCTGCAGCAGCCGGAGAGTCTTGTGGCCTACCTCGACGAGGTCGGGCTCGACCGCGCACTGGTCTCGCCACCACCCCCGTTCTATCGGCAGGACGTGGATGTGGCGGCATCGGCCGTATGGGTGGCGGCTCTGAATGCAGGGGTCGAGGAGAGATGCGCCGATCACTCTCGCCTGAAGCCGGTGGCCTACCTGCCGCTGGAGCATCCCGAACTCGCTGCTGATGTCTATGCCGCGTTGCGTGGTCCCGGCATTGTCGTGACCGGTGCTGCGGGCGGACGTTCGCAACGGCTCGACGGCGAATCGTTCACGCCACTGTGGCGCATGCTGGCTGAGGACGGGGCTTCCCTTCTACTTCACCCGGGCACCTCGCAGGATGCGCGCCTAGCACCTCACTATCAGGAAAACCTCACGGGCAATCCGCTCGAAACCACGGTCGCCGCGTCACAGCTCGTCTTCGGTCAGGTGGTCACACGTTTTGCGGGCCTGCGCATCGTGCTGGTGCACTGTGCGGGAGCGGTGCCCATGCTGGCGGGGCGATGGCGGCGCGGTATCTCTACGTCGCGCCCGGGTTTGCCTGAACCGGCCGTTGATCTCGATGCGGAACTGCGCGGTATCTGGTTCGACTCCCTGTCGCACGATGCCGAGGCCATGCGGCTTGCGGTGTCGGTGTTTGGCGAGGATCGCATCGTGATGGGTAGCGACTGGCCGTTCCCGATGGGCTCAAGCAATCCGTGCGCGGATGTGCGGGCGCTGAATCTTTTCGATCAGGCGGTAGCCAACGGTGACCTCGTGGCCGGTGTGTGGTGAAGGCGGCAGATCTATCCGCGTGGTGCGCGCAGGCACTGGAGGCATGCGGTGTTCCGTCGACCGAGGCCCGTCTGACGGCCGGTGCCCTTGTCGAAGCCGATCAACGAGGACTCGCGTCACACGGCGTGATGATGCTCCCGCTCTACATCGAGCGCATCCGCGCGGGTTCGGTCTCACCGACCGCGCATCCCACGGTTGTCACCGATGTTGGCGCCATTGCGGTGCTCGATGGTCAGCATGGCCTCGGACAGATCGCCGCGCACGACGGCATGGACCTTGCTATTCGCAAAGCGCGGGAGTTCGGCCTTGGTGTGGTCGTCATCAGGCACGCTTTCCATTTCGGTGGCGCGTACGGACCGGCGCGGTTAGCGGCCGATCAGGGTCTGGTGGGTGTTGCCGCGTGCAACACCAGGCCGCTCATGCCCGCTCCCGGTGGCGCGACGCGCGTGGTCGGCAACAATCCGCTGGCGATCGCCATGCCGCAGCGAGATGCTGCACCCGTGATTCTCGACATGGCGATGTCCGAGGCTGCGATGGGCAAGATTCGATTGGCGGCCGCGTCCGGCCGCGACATTCCGGCGACGTGGGCCGCGGATGCCGATGGACGACCCACCACCGATCCCTCGGTCGCCATCGCGGGCATGCTCCTGCCCGCTGCCGGACCCAAGGGTTATGGGCTCGCGCTGATGATCGACCTGTTGACCGGCGGCCTCGCGGGCGGTGCCGTCGGCTCGAACGTGCAAGGTCTGTTCGGCGACCGCGCGGTGCCGTACGACTGCTCGCACTTCTTTCTCGCGATCGACCCGGCTGTCTTCGGCACGCAGGATGAGCTCCTCGCTGCGGTCGCACAACTTTCTGACGAAGTGCACGGGAGCCTCACCGTCGAGCCGGGCGCACGCGCACTATTGCCCGGTGAGCGCGAGGAGAAGCACGCTCAAGGTTGTGGCGATGACGTCATGGTCGATGAGACGACGCTCGTGGCGCTCGACGCACTCGCGGCCAGCTTGGCCATCGCTGGGGTGCCGCGATGAAGGCGACCTTCGACGCAGTGGGTGAGGTGCTGATCGTCACCGGTGGCGCGTCCGGCATAGGTGCGGCGATCGCAGAGTCGTTTGCTTCAGCCGGTGGCCAGGTCGTGACACTCGACATCACAGAACCATCGACGACGTCGGCTGGTGTGCACCACATCACCTGCGATGTTGCCAATCGAGACCAGGTATTCGCTGCCGTGGCCGACGTGCTGGACAGGCATGGACGCATCGACGGCCTCGTCACTGCCGCGGCAGTTGAGCCACGCATGCCGGTTGTCGATACCGACCCTGACATGTGGCGGCACGTGATTGATGTCAATCTCAATGGTGT
>JBAWXR010000083.1:0-8632 GCA_037143955.1 Actinomycetes bacterium
GAATCGTGTTAGTCAACCCCGACGACACGGCGGCGGCGGTCGACGTGGTGGTGCTGGGCCCAAACGGAATCATCGACACACCTGCGGGGCGTGGACTCGTCGTCCAACCGCAGAGCAGAACTGTCGTGCGCCTGGATGCGTTGGCACCGGGCATCAACGCAACAGCGGTTCACGTGATCGCGCGAGCAGGGCGCGTAGGCGCTGCGGTCGATGACGAACAGGCGTCGGGATTGTCGGTCGTGGGCACCGACTGGATCCCTGCAGCAGCCGAGCCAGCCACCAAGGTGTATCTCCCCGGTGTCGTCGACGGCAGGGGCGCGCGCGTTCTCACCATCGCAGCGCCGGGGGAATCCGATGCTCTCGTCGACATCAAGGTGATGACGGACACGGGCACGTTCGATCCGGCCGATCGATCCCAGGTGCAAGTACCTGCGAATGGGGTGCTCGCCATCGATATGGCGCCAGTCCTGCAGCAGCAGGCCGCGACCTTGCAGCTGACATCGGATGTCCCCATCGTCGCTGGGATGCGTCAGTTCTTCGGTGGACCGAACGTTCAGGACGAGACCTCGTTCACGGCCGGATCTCAACCCTTTGCTACCACGGCTGCTGTCGGTGGGCTTCCGGTACGCCCCGCCACTGACGTGCGGTTGTATGTGACAGCCCCTGACACGGATGCGGCCGTGGACGTGGTCCTTCTGCCGTATCAGGGGACAAAGGCCGCTGCCGTGGCCACCAGTCCCCAGCGCATCACGGTCAAGGCTGGCACCATCACGACTGTGCGCATCAGTGCGCCCGGTGGCGCCAAGTGGTACACGGCTGTTGTCACGCCATCGCAGGGTTCGGGTCCAGTCCTGGTCGCTCATCGCGTGCGCGAGACGTCGTCATACGGCGACCTTGTGACGGGCTACCCGTGGTCACCCGTACGAACCGATGTGCAGGTACCGAAAGCGGAGCAGGACCCAGGGATCTCCATCCGCTAGCGCTAGTTGCGGTGGTGAGAGCGCGGCGCGGCTTCCACGCATTTTGTGAATGGCCGCATACGGTGTGGCCCGTGAGTCGTCGGCGCTGCTCTAAACCGTCCTGCAATGGTGCAGCGGTGTCGACGTTGACCTATGTCTACGCCGATTCCACGGCGGTCGTGGGTCCACTGGCCACCTACGCCGAGCCGCATTGCTACGACCTGTGTGCGACCCACGGAGAGCGTCTCACCGCGCCGATCGGCTGGGAGATCGTGCGCATCACCCCCGACCCAGATGCCCTCAAGCCCACCAGCGACGACCTCGAGGCCCTGGCAAACGCGGTTCGCGAAGCTGCCCGCCCGCGCTACGAGCCGGGCGCACCGCCTCCGGTCGAGGTGCCGGAAGGGTCCGTTGAGCTGGCACGCAAGGGACACCTTCGAATCCTCGCGTCGGTCGACACCATGGCGAAGCAGGCTCGTGAGGAGCGCGATCGGCACCCGGCGGGCGCTGACTTTCTTGACGAGGACCTTTTCTCCGACGAATAGCCACCCACGCACTGCGACGGCCAGGCGCCGACCCGGCGGCTAGGACGTTGCGATGCGGGTACACCGATAGCCTGTGCCCGTGCGCAATTTGGACGCCATCATCAAGGCGTACGACGTCCGCGGGATCTATCCCGATCAGCTCGACGAGACCCTCGCTCGCGAGGTAGGTGGCGCGTTCGTGCGCGCCTTGGGTATCGCGGTGCGTGACGGTGGCCCCGGAGCCGTGGTCATCGGCCACGATATGCGCCCCTCCGGTCCTGATCTCGTCGCCTCATTCGCCGACGGAGTCATGGCGCAGGGTTGCGATGTCATCCTCATCGGCCTCGCCAGCACTGATGGCCTGTACTTCGCTTCAGGACACCTGAATCTTCCCGGTGCCATGTTCACGGCCAGTCATAACCCGGCCCAGTACAACGGCATCAAGCTATGTCGCGCCGGTGCTGCGCCTGTCGGCCAAGACTCGGGGTTGCGCGAGATTCGCGCCATGATCGATGCCGGCGTGCCGAAGTACGACGGTCCGATGGGCAACTCGAGCCAGCAGGATGTCCTCACCGACTACGCGCGACACCTGCGCAACCTTGTCGACGTCAGCGGAATCCGGCCGCTGCGCATCGTGGTCGATGCAGGCAATGGCATGGCCGGTTTCACAGCGCCTGCGGTGCTTGGCGAAGCTGCCGGACTTCCGGCGCTGCCACTGAGTATCGATGCGCTGTACTTCGAACTCGATGGATCATTCCCCCATCACGAAGCCAACCCGATTGACCCAGAGAATCTGCGGGACCTGCAGGCCCGTGTTCTGGCCACCGGCGCCGACCTCGGCCTCGCCTTCGACGGCGATGCAGACAGATGCTTTCTGGTAGACGAGCGAGGCGAGCCGGTCAGTCCGTCTGCGCTCACCGCCTTGATCGCGTCGCGTGAGCTGGCCAAAAATCCTGGCTCCGTCATCATCCACAACCTCATCACCTCGAAGGCTGTTCCTGAAGTTGTCCGTGAATTCGGCGGCGAGCCGGTCCGCACGCGTGTGGGCCACTCGTTCATCAAGGCACGCATGGCCGAAACCAATGCGGTCTTCGGTGGGGAACATTCAGGCCACTTCTATTTCCGTGATTTTTGGCGAGCTGATTCGGGAATGCTGGCTGCCCTGCATGCCATCGCCGCTCTAGGGGAGGCCTCTGAAGGCACCACGATGTCGAGTTTGCTCGCGCCTTTTGATCGTTACCCGTCCTCCGGAGAGATCAACACCGAGGTAGCCGATCAGAAGAAGGCGACCCAGGCGATCGCCGATGCTTTCTCGTCACGTGCTGTCGAGCCGTTGGACTGGTTCGACGGCATGACGGTGGTGGGGGATCGCTGGTGGTTCAACGTGCGACCCAGCAATACCGAGCCACTCCTGCGCCTGAATGTCGAGGCCGACGATCACGCGATGATGGAATCGATTCGTGACGAGGCGCTCGCCTTGATGAGGACCGGACAGTAGCCATGCCACTAGGGATCGCCTCAGACGTGTTTGACCTCCTTGCGTGCCCGTGTGCTGCCCACGGAAAGCTCACCGTTGACGGTTCCCAACTGGCGTGCACGGTGTGCGGGGCGCACTATGACGTCAAGGACGGCATCCCGGTGCTGTTGCCGCAATCGGATCACTGATCCATGTTGGTCATTCGGGGCGCGGTCAAGGACTACGACTGGGGCATCGTCGATGGATTGGCCGCGTGGGCCGGCGCAGCATCCGGAAAGCCGCAGGCCGAACTGTGGTTCGGGGCGCATCCGGGCGGCCCGTCACCGCTCATCGACGCCACAGGTGCCCTCACCGGAGAACATCTGGCCGACCACTTCGATGTCACGGCAACGCCGATCCTGGTCAAGCTTCTTGCCGCCGGGCGCCCGCTCTCTGTTCAGGTGCATCCCACTCGAGCGCGGGCCGAGGCCTTGTGGGAGCGGCAGCGCTCGGGTACGGGCCCGACTGTTCTGAGTGACCCGTTCGAGAAGACCGAGATGCTTGTCGCTCTAGAAACCTTTGAAGCGCTAGCCGGCTGGCGCGATGTCAACCAAGCCGCGAGCATCTGTGACCACATTCCTGGTGCGGCTGCGGCTGCGACCGCTCTTCGCGAGCATGACCGGGAGCGCGCCATTCGGGAGCTACTTCATATCGACCATGTCGAGACTGCCATTGCTCACCTGCCCGATGCCGTGGCCGGTGTCTGCGACGATCCTGCCGAGCGACATGGATATGCCACGGTCGCGGCGTTGTACCCGAAGGACAGCGGCGCTCTTCTCACGCCACTGTTGTCCTATGTGGTTCTGTCGCGAGGAGAGGCTCTCTATGTCCCGGCAGGAGTCCCACACAGTTATATCCGCGGCACCGGCCTTGAGGTGATGTCATCGTCGGACAACGTTCTGCGGTTGGGACTGACAAGCAAGCCCGTCTTCGTTGACGAGGCTCTTGCGTCGATCGAATGGGACCACCGTCCGATGGTCGCCCGCGCTCAGGTTGGTGATCGCATTGCCCCGGAGGGTGCGCCATTTGCGGCCAGCCTGGTGACCGCGGGAGCGCAGACCCTGCCCACCGGATCCTTCCGAATTGTGTTGCTGATCGAGGGCCGGGGTTCCATCAGTACATCGTTGGCTGATCTCCAACTTCACCCGGGAACGGCGGCAGTACTGTCTGCGGCTGACCCGGACGCCGCCATCAGCATCGACGGAATGGCTGCCGTTGTGACATCGGAGGTTTCATGAGCACCGAGGGTGGCAAAAAGGCGATCATCTCGGCCCTGGCGGCAAACCTGGGTATAGCCGTGAGCAAGTTCGTCGCCTTTGGTTTCACCGGGTCTGCATCGATGCTGACCGAAGGCATTCACTCGGTCGCCGACTCGGGCAATCAGGTGCTGCTGCTTGTCGGCAACCAGCGGGCCAAGCAGAAGGCTGATGAACACCACAACTTTGGCTACGGAAGGCGCAGGTATGTCTACGGCTTCATCGTGGCCATCGTTCTCTTTCTCATCGGTGGTCTCTTCTCCCTGTACGAGGGCTTGCACAAGATCCAGCATCCCGACGATGTGCAGGATGCGTGGCTTGCTTTTGTCGTCCTAGGCGTGGCCGTCGTGCTGGAGGGCTGGTCATTTCGCACCGCGGTGCGCGAGGCAGACCATGCACGCGGGCGACGCAGTCTGCCCGCATTCGTGCGAGCAGTGCGTCAGCCGGAGTTGCCCGTCATCCTGCTGGAGGATTTTGGTGCGTTGATCGGCCTGGTCTTCGCCATCTTCGGCGTGAGTATGGCGGTGGTGACAGAGGATGGTCGATGGGACGGCATTGGTGCCTTGGCCATCGGCCTGCTGCTCCTCATCATTGCGATTTTCCTGGCATTTGAGATGTCCGCCAATCTGGTGGGCGAGAGCGCCCTTCCCGAGCAGGTCGAGGCCATCCGCGCCGCCCTCGAGAGCACCGAAGGTGTCGAGCGCGTCATCCATCTGCGCACCCTGCATGTGGGGCCGGATGAACTACTGGTCGCTGCCAAGATCGCCATCATGCACAACGACACGGGCGCGGAGATCGCCGCCGACATCAATACCGCCGAGGCAGCGATTAGAGCGGCCGTCCCGTCGGCGCGCTACATCTTCTTGGAGCCTGATCTGGATCGGGGCATCACCGCGTAACGCCGGTGGCGCGTGAGGTTCAGGCCCTGTGCTGCGTCGGGTCGATTGGGCTGCTCGTCCGGGTTCTGGCACACTGAGGTCGCTGCACGGTCTGGAGCCCCGGTTCCCGTCGCGGCCCTTCCCGACAGTTCCGCGAACCATCGAAGCCTCGTGCCGTTCGCTCCATCCCATTATTGGTAGGAGTTCGCATGTCCCTGGTCCGCCCCGACGGCACACCCGACTTCAAGGTCGCCGACATCAGCCTCGCCGCGTTCGGTCGCGACGAGATCCGCCTCGCCGAGCACGAGATGCCCGGTCTCATGGCGATGCGCAAGGAATACGGCAAGAGCAAGCCGCTCAAGGGTGCCCGCATCACCGGCTCGCTGCACATGACCATCCAGACGGCTGTTCTCATCGAGACGCTGGTCGAGCTTGGCGCCGAGGTGCGCTGGGCGTCGTGCAACATCTTCTCCACGCAGGATCATGCCGCCGCTGCTGTGGCCGTAGGTCCCAACGGAACTCCCGAGGATCCGCAGGGTGTGCCCGTGTACGCGTGGAAGGGCGAGAGCCTCGACGAGTACTGGTGGTGCACCGAGCAGATTCTTATGTGGCCCGATGGCCTGGGACCCAACATGATTCTCGACGACGGCGGCGACGCCACGCTGCTCGTTCACAAGGGCCGCGAGTTCGAATTGGCTGGCGTCGTGCCGATGCCCGACGAGACCACGTCGGAGGAGTACCGCGTGGTGCTCGAGACCTTGCGTCGCTCGCTCGCCGAGGCTCCGACTCGCTGGACCGAGATCGCTGCCGGCATTAAGGGTGTCACCGAAGAGACGACCACCGGCGTGCATCGCCTCTACGAAATGATGCGCGAAGGTTCACTTCAGTTCCCGGCGATCAACGTCAATGACTCGGTGACCAAGAGCAAGTTCGACAACAAGTACGGCTGCCGACACTCGCTCGTCGACGGCATCAACCGTGCGACCGACGTCATGATCGGCGGCAAGGTTGCGGTCATCTGCGGCTTCGGCGACGTGGGCAAGGGCTCGGCAGATTCGCTTCGTGGTCAGGGTGCACGAGTCATCGTGACTGAGGTCGACCCCATCTGTGCACTTCAGGCTGCGATGGACGGCTACCAGGTGGCTCGCATCGAAGATGTGATCGGTACGGCCGATATCTTCATCACAGCGACCGGTTGCTACGACGTCATCACTGCCGAGCACATGTCGAAGATGAAGCACCAGGCGATCGTCGGCAACATCGGCCACTTCGACAATGAAATCGACATGGCGGGCCTGCAGTCGACCCCGGGCATCCAGCGCAAGACGATCAAGCCGCAGGTTGACGAGTGGACCTTCCCCGATGGTCACTCGATCATCGTGCTGTCCGAAGGTCGTCTGCTGAACCTTGGCAACGCGACCGGCCACCCGTCGTTCGTGATGAGCAACTCCTTCACCAACCAGGTGCTGGCGCAGATCGAGCTGTTCACCAAGCTCGATGAGTACCCCTTGGGCGTCTACACGTTGCCCAAGGCGCTCGACGAGAAGGTTGCACGTCTGCACCTTGATGCTCTCGGCGTGCGACTCACCGAGCTCAGCAAGCAGCAGGCCGAGTACCTAGGCCTGGATGTTGCCGGCCCATACAAGTCAGATCAGTACCGGTACTGACCGAGGTTTGGTCTCCACTCGCGCAGGAGCCTCCGACGACGGATGTCGTCGGGGGCTCCTCGGGTAATAGGCCTCGTGGGCCTTTGGCTCTCAGCGCCGGCGCGCTAGCGCAACGAGGAAAAGCCCCACGATGGCGGTGACCACGCCTATGACGGCCCAAATACCCTGGCCGGTCATGAAGCTGCCCGGAAGCACCCCGATGCCCTGAACCACCCAGATGCCTCCGGTGACCAGAGCGAGGATTCCGAGGACAAGGAGAACGATTCGACCTGACGACATGTACCCCACGGTAGCGCCGGGATGTCACCATAGGGTCGTGAGCACCATGGGAACCCGCGGCCGAGTGTTGGTCATAGACGATGACGCCGCTCTGGCGGAGATGCTGGGCATCGTTCTGCGGGGTGAGGGCTTTGATCCCGTGTTCTGTGCCGATGGCGCCGGTGCTCTAGCCGCCTTTCGTGAATCCAAGCCCGATCTCGTACTTCTCGACCTCATGCTTCCCGGCCGTGACGGCGTAGACGTGTGCCGATCCATCCGCGCCGAGTCCGGTACCCCGATCGTGATGCTGACGGCCAAGAGCGACACGGTCGACATCGTGGTGGGACTGGAATCTGGCGCCGACGACTACATCGTCAAGCCGTTCAAGCCCAAAGAACTCATTGCCCGCATCCGAGCCCGCATCCGCCGTTTCGACGATGCGCTGTCGGGGAATCTGATCGTGGGTGACCTGGACATCGACATCAACGGGCACACGGTCAAGCGCAGCGGACAGAACCTCCTTCTCACCCCACTGGAGTTCGACCTTCTGGCGTGTCTGGCCCGCAAGCCAGGTCAAGTGTTCACCCGCGAAGTTCTGCTGCAAGAAGTCTGGGGATACCGGCATGCAGCAGACACGCGATTGGTGAACGTTCACGTGCAACGCCTGCGCGCCAAGGTTGAACATGATCCCGAACATCCTGAGATCGTTCTCACCGTTCGTGGCGTGGGCTACAAGGCGGGTCCGGCCTAGCGTTGTCCGCCACCTGGTTCCACGTTCAACGCATCCTGCTGTTCCTGCCCCGCCTTGTGTGGCGGGTGTGGCACGGCAGCCTCTGGCTGCGGGTGACTTTCACGACGTTGGTCCTGTCCGTGGTGGTGGTCAGCGTCTTGGGCGTGGTGCTCCTGTCTCGAGTGAGTACCGGTCTCCTGGATGCCAAGGAGCGAGCGGCCGTAGCACTGACCACCGCCGGTGTTGGTGAGGCTCAACGGCTACTGGATGCAGCGGATACCGGGCCATCCACGCCATCGCCAGCGCGTTTGGTCGATAGCCTCGTAGGCGCACTTGCAGCTCAGGCAGGATCACCATCAACGTTCGACGTGCTGCTGCTGTCAACACAAGGTGATGCGCCTGAACGTGGTACCAACCTCGTCGATCAGGCCAGCGTTCCCGCGGACCTGCGCGAGAGCGTCGTCACCTCCAAGCGCCTGTCGTGGACGTACACCGATATTCGTTTCCTGGACGGGCGTGGGGTGCCCGGACTCATCGTGGGCGCTCCGCTGTCCATTCCGACCGTGGGCCCGTACGAGCTGTACTACCTGTTCCCCCTGTCGCAGGAACAGGCAACGCTGACGCTCTTGCGAGGGTCTGTCGTGGGCACGGGGATCTTGCTCATGGTGCTGCTTGCGTGTGTGGCGTGGGTTGTGACCAGGCAGGTGGTCGTGCCCGTTCGGGCTGCGGCTCGAACCTCGACCCGGTTGGCCGACGGGCACCTGTCCGAGCGAATGAAGGTGCAAGGGTCTGACGACCTAGCGCGCCTTGCGATGTCGTTCAACGCGATGGCGGACAGTTTGGC
>JBAWXR010000084.1:0-8622 GCA_037143955.1 Actinomycetes bacterium
ATCTGGCTCAACGTCATTACCGACCTACCAGAGTCATGGGCCAACTCGCCCATCGTGCAAACCGCAGGAGTTGCGGCGGCGGCAGCGGGCGTGGTGGCTGTCATCGTGTTGCTGCGGCCATCGCGGTCCTATGCAGTTGCGGTGATTTGGGCATTAATCGGAATCGCATCATCAGCGGCTTCGTTCTCCGCGTGGGCTCCATTCGTCGTGGCGTTGGTCGGCATCGTGATCGTGATTGCAGTTGACGTCAGATCTGCGCTCGTGCCACGCAAAGAAGTCGCCACGGCCTCGGCATGACTAAGGCGTGGGTAGTCGCCCCAGGCGCGAAGGTGCACCTGGTTTCTGGTCGCATCGGCTTGATGTCCATGGACGGCACAGCGCCGGTCACCTCGGGTGCGCTAACAATGGACGAATCACGCGTGCACCTTGAACTCGTCATCGCCCTAGATCAGGTGAAGGCGAACCTCTTGATGCAAACCGCCGTGCGGAGTCTCGTAAAGAGGTACAACGCAACGGCGCTCATATTCCGTGGTGCGGGCGAGGTCGGACACGACCCACTCGTCGTCATTGGTGAGGCACACGCGGGAGAGGTCGTTGTCCCGATGACATTGACGTTCGAGCGCACGGGTGCCCTCGCCCATGTTTTCGGCACGGCATATCTGGGAACCGTGGATCTTCCATTGCCGGGTGTTGGAAAGATCGACAACTTTTCCTTCAGTGTCGAGACACAGCTCACCCTCGACGCACACTAGGACGCGACTGCAGAGGCCCCACTCTTGCGCGTCGTCGCTCGTGTAGCCGCTTGGCGCACGATGGCACCAACCACCGCTCCGACGATCGCGAACGGCGCGATCGCCACCCCGGCGCCACCGATGAGCAGCATGCCAAGCAGACCTGAGGTGAAGGGCAGGCCCGTCATCACAGCGCTGGCTGCAGCAATGCCCACCGCAGCCATGGGGCTCACGGAGACGCTGGGAATCAGGAGGTGCAGGCCCACACCGAATGCAACACCGGCGAAGCACGCCGGGAAGATAGGGCCGCCACGGAACCCACTGCCCAAGGACATTCCGTAGATGAGCAGGCGCGCGATAAGGATTACCACGATGACCCCGAGCGAGGTCTCTCCGACAACGATCGGAATACCCGATTGACCTGAGTAGAGCAACTCGTCGTAGTTGATACCGAACACGTTTGCGGCCACGACCGCTACGACACTGATCGCGAGTGCCGCGCACGTGACCGTGAGAGCTGGTCGTGCCTGCGCTGCCTTGGCGCACTTCTGACCAAGACCTCGGGTGAGGAGGCACGCGACCGCAACGATGATCGCCAACACAAAGCCGGCTATCAGGTCACCGGCATGAAGTTGGGAGTACTCCGGAAGGCCGGGGACCGAAAGTGGGTGAATCCCCAAGCCGGGGAGTGCCGCCCAGCCCACCTGCACGAGGTATCCAGCACCGAGGGCGACGAACGCGGGCATGGCGAGCTCCTTAGGTGCCATGCCGATGACGATGAACTCCAGCACCATGAACGCGGCCACGAAGGGGTTTCCAAAGATGGAACCGATGGCGGCCATGCCGGCAAGGAACATCCCAAGGCTTATCAGCGTGGGGCTTCCTTTGCGAAGGAGTAGTGCGCCCACGGTGGTGCCGATGACGATGGTCGGCGCCTCTGGACCCAGTGAGGCTCCCAGAATCAAGGTGGCGAAGGCCGCCAGAAGCACGCCTGGCACGACACGAAGTGGATCGTTGAAGTGAAAGCCGGTGAGTGGACTACCGCCGGTGGCGCCGGGGAGGCGACGCGCGAGCACAATGACGCCCGCTGAAACCAACAGGCCGAGGATGACGTACCACCACGGTGGAGTCTCAAAGCCAAGCGAGGCGGGCAGCGACGTGAAGTAGGCATGACGCACCGCATCGGTGATGATCAGGAAGAACTGTCCGGCTGTCGCACCTGCGATGCCCAGCACAATGGCTAGCGCTAGAGCCTTGCCGGGGTTGATTGTTGGGGCCGGTACGGGAGCGGACGTGGGTGCGGTCGTGGAGGCGGCAGGGTCCATGCGCCTAGTGTGCCGAATCATGAGTCACGGCGACGTGTGTTGGGCGATCCATTCAGCGATATCGGCAACTTCACGTTCGCCCCGAGCAATGGCGAGTACGAATTCCTCAGCGTCATCGATCGTGTAGTGCAGCTGCACATCATTCATCATGAGAAAAATGCGCATGGCTGACCATGCAATGCGCTTGTTCCCATCTATGAGCGCATGGTTTCTCGCTAGTGAATGAATCAGAGCACCAGTTTGGGTGGCGAGGGTGGGGTAGGCCAACTCCCCGAAGACAGTTGCCTGCGGGCGCATGACGGCTGACTCAAGTAGCCCGAAGTCCCTGACCTGATATCCAGGAATGACACCGTCGGCGATTTTGAGTAGATCCTCAAGAGAAAGGAAATCGATGTCCATGCGGCTACTTACTTAATCGGTCAAGGAGTTCTGCGTCGTTAGTAGCCACCGTAAGAATCGCGGCCTCAAGACGGCCGCGACGATCCGACACGTACTGTGCGATGGCTAAGCGGGCAACTTCTTGCATGGAGGTCCCTTCGCGCTCAGCGCAGGCGCGTAAAAGTTCGGATTCTTCATCGGAAAGTCGCAAGGTCATAGCCATGTCGCCATGATACCACTGCGGTATCAAAAGTGATACCACGTGACAAGTGGGGTGACTAGCCCTCGACGTGCAGATCGTCGGCATCGACGATCCGGTACGCGTAGCCCTGCTCGGCCAAAAACCGTTGCCGGTGCTGGGCAAAATCCGCATCCACGGTGTCGCGCGTGACGATGGAATAGAAGTGCGCGGTGCGACCGTCCTGCTTGGGGCGCAGCACGCGGCCGAGTCGCTGGGCCTCTTCTTGCCGTGAACCAAAAGTGCCGCTGACCTGCACAGCCACGGTGGCTTCGGGAAGGTCGATGGAGAAGTTGGCAACCTTGCTCACGACAAGCACTCGGTATTCGCCATCACGAAATGCTGAGAACAGTCGTTCGCGCTCACGCACCGACGTGGCTCCCGTGATGACGGGAGCGTCGAGGTGCTCGCCCAACTCGGCGAGCTGATCAAGAAACTGACCGATGACCAGCACCTGATCGTCCGGGTGCGCCGCAATGATGCGCTCGGCCAGACGAACCTTCTCAGGTGCAGATGCGGCGAGCCGGTACTTGTCCTCGGGCTCAGCCATCGCATACGTCATGCGATCGGCATCGGGGAGTGTGACGCGCACCTCTACGCATTCGGCTGGCGCGATGTAGCCCTGCGCCTCGATGTCTTTCCACGGCGCGTCGTATCGCTTGGGTCCGATGAGCGAGAAGACATCGCTCTCGCGGCCATCCTCGCGAACAAGCGTGGCGGTCAGACCGAGTCGACGGCGCGACTGAATGTCCGCGGTGAATCGAAAGATGGGCGCGGGAAGCAGGTGCACCTCGTCATAGATGATGAGTCCCCAGTCGCGGGAGTCGAATACCTCAAGGTGCGGATAGATGCCCTGGCGCTTGGTCGTCATCACCTGATAGGTCGCGATGGTGATCGGTCGGATTTCTTTGCGCGCACCTGAGTACTCACCGATCTCATCGGCCGTGAGAGTGGTGCGTCGCAGAAGTTCATCGCGCCACTGGCGGGCGGACACGGTGTTGGTGACCAAGATCAACGTGGTTGCTTGAGCAAGGACCATGGCCATGGCGCCGACGATCGTCTTTCCCGAACCACAGGGGAGCACGACGACACCACTGCCTCCGTGCCAGAAACCTTCTGCGGCCTCGGTCTGATACTGGCGCGGCTGCCACAACTCGGCGTTGAGTCCGATCGCGTGCTTCTCACCATCGACATAGCCGGCCACATCCTCGGCCGGCCACCCGAGCTTGACGAGCGCCATCTTGAGGTGGCCACGTTCGCTGGGGTGCACGATGACCGTGGTGTCATCGACCCGCACGCCGAGCATTGACGCGATCTTTTTCGTGCGCAGAACCTCTTCGAGAACCGGTTGGTCGATGGCCTGCAGTACCAGTCCGTGCACGGGGTGATTGGCCAACTGCAACCGGCCGTAGCGCGACATGGTCTCGGCGATATCGATCAAGAGCGCATGCGGCACCGGATATCGGGAGTACCGAATCAACGTGTCTATGACTTGCTCGGCATCGTGTCCGGCGGCTCGTGCATTCCACAGACCCAAGGGTGAAAGTCGGTAGGTGTGTACATGCTCGGGGGCACGCTCAAGTTCAGCGAAAGGTGCAATCGCCTTGCGGCAGTCCGCCGCCTGCGCGTGATCGATCTCGAGCAGAAGTGTCTTGTCGCTTTGAACGATCAGGGGGCCGTCGGGCACCCGGAGATTGTGTCAGGTCGTGTCACAACAGCTGACCGAGCAAGCCGGCCACCAGGGCGGCTCGCTCTGCCATGGCTGGGACGCTCACCCATTCATGTTCCGCGTGTGCTCCATCGCCGACGGCGCCGAGGCCATCGAGCGTGGGCGCTCCGGCCGCAGCGGTGAGATTGCCGTCAGAGGCGCCCCCGACCGCGCGCGCCTGGAGGTCGGGAAGGCCCAGGTCGGCCGCCACGCGACGGGCAACGCCGAGCAGGGCCGCAGACGCGGACTCCTCCAGCGCGGGCCGATCGATCCCGCCATGCATCGTCACCGCGCCCGCGGTGGGACGCCACCCGCGCACTAGGGCATCGACGCGCTCCTGCTCACCGCGCGTCCACGCGCGTACGTCGAGAGTGACTTCGGCGCGAGCGGGCACGGTGTTGGCGGTAGTGCCGGCATGGAGCAGTGTCGGCGTGACGGTGGTGCCCTCGTCGGTGCGCGCCCACTGCGGTGCAGCCAGGGCGAATTCGGCTGCACCGAGAAGAGCGTTGAGGCCCCGTTCGGGGTCGAGTCCTGCGTGCGCTGCGCGGCCCGCGAGTTCCATGCGGTACCAGGACGTTCCCTTGCGACGATTCTTAAGCGCTCCCTCTACAGAAGGCTCGAGCACCAACACGGCTTCGGCATGTGCGATGGCGTCGGCGATCACAGCGCGTGACGCGTGGGAGCCGGTCTCTTCGTCGGTGGTCAACAGCATGCCCACACCCGAATCGTCATCAACCTCGGCAAGGGCCAGCGCGGCCCAGCCCTGCACGATGCCCGCCTTCATGTCGAACACGCCTGGCCCGGTCATGCGCTCACCGTCGGATGCAAAGGGGATGCGTTCGAGAGTTCCCATCGGCCACACGGTGTCGAGGTGACCGAGAAGAAGAACGCGTGGCTGGCGAGGCCCCCATCGCCACACCGGGCGCCCACCATGCATTTCCTCTCGTGCAGGCGAGGGCAGCCACGCAGCAAAGATGCCGATCGCCTCTTGGACGATGTCCTCGCACAGTTCCACGTCGCTGCTGGGTGATTCGAGGCACACGAGTGCCTCGAGTGAGTCGACCATGGCAGGCAGGAGGGACGATGCGCGATCTAGGAGCTCGGACACGTCATCCTCCCGGCGTCGATACGGTGGCGCTATGGATGCCCGACGTGACGCGCAGTCCGCCGCAGAGGCGGCTGGCGTCGACATTCGTGACCTGCATGACCTTAGTGAACTGGACGACGCCCGGCTGCTCTTCGACCAGGTGTGGCCGTCAGCCGATGGTTCAACCCAGATCCCTCCGAACCTGCTCAAGGCGATGGTCCACGCTGGCGGACACTGCAGCGCCGCGTACCTCGAGGGCGACGTGGTCGGGGCCGCCTTCGCATGTGCCGGCTATCACCCGGGCGAGAGCGGTGTGCCACAGGTCCATCTGCACTCACACATGGCCGCTGTCCGAGAGGGTTTTCGGGATCGAAGCATCGGCACGGCACTCAAGCTCAACCAGCGTGCGTGGGCTTTGGAGCACGGCATCACCGTGATGACATGGACATTCGACCCACTTGTGCGACGCAATGGCGTGCTGAATCTCGTACACCTTGGCGCACAGGTGTCGGCCTTCGAACCAAATTTTTATGGAGACATGGACGACGCCATCAATTCGGGAGACCCCACCGACCGTCTCTTCGCGTGGTGGCAACTTGACTCCGAGCGCGCGCACCGCGCCGCAATGGGCGAGCTTGCTCTCCTTGATCCGGCGACATTGCTGGCTGCCCGACGAAACGTTGCGGTGATTCCGGTCCCGGACGACATCGTTGATCTGCGCTTTCGCGATCCCGCGGAGGCATTGCGTTGGCGAATGGAGACGCGTGAACGTTTCCAGACGGTATTTGCCGATGGCTATCGCGTCATCGGCATGAGTAGCGACGGGTATGTACTGGAGAAGTGATGGGTCTTGAACTTCTGCGGGTCCATCGACTCGCGATTCCGCTGGTGCGTCCCTTCCGGACGAGCTTTGGCACGGAGTCGGTCCGTGACGTGATCATTGTCGAGGCGATTACCTCCGACGGCATCCACGGCTGGGGCGAGTGTTCGACGATGTCGTGGCCTGGCTACTCGTCGGAGTACAGCGAGAGCGCATTGCACGTCATGCGCCATCACCTCGCGCCGGCCCTCGCGGGGGTATCGATGGAACCAGAAGCGGCGCAAGCGGCGCTGACGCCGCTGCGCGGACATCCGATGGCGAA
Organism: Actinomycetes bacterium; assembly: GCA_037143955.1. Classification (GTDB taxonomy): domain Bacteria; phylum Actinomycetota; class Actinomycetes; order S36-B12; family S36-B12; genus JBAWXR01. The sequence continues at coordinate 6,610 of JBAWXR010000084.1, forward strand.
GTCAGCAGTGCTCACGGCAATGCTGGACGCGTGGCTGCGTGCGCGTGATCAGTCCTTGGGTTCTTTCCTTGGCGCGGTGCGCACAGAAGTTGACTGTGGTGTGTCTGTCGGTATCCCAGAATCCCTCGACGCTCTGGTGGAAGAGGTCGATTCATATGTGGCAGCCGGCTATCGACGCATCAAATTGAAGATGGAACCCGGATGGGATCTCGAGCCGGTTCGAGCGATCCGTGCGCGCTTCCCCGACATGCCACTGCAAACCGATGCAAATCAGGCCTACACGCGCGACGACATTCCCTTGCTCGCGCAGCTGGACGACCTCGACCTACTTCTGATCGAGCAGCCGCTGGCCGAAGAGGACTGGTATGGCCACGTCCTTGCAAGTCGCGCTTGTAAGACCCCGATCAGCATGGACGAATCCATCCTGACCGTCGAGTCGGCGGATTCGGCGATCCGACTGGGTGCCTCGAGCATCATCAACATCAAGCCGGGTCGCGTCGGTGGGTACCTCCAGGCCAAGGCCATTCATGATCGTTGCGTCGAGCTGGGTGCACCCGTGTGGTGTGGAGGAATGCTCGAGACAGGGCTGGGCCGTGCGGCAAACGTCGCGCTCGCAGCGCTCCCGGGCTTCACGCTTCCGGGAGACACCAGTGCGTCTAATCGCTATTACCGCGAAGACATCACCGAACCGTTCGTGCTCAAGGATGGGCGCCTCGCGGTGCCCACCGGCCCCGGCATCGGCGTGGACCCCTTGCCCGATGTCATGGCCGGCATGACGGTTGCAACGGAAGAGATAGCCGTTAATGCATAAGTTCTAGGCGTCAACCGCATCGAGGTCGGTGATGCCAGTGACGCGCGATACCGAAAATGTTCGGACGGTCTCGGTCGCATGGTCGTAGGCCACCAGCACGCCACCGCCAAGTCGAACGGGATCGACCACCTGGGTGGTGATGGTGCCGTTGGTGTCGGCATAGCCCAGCCACACGGGACGAGATTCCTCCATGGCGGCCCGCAGGACGGCCACGACCGCGGAAGGACTCTGGCTGGTCATGTCAGGCATGGGTCCGACAGCAGTGGCAGCGCGTTCCCCGGCGCGCAGTCCGCGCACGACGGCGTCGATGAGTGAACCCTCGGATCGACGTGACACGGTGACCGGCCGAGTGCGCTCGGCCGGCGTGCGGCGATCCTCCGGGCGTCGCACCACGACGACTCCGTCCGCACTCTCGACTGCGGGTGCGTATCCCGCCGATCGCAGGTCGGCGATGAGTTCGGGGACATCGGCCTGGCTCACCAGCACTGTGTCGGCCAGACGAGACAATCCCAGATCGCGCAAGCGACGATCGGCGAGGATGGCGGCCACGGTCTCAGGGTTGTCGCAGCGCACATAACCCAGTGCGCGCCCTACGCGCACTGACCCGTGCTTGCGTGCCACGTCATCCACGAGATACGTCAATGGCTGCGGCACAGGAGTTCGGGACAACCTTGTCAGGAGAGCATGGATGGTTGCCGCGTCGCGACCTGCATCCAGCGCGCGCCGCACTGACTTTTCGGAAATGCGAAACACCGTCGCGTGGCCGCGTGATTCCACATCCGCCACGAGGCGAAGCTCGCGCCATGCGGCAGCAGGGAGCGGCCCGGGAGCCACGATCGTGAGATCGGCCTGGATGATGATGTGGTCGATATCTGGAACAAGCGACTTCTCGATGGCGGCAGCAGAAGCGGCAGTGTCACGGGTGGTCACCAGGGCGCGGCCCGCGGTGCACAGCGCACCGGCCGACGTGACGCCGAGCATCTCGGACTCGAACAACGTGGCATCGATGACGCGAGTCATCAAGTCACCGGCGCGCCTCGGGTGACGGAACGCGAGGATGTCGCGGATGCCTTCGACGTTCAATCCATGTCCGTGCGGTAACTCGGCAAGCAAGCTGAGCACCTGTTCGCGGAGAACTGGAATGGCGCGTCGGTCACCATCGTCGTTGAGTAGTTGGGTGCGCTCGGTGGCTGTCGAGGGCA
>JBAWXR010000085.1:0-8621 GCA_037143955.1 Actinomycetes bacterium
GCTGGCGGCCAGCACGATCACTCTGGCTGGCCAGGTGGACCCGAGCGCTGTGGCCACGGGCACGCTGTTTCCCACACTGCTGCCAATCCTGATCCCGGTGGCGGTGATGTCGATCCCGCTTATCGACCTCTTGCTTGCTGTCGTGCGACGCACGAGGGCGGGACGGAACCCCTTTGCGCCTGACAAGTCACACCTGCACCACCGCCTGCTTGACCTCGGACACTCGCAGGTGCGAGCCGTCCTGCTGATGTATGCGTGGACCGCACTGATCGCTGGTACCGCTGTCGCGCTTGCCTTCATCCCTGTCGTGGCGGCTCTCGGGGGATTTGCCGTAGGCCTGGGGCTCCTGTGGTGGGCGGTGCGACGACCGGCGAAGAAGTCGGCCTCTATTCACCAACTGCACACCGGTACCGGTACAGACGGTTAAGCGGGCGTTGCGATAGCGTCCGGACCGTGGCATCCGTAGACGCGCTGGTTCTCACGCGCGCGGGCCTGACGACCGTGGGTGTGGGGGTCGTTGCCGCTGTGATCGCAACGGTTGTCGAAGGTGGACACGGGCTCGTGGGTGCAGCGCTGGCCACGCTGATCGTCGTGATCTTCTTCGGTGCCGGCCAGCTTGTCCTCGGCCGCGTCATCGCCTCTAACCCGCAGATGGCGCTGACGGCCGCCCTCATGATCTACCTGGTCAAGGTCGGAATTCTCCTGGCGCTGCTCATTGTGTTATCCGGTGCGACGTTCTTTGATCCCAAGGCATTCGGCCTCACGATCGTGGCCTGCACCATCGCCTGGACCTGCATGGAACTGTGGGTTTACTCCAGTTCCAAGATCCTGTACGTCCAGCCAGGCGCGGGGCCGGGTGTCCCGCCGCCAGCAGCTCCTGACCAGCCTGCATCGGGAGGGTCGCAATGAAGTGGGGCTCCACTGCTCCCACCCATGCCGGGTGGTACCGTGCGCGCGCAACGAAGCAGATCCAGCCGGTTACCGTCGAAGAGTCGCGGGGAATGGCTGACTCTGCGTGGTCGATCTTCTCCCGCATCGCCACGGGACTGGGTCTCTACGCAGCGGTTGGCTGGTTGTTCTCCCTCTGGCTCGGGCACGCGCCCGAGCTGATTGCGGCGGGAGCGCTGGTCGGACTTGGTCTGGCGTTCTACATGGTGCTGAAAGACTTGTCGAGAACGTCCCCGAACGACGCAAGGCGAAGGAGCAAGTGATGCGCACGGGAGGCTGCGTTGCCTAGCGCGGTACTGGCCAATGGCGGCCTGTCGTGTCACCTCATGTCTGGGTGTGGCTTCCCGGCGCCTGGTGCAGAAATCTTCCAGTTCGACGCGGTGTTGTCCTTTGATGTTTTCGGGCTCACATTCCACGTTTCCAAGATCTCGTTCCTGTTGGCCCTCGCGGTGGTGCTCATCGTCGGGTTCTTCACCTACGCCTTCCGTCGACCCAAGCTGGTCCCTCGCGGAGCACAGAACGTTGGTGAGCTCGGCTACCTGTTTGTCCGCGACGGCATTGCTCGGGAGATCATCGGCAAGGACGGCGACAAGTTCGTCCCGTTCCTGTTCTCCTTCTTCTTCTTCATCTGGCTGCTGAACTTCTGGTCCATCGTTCCGTTCGCGCAGATCCCGGTGACGTCCATCTTCGCCATCCCGGTGGCGTTTGCTCTCCTGGTCTACGTGACGTGGGTGCCACTTGGCATCTACAAGCAGGGCTTCGCCGGATTCTTCGGCGGAATCATGTTTCCCCCGGGTGTTCCCAAGGCGATGTACATCCTGCTCACGCCGATCGAGTTGATCTCCAACCTCATCGTGCGTCCATTCACCCACTCGGTGCGTCTGTTCGCGAACATGTTCGCCGGCCACCTCCTGATCGCCACGTTCTCGGTGGCGACCTTCTACCTGATCAGCGCCAGCGTGATCGGCATCCTCGGATCGGTCGCCTCGTTCGCGGTGGCCGTGGCCCTTACCGGCTTCGAGGTCCTGATTCAGGCGCTCCAGGCCTACATCTTCACCCTGCTCGCCGCGGTCTACATCAGCGGTGCGCTGCACGCAGAGCACTGATCGGTACGTTCTACCCGCACGTCCACAACTGAACAGCTCCATCAACCCAAGACCCCTGACCGGCGGACCTCCCGTCGGACGGACAGCAAAGGACAGGACATGTCGCTTCTCGCGGAAGTCACCGGCTCCATCGGTTCGCTCGGCTACGGCCTCGCGGCTATCGGCCCCGGCATCGGCATCGGCATCATCTTCGGACAGGGCGTGCAAGCCATCGCCCGTCAACCCGAGGCATACGGCGTTATCCGCCAGAACATGCTCCTGGGCTTCGCGCTCGCTGAGGCACTTGCCCTCATCGGCTTCGTGGTCCCGTTCGTGTTCGGCAAGTAGTTCACCAACCCGCTTTGCTTCTCGATCAGTTCCTTCAGGAATAGGTAAGGGAGTCACGTCGTGACATTCGGAGTTCTGGCAACGGTCGTCTCCGCCGCCGAAGGTGGCGAGCAGATGCCTTCCGTCCTCGCGGTGCCCATCGATGAGTTGATCATCGGGATCATCGCGTTCCTGATCGTGTTCGGCGCTCTCGCCAAGCTGGCTCTTCCGAGTATCAAGAAGACCCTTGACGAGCGTGCCAATCTGATCGAGGGCGGTCTCAAGCGCTCGGAGGATGCTCAGGCGGAAGCTCAAGCTCTGCTCGATGAGTACCGAGCGCAGTTGGCTTCGGCCCGTGAAGAAGCGGCGTCCATCCGCACGCAGGCACAGGCAGACCGGTCGGCCATGATCGAGGAGGCGCGCAACGAGGCTCGCGCGGCGGCCGCACAGGTCACCGCAAGTGCTGAGGCGCAGATGGCCGCCGATCGTGCACAAGCGACTGCTCAGCTCACTCGACAGGTGGGGGAGTTGGCAGTCACGCTGGCGAGCAAGGTAGTGGGACAGGCACTGGCGGACGACGCTCGCATCAAGTCGTCGGTCGACGCATTCCTCGATGACCTCGAGCGGCAGGCGACACGCTGATGCTGGGAGCCAGTCGCGAGAGCCTTGCGGCGTGTCAGGAGGGCATTGATGCCCGCCGGCACGACGCGATGTTCGCGCGCCTGCCCGAGGATCTGTTTGCGGTCGCGTCGTTGCTCGATGGTCAACGACAGCTGCTCGCCGCGCTGGCCGATTCAGGCCAACCGTCGTCGTTCCGTGACGGGCTCGTACGCGACGTGTTTGCTACACGCGTATCCGAGTTGGCCATGGACGTCGTCCTTCTGGTCGTCTCTCGGCGCTGGTCGTCTGAGTCCGACATGGTGCTCGCACTCGAGCTCCTCGCCGATCAGGCGGCCTTCACGGTTGCCCAGAACGACAGCTCTCTGGATGCCACGGAGGAGGAGCTCTTCCGCTTCGGTCGCGCCCTCGATGCGTCCTCGGACCTGCAGATGGCGCTCACCGATCCGGCTCAGAGTGCCACCGTCAAGTCCAACATCGTTCGTGATCTGCTCGCCGGTCGCGGCACAGTGGCGACGTCGCAGGTCCTGCAGTATGCCGTGGGCCATCTGCACGGCCGACGCATCGACTCCGTCATCGAAACCCTGTGTGCGCTCGCAGCGCAGCAGCGGCAGCGCATGGTGGCCGAGGTTCGAGTAGCGGCACCTCTAGACGACGCGCAGCGCACCCGCCTGCAGTCACTGCTCAGTCGGTTGAAGGGCCGCGAGGTCCGCCTCAACGTTGCCGTGGACCCCAGTGTCCTCGGCGGCGTACACGTTCAGATTGGTGACGAGGTCATTGATGGCACTGTCGCCTCTCGCATGGAACAGGCCCGTCGGGCCTTGCTCGGCTAAGACCACACGACCACACACCTAATCGATCCACGTACCAATCAACCAAGGCCAGGGAGAGGACACACACCATGACGGAGCTGACGATCCGGCCGGAGGAAATCCGGGATGCGATCGAGCGGAACGTCGCGGCGTACTCGCCGGAGACCGCTCGCGAAGAGGTCGGACGAGTCATCGAGACCGGTGACGGCATCGCTCGCGTCGAGGGCTTGCACTCGGCGATGACCAACGAGCTGCTGGAGTTCGAGGGCGGCCTGCTGGGTCTGGCCCTGAACCTCGACGTCCGGGAAATCGGCGTCGTGCTCCTCGGTGACGGCTCGAAGATCGAGGAAGGTCAGGCTGTTCGTCGCACGGGAGAGGTCCTGTCAGTTCCCGTCGGTGACGCCTACCTCGGTCGCGTCGTCGATCCCCTGGGTAACCCGATCGACGGACTCGGCCCCATTGCCGCCGAGACCCGCCGCGCGCTTGAAGTCCAGGCCCCCTCGGTCGTTCAGCGCCAGCCCGTCAAGGAGCCGATGCTGACCGGCATCAAGGCCATCGACGCTATGACCGCTATCGGCCGCGGCCAGCGCCAGTTGATCATCGGCGACCGCCAGACCGGCAAGACCGCCGTATGTCTGGACACGATCCTCAACCAGCGCGAGAACTGGCTGTCGGGCGATCCCGCCAAGCAGGTCCGCTGCGTTTACGTCGCGATCGGCCAGAAGGGTTCGACCATCGCGTCCGTCAAGGGCGCGTTGGAGGAGACCGGCGCGCTTGAGTACACGACCATCGTGGCTGCTCCGGCATCTGACCCGGCCGGCTTCAAGTACCTCGCGCCTTACACCGGCTCGGCCATCGGCCAGCACTGGATGTACAACGGCAAGCACGTTCTCATCGTGTTTGACGATCTGTCCAAGCAGGCCGAGGCCTACCGCGCTGTGTCACTGCTGCTGCGTCGCCCGCCGGGCCGCGAGGCGTACCCCGGCGACGTCTTCTACTTGCACAGCCGTCTCCTCGAGCGTTGCGCCAAGCTCTCCAACGAGATGGGTGCCGGTTCCATGACGGGCCTCCCGGTCATCGAGACCAAGGCCAACGACGTGTCGGCGTACATCCCGACCAACGTCATCTCGATCACCGACGGCCAATGCTTCCTGGAGTCCGACCTGTTCAGCTCCGGTGTTCGTCCGGCCATCAACGTCGGCATCTCGGTGTCGCGCGTCGGCGGCTCCGCTCAGCCCAAGGCCATGAAGAAGGTTGCCGGCCGTCTGCGCCTCAATCTGGCTCAGTTCCGTGAGCTGGAGGCTTTTGCGGCCTTCGGTTCCGATCTCGATGCGGCGTCCAAGGCTCAGCTCGAGCGCGGTGCGCGACTGGTCGAGCTGCTCAAGCAGCCGCAGTACCAGCCGCAGTCGATGGAGCGCGAAGTCGTCTCCGTGTGGTCGGGCACGACCGGCCAGCTCGATGACGTTCCGGTGGAGGACATCCGTCGATTCGACGCGGAGTTCCTGGCATTCATCGAACGTTCCAAGCCGGCGGTCTTCGAGACCATCCGCTCGACCACCGATCTCTCGGACGACACGGTGACGGTGCTTGAAGCCGCCATAGCGGAGTTCAAGAAGCAGTTCACGACATCGGCCGGGCACCTACTGGTCAACGATGAGCCGGTGTCTGCGGTGTCGGATGCGGATATCGATCCGACCAAGATCACACGGCAGGTGCGGGGCTAACTGTGGGCGCGCAACTACGTGTCTTCCGGCGGCGGATCAAGTCCGTCCGGGCGACAAAGAAGATCACGAAGGCGATGGAACTCATCGCCTCGTCTCGCATCATCAAGGCGCAGCAGCGCCTCGATGCGTCGTTGCCGTACCTGACTCATCTGACCCGTTCGATCGGTGCTGCGGCATCCACGGCCAGTGACGTGCGCAAGCACCCCCTCATGGCCAACGATGACAATCGCACTCGCGCCGCAATCTTGATCATCACCGCCGATCGCGGGCTCGCCGGCGCTTATTCCTCCAATGCCTTGAAAGCTGCCGAGTCGCTGGCCACCAACCTGCGTGCCAAGGGCATGTCGATCGAGTTGTATGTCGTGGGCCGCAAGGGCGTGGGCTTCTATCGCTTCCGTGAGCGCGCCATGGCGGGGGAGTACACCGGATTCACTGATCAGCCCACGTACGCCGATGCCAAGCGCATCGGAGGTGACCTTCTAGAGGCGTTCCTGACGCCCGACACCGAAGGCGGCGTCGATGAGATCCATGTTGTCTACACGCGTTTCATCTCTATGGTCACGCAGGAGGCGCACATCCAGCGCGTTCTGCCGCTGGAGGTAGTCGATGAAGTGGTCAACAAGGCCGATAGCGCGGTTGCATTCCCGTTGTACGAGTTCGAGCCGGATGCAGAGGCCGTCCTTGACTCTTTGCTACCGCGCTACATCGACCACACCGTGTACTCAGCTCTGCTGATGGCCGCGGCTTCCGAGCACGCTGCCCGTCGCCGGGCAATGAAGTCGGCAACCGACAATGCCGAAGAACTCATCAAGTCGCTTTCCCGTCAGGCCAACCAGGCCCGCCAGGCCGAGATCACCCAAGAAATCAGCGAGATCGTCGGCGGCGCCGACGCTCTGTCCGCCAGCGCATAGGAGGAACCATGACCGCAACGACTGAGACCAAGACCGGTGTAGGCCGAGTCGCACGCGTGACCGGCCCGGTCGTCGACGTGGAGTTCCCCGTCGAGGCCATGCCGGCGCTCTACAACGCGCTCACCGTGGATGTGTCGTTCGATAAGAACTCAGAGGGTGGCGGCTCGCGCATGCTCACCCTCGAGGTCGCTCAGCACATCGGCGACAACATGGTGCGCGCCATCTCGATGCAGGCCACCGACGGTCTCGTGCGTGGAGCTCCCGTGCAGGACACCGGAAACCCGATCATGGTCCCCGTCGGCGATGTCACCAAGGGTCACGTGTGGAACACCCTCGGCATCCCGTTGGATGTGCCGGAATCGTCGCTCGAGATCAAGGATCGCTGGAGTATCCATCGCCAAGCACCCGCATTCGACCAGCTCGAGTCCAAGACCGAGGTCTTCGCGACCGGCATCAAGGTCATTGACCTGCTGACCCCGTACGTCAAGGGCGGAAAGATCGGCCTGTTCGGCGGCGCCGGTGTCGGCAAGACCGTTCTCATCCAGGAAATGATCTACCGAGTCGCCGAGAACTTCGGTGGTGTGTCGGTGTTCGCCGGCGTCGGCGAGCGCACCCGCGAGGGCAACGACCTCTTCCTCGAAATGACTGAGTCAGGCGTTATCGAGAAGACCGCACTTGTGTTCGGTCAGATGGACGAGCCGCCGGGCACGCGTCTTCGCGTCGCGCTCACGGCCCTCACGATGGCGGAGTACTTCCGCGATGTGCAAAAGCAGGACGTGCTGCTGTTCATCGACAACATTTTCCGCTTCACTCAGGCCGGTTCTGAGGTGTCGACCCTGCTGGGCCGAATGCCCTCGGCCGTCGGCTATCAGCCGACCCTGGCCGACGAGATGGGCCAGCTGCAGGAGCGCATCACGTCGACCCGCGGACACTCGATCACCTCGCTGCAGGCGATCTACGTTCCGGCTGACGACCTCACTGACCCGGCCCCGGCTACCACGTTCGCTCACCTTGACGCAACGACGGTGCTCTCGCGTCCGATCTCGGAGCTCGGCATCTACCCGGCCGTGGATCCGCTCGACTCCACCTCGCGCATTCTCGATCCGCGCTACGTGGGCGAGGAGCACTACCGCGTTGCCGCTCGCGTCAAGGAGATCCTGCAGCGTTACAAGGATCTGCAGGACATCATCGCGATTCTCGGCATCGACGAGCTGTCCGAAGAAGACAAGATCATTGTGGGACGCGCACGTCGCATCCAGCGCTTCCTGTCACAGAACATGTTCGTGGCCGAAGCCTTCACCGGCCAGCCCGGATCCTTTGTTCCGGTCGAAGAGACCATCGCCTCGTTCAAGCGTCTGTGCGAAGGCGACTACGACCACCTGCCTGAGCAGGCATTCTTCATGTGCGGCGGCATCGACGAGGTCGAGAAGAACGCGGCCGACCTGGCCAAGAAGTAGCCATGGCCGAGTTGACCGTCGCGGTCGTATCAGCGGAACGGGCCCTGTGGTCCGGCGCTGCATCGAGTGTTGTTGCCAAGACGCCGGAGGGTGACATCGGCATTCTGCCGGGTCACGAGCCGGTGCTGGCGCTCCTGCAGGACAGCCCTGTGCGAGTGACGACTGCGGACGGCTCCGTGGTCGTGGTTGCTGCCCATGGCGGCTTCCTGTCGGTGGCCAAGGACGAGGTCAACATCATCGCCGAAGTCGCCGAACTGGCGGCAGACATCGACATCGATCGTGCCAAGACGGCACTTGCGCGTGCACAGGCCGCAGGCGAGGAGCCCGATGAGCAGGCGGCGTTGAAGCGTGCTGAGACCCGCCTCTCGGCGGCGTCGATGGCCGGCATCAACCGCTAGGCCGTCACGCAGGGTCGGCGGCCGTGCGAACCGTCATTCGCTCGATCACGTCTGCCCGCCGACGTCGGATCGAGTAGCGCCAGACCTCGACCGTGAATGTCTGGACCGGGAACCACAGCATGACCCAGCTGGTGACGCTGAGGCCCTCGGCAACTGCAGCCAGCGGATCGTTGTTCGTCGTATCGCTGTAGTTGCGCAGGTAGATGGCCGCCGTCTGCAGGACGAGAAAAACCGCCACCCCAACCGCGAACAGCCGCCGACCGATGGCCCCTCCGGCCGCCGTCGATTCATTGTCCATACGGTTTTGAACCCGCACCCAGCGTCGGACAGCGGCGGTGAGG
>JBAWXR010000086.1:0-8574 GCA_037143955.1 Actinomycetes bacterium
AGTTCCTTCATCCAGAAGTCGATGGGCTTGCCGTACTTCTTCTCGATCGACGGGAAGTAGGACTTGGGCCCAGTGACTTTGTCAGCCATGAGAAAACGTTAGCGAGCGAACTGCAGGATCGTCACGATGATCGCGAGAATCAGGATGATCAGCGAGGGTGCGATGTCCTTAATCGGGTCCTTCTTGCGTGCGTGCGCGATAGCTGCACCAAGGAAGTAGATGGTGAACCCGAGGGCCGCCAGCTGGCCGAGGATCGGGATCCAGATTCCGACGAGGAGCCCGAGCGCACCGAGGATTTCAATCACCGCGAGAAGGCGAATCTGCGAATCGCTCAAACCGACGTGATGCAGCATGTCGACGGTCCTTGCATTCTTAGACAACTTTCCGAACGCGGAGAACGCCGTCATGAGGCCCAGCAAGCCAGCAAGAACGATGAGTGCAATGGTCATGAGAGCCTCGCAAGATAGATGAGCAGGACACGCGGTCACCAGCACGCTACTCGGATGGGACCTCGTACTTCGTCAAGGCGGGGAGGACACGCATGACGAGCAGGGGCGCAAGGTCATCGCGTGTAGCCATGGCGTCTGGGTGCAACCAGAGCGCCTCCTCTATCTCCGCGCGAGCTACGAGTCCAGCCACCCACGGATGTTCAAAGATATGGCCGTGAACAGAGTGACCCGGCTCGTTTGCCGCAGGCGCCGTCCACTCCCCCAGCAGAGTCAGCCGATGAAAATCAAGGTCCGCACCGACTTCTTCGTGCAATTCGCGGATGGCCGCTTGTGCCGGAGTCTCGTCTTCTTCGATCTTTCCGCCGGGAAGCATGAAGCGCGACGTACCTCGCTTGCGGACAACCAAGACACGCCCCGCGTCATCGCGGATCACTACTGCCGCAACCAGGAAGTCCGGATCTCCTGCCATACGTGGGGCGGGGGCTACGACCTCAAACCACAGGCACACGACCAATTCGTCATCACTCACGTCGACGCCTGACTCGCGTGCCCAGTAACGACGATGGGCAGCGCGCCAGTCATCTAAATCAACGAACCCCTCGCCCTCGGCCTGGGCGAAGGCCCATGTCACGTCGCAGAACGGCACAACGTCGACGCGCAACAAGCGGATACGGGCAATTGGCTCAAGTGATCCATCAATAAGGAACTGCTCTTCACCGACCGTCTCCAACTCTTCGCCCTCGACCGCGTAATCGACCAGCAGCCCGGCCGTCGCCACCTTGACGCCGGAGAGGACCAGCGCGTTCAACTCGTCCTGCAGGGGAGTGCCGCGAGCACCGAGCTCCATGCAGCGCATGCCATTGATCCGAGGAAAGGTCATGCTCGAGATTCTCTCAATGATCAGGCGGCGCTCGATCAATTCTCTCTTTGGCAGCACGACCGTTTCGAGATGACATGACAACGCAATAGCATGGGTGGCACAGCCGAGAGGAAACCCATGGCCAGCGGAAGCGGCACACCGGACGATCCTTGGGCTCTGTTGACCCCGAGCGGCGGGTCCGAATTCACGATGCATGTCGATGCTGACTCGAGCCCGGCCCTACTGATCTGCAAGGTCGGCAAGGCGCGTCTGACCTACCTAGCCCGGGCGCTTGATGACCTCAACGCATTCCTCGTGGAACGTGGTGACTGGGTCCTCCTGGGGGCCGCAGACGAACAGCGACCCGCCATGGAAGGCACAGTCGAGGCGTGGGGTCGGTCCACTGCTAATCCGGTGGGTGGCTGGTACGGGCAGAAGACGGGCATGCGCGGTCGATTTGGCGTCTACGTCCCACCGGTGCTCGTCGCGCAACGGCGCGCAGAGATCGTCATTGAGAATCGCAAAGCCCGCATCCGCGCGATCTGAACGGTCAATCCGGCCTCGAGACTGACTGCCAACCTCAGGCAAGCCCCTGGGCCGCACAGCTCAGACGAGGTTCACGATCTCTCCATGGAACGTCTTCAGATGATCCTGAGACCACTTTCCCAGCGCTTCAAGAACTGGCCGCAGCGCCTGACCGCTCACGGTCAAGCGATACGCATTGTTCCGCGCCGGCGCATGTTCGTCGATGCGTTCAATCACACCCATGGACGACAGCAGCCGAAGTCGCGCCGCGAGGATGTTGGTAGATACGTGCTCGGGCGACTCAAGGAACTCCGAGTACGTGCGGGTTCCATGCACAATTAAGTCTCGGACAATGAGTAATGACCATTTGTCGCCCAAGACGTCAAGCCCGGAACTTATGGGGCATACCGAGCGCCAGTCGATGTCGTGGAAATCGCTATCCGTACCCATGGCGCCTCTAGTGTGACAGCGATCTGGCCATATCCACGAACGTTGTCTTCAACGGAGTCGGTTTCCATCCGAGAACCTCGACCGTGTCTGTCGTGTCGTACTCGATCTTCTTGCCGAGCATGGGCCCCATCGATCTGGCTTCGCGATCAAAGAGACCCATCGCTCGAATAGCGAAATTCGGTGCACGGCGCGAGGGGGCCTTCTCGTAGCCCGCGTCACGAAGAATCTTCGCCAGATCTGCCATAGACACAGGCTCTTCGCTCGCGATGATGAATCGATGGCCGGATGCTCCGTCGGCATTCAGCGCAGCGACGTGCATGCGCGCTACATCGCGCACATCAACCATGCCCATGGCAACGTCGGGCACCATCGGCATCTTGCCGGTAATCAAGCCGGTCATCATGGACACGCTCTGACCCTCTCCCGCATCGCCAAGGGCAGGCCCCTGAACGAATCCAGGATTGATCGAGACGAGTTCGATGGAGCCGTCTGAAACCAGGTCCCACGCGGCCCGTTCGGCCAACGTCTTGCTCTTGGCGTAGGCACCGATGTTCTGGTTGACGTCCGACCACGCATCAACGCCGTACCGCCCGCTGGGCTTTCCGGCCGTCATGGCCACGACCGAGGAGGTGACAACGACCCGACGCACTCCCGCGCGCTTCGCTGCACTCAACACGCGCGTAGTTCCTTCGACCGCCGGAGCGATCATCTCGTTTTCGTCCTTCGGCTCGGCCACGAAGAAGGGTGACGCCACATGCATGACGTACGTGCACCCCGCCATCGCCGCGTCCCAGCCCTTATCGGACAGGAGATCAGCCTCGACGAATGAGAGCTTGTCCACCGATGCGACTGCGGCAATAGCGGCACGGGCACTGTCGGCACTGGCGGACGAGCGCACGGTGCCGACCACCTCATAGCCCTGTCGCAGCAATTCCGCGGCGACATGCTTGCCGATGTAGCCGCCAATTCCTGTCACAAGAACGCGAGTGGCCATTTCTTCAATCTCCTTCGGCGTGAACTATCTGGAGGGTAGGACGTGGTGTGCGGCGCCGAACGTGGTGTGTCAGCCCACCGGCTCCGCGACAGGAAAACCTTCGATGAAAACGAGGCTGTTGGACTCCGTCAGCTCGTTGATACGAAGGTCTCTGTAGGGCGCGTAGTCGGCTGACTCGTACCAGGCCTTCGCCGCCGCCATGCTGGGGAAGCGAAGCACGGCCGCCCAGTTGCCATCGAAGTCACCTTCGACGGTCGTCGGTGCGGGAGAGCCGGCCACCATCTCGACGCCGTGCGCCGCGAGGATCGGAAAGACGAACTGCGAGTAGCGCTCGTTGAACTCGGCGGGGTCCTTGATGGAGATCTGGACGATGGCGTAAGCGGGTGCGTCAGAGGTCATTGCAGCGACTCCTCGTGAGAAGTGGGGGGTTTTAACTTGCAAAACGCAACTTAATCGACAGACTTGCGTTTTGCAAGTCACTCGTCGCGTGCCGTTCTCTTCAGGGCCTCTGGTTGTGGGACGTCACACGTTGAAGCGGAACTCGACCACGTCGCCGTCGGCCATGACGTAGTCCTTGCCCTCCATGCGGACCTTGCCCTTGGCTTTGGATTCCGCCATCGAGCCGTTGGCCACGAGATCATCGAAGGAGACGATCTCGGCCTTGATGAAGCCCTTCTGAAAATCGGTGTGGATCACGCCGGCAGCCTCGGGCGCTGTAGCTCCGCGCGGAATTGTCCACGCGCGCGCTTCTTTGGGGCCAGCGGTGAGATACGTCTGCAGACCGAGGGTGTCGAAGCCCACGCGCGCTAGTGCCTTGAGTCCGCTCTCGTCCTGACCGACTGACTGCAGAAGTTCAAGCGCCTCGTCGTCGGACAGCTCAACGAGTTCGGCCTCGAGCTTGGCGTCAAGGAACACGGCTTCCGCGGGGGCTACAAGGTCGCGCATCTTCTGCCGGAACGCCGCGTCGCCGAGCTCAGCCTCATCGGCATTGATGACATACAGGAAGGGCTTGGCCGTCATGAGGAAGAGTTCCTTGAGCGGAACGGGATCGAGTCCCGACGCGAAGATGGTGGTGCCGGCATTGAGGATCTCTTGCGCCTTCTCAGCCGCTTCGAGCACCGCGGTCCGAGACTTGTCGGTGCGGGCCTCCTTCTGCAGGCGCGGGATCGCCTTCTCAAGAGTCTGCATGTCGGCGAGGATCAACTCGGTGTTGATCGTCTCCATGTCTTCCTCCGGAGACACGCGACCCTCGACATGCACGACGTCGTCGTCAGTAAACGCCCGCAGGACCTGACAGATCGCATCGGACTCACGGATGTTGGCCAGAAACTTGTTGCCCAGCCCCGCGCCCTCGCTGGCACCCTTGACGATGCCGGCGATATCAACGAACGTCACGGTGGCGGGGATGATCTTTTCCGAACCGAAGATCCCTGCGAGTACGTCAAGACGGGGATCTGGCACTCCGACCACGCCGGTGTTCGGCTCGATGGTGGCGAACGGATAGTTGGCCGCGAGGACGTTGTTCTTCGTCAGGGCGTTGAACATCGTGGACTTGCCGACGTTCGGGAGGCCGACGATGCCGATTGTGAGAGCCATGGTCCGAGGATCCTGTCAGAACGCCGTCGTGCGGCTCACGTGGGCACCCGATCAATGGGATGGCGTAACAACGTGGACCTCGGGCCGTGGGGTCAACGGAGGAGATGGAGTGTCCGCTGTTGCAGGACCGTACTGCTGATTCCAGTCATATGACGTTCCGTTGGTGCACTGCTGCGTGACATGCATCGCGTAGGTACCCGGCTTCGAGGGCCATCCCACGGTGATGGGGAAATAGGTCGCGGTGCCGAAGGGGATGGGCGTGCCGAGGTTCTGCCACGTGATGTGCCACCCACCTTGGGTAAGCCTTTCGACCGCCGCTTGCCACCCGGGGACAGCGCCTGGCTTCAGTGCGCGCCACGGTCGACCAACGAATGCCTCGACCTGTGTCGTCGCCTCCGCGGGCAAGCACCCGTGCTGAATCTCCAAGGTCATCCCGCTCGTCTTTCCCGCAATGGCGGAGACCCCGTCAAGTTCAATGATGGCGTGAGCGGAGGCCGGTGCAGCCAACAGCAAGATGGGCACGAACGCCCCTAGCGCAATGCCTATCCCGGCGGTCGTGAGGTGTCGTCGCATAACAATCACGGTATCTGGGCGCCTCACCTCGCCTCCACGGCTGGGCAGTGGACGAGAATCATTCTCGAAGCGCGGTGCACAGGCCCCTCAGCCGATCACCCCGGTACGGTGGAGCGGTGGCTGATCCGGTCGACCCCGAATTCGAGGACCTGTTTCGTCCTGATGAGGACGAGGTCGCCTTTGCCGATGCCTTCGCGGGACCGGCGGGCGCGGGCGAGAGTGCCCCAGCAGACAGCGCAGAAGGCTCCGGCGACCACGGTCGTCTCTTCCGTAGTCAGGGAGTCATGGCGTTCCCCGACGCAGAGTTAGCGATCCCCATCGGCTCGCGGCTCAAGACTCTTGCCCGGACAGGCGGGGATCCTGAAGACCTCTTTATAGACGACGACGTCGACGACGTGTCTCCCGTAGCTGCATCACCAGCCCTAGCAGCGTCGATGGCCAACGAGCGCGACCGGGTTGTGCCGGTCACCTCGACCTCGGACTCCAGTCGATCCGCCGATGCGCCACGCATGTCCGACGCTCACGACACCGGTGCACCATCGCGTGGATCGACAGACGCGGGAGAGGACACTGCAAGCGTGTTTGGACCCCGCTCAATTCCCGCCATTGCGATCTGGCTGATCATCGGTGGGCTGACCCTCGTGGTCGGATTCATCAACGCCATCGTCGGCGGCGGTCACCTCGGCTGGCCCACCGGTCTCGCGCTCTTCGCAAGCACCATCGCGTGCGCACTCGCCGCACGACGCAGCGATCTCATCTACGTGATTGTTGCGCCACCATTGATGTTCCTGCTTGCAACCCTCACCGCCGGACAACTGTCGATCAGTGGCAGCGGACTACTGGATCGAATCGTGCAGGTGTTCTTCACTCTCGGCGACAACTGGATCTGGATCGTGGGCGCAGTTGTTGCTGCCATCGCCTTGACGGTTTTCCGCCGGCTTGCTCTTCAGCGCTGACCCTGCTGAGCGGCTTTGATGTCGCGCCTGAGTTCTGGTGGGAGTGCGAACACGAGATGCTCTTCCTCCGTGCGCACTTCCTCAACATCGGTGAAACCACGCTGCGACAACCACACGAGAACCTCGTCGACGAGCAGCTCTGGCACCGAGGCTCCACTGGTCAGGCCCACCACAGCTGCATCCGCGAACCAGGACTCGTCGAGCTCGTCAGCAAAGTCAACTCGATAGGACGTTGACGCACCAGCCTCGAGTGCCACTTCACGAAGTCGGACAGAGTTGGAGGAGTTACCTGAGCCCACGACGATCATGACGTCGCAACGCTCCGCAATCGCCTTGACCGCACCCTGACGATTCTGAGTGGCGTAGCAGATGTCATCGCTCGGCGGACTGATGAGAGAGGGGAAACGCTGCCGCAGGGTGTCGACGGTCGACATTGTTTCGTCGACGGACAAGGTCGTCTGCGAGAGCCAGACGAGGCGATCTGGGTCCTTGATCTCCACCGTGCTCGCGTGCGCAGGGTCCTGCACCAAGGTCATGACATCGGGTGCTTCACCCATCGTGCCCACAACTTCTTCGTGACCCTCATGACCCACCAGGAGGATCTGGTAACCCTCGCTCGCAAAGCGTCGGGCTTCGGCATGAACCTTGGTCACCAACGGGCACGTTGCGTCAATGGTCTTCAGGCCGCGATCTGCGGAATCGGTGTGCACCTCGGGGGCGACTCCGTGCGCAGAGAAGACGACGGTTGATCCCTCGGGGATCTCGGCGACTTCGTCGACAAAGATCGCACCACGCTTCTGCAAGGACTGCACCACGAACTTGTTGTGGACGATTTCCTTGCGCACATACACCGGAGCCCCATAGAGCTCGAGGGCCTTCTCGACAGTCTCGACCGCGCGATCGACTCCAGCGCAATACCCGCGGGGTGCGGCAAGCAGGACCTTCTTCGCGGCTGTCATAGCCCCATCGTAAGTGCCGACGTAGGCTCCGGCCATGGCGCAGGAGTCCAGCCCCGAGGAACCGCTGCCGGTACGCACCGTCTCCCGCATGCTGGCCGACTGGATCGGCCGCCTCGGCACCGTCTGGATCGACGGTCAGGTGGCTGAGTACCGGCCCCGCCCAGGAGCGCGCAACCACTATTTCGTGCTTCGCGACACCGACGCCGACATGTCCTTGACCGTCATGGCCGACGTCTCCGTCATTGGCCGACTGGAGCCTCCACTTGCCGAGGGGCAGCGGCTGCTCGTCAATGCGCGCGCAGATTTCTATACCGGGCGCGGCAGCCTGTCGATGCGGGCACGCGAAATCCGTGCCGTGGGATTGGGACAACTACTCGAACAACTCGAACGACTGCGCGCGACGCTGGCTGCTGAGGGCCTGTTCGAACCCTCGCGCAAGAAGTCGCTGCCGTTCCTGCCCCGTCGCATCGGCCTCATCTGTGGGCGTGCGAGTGCGGCAATGGAGGACGTCCTTGTCAATGCACGTGAACGCTGGCCCGGTATGGCATTTGAGATTCGCGAGGTCCCAGTCCAGGGAACTCAGGCTGTCTCTGCGGTGATGGGTGCGCTCAGCGAGCTCGAGGCGATACCCGATGTCGATGTCATCATCCTGGCGCGCGGTGGCGGAAGCGTCGAGGACCTCCTTCCGTTTAGTAACGAGGCTCTCGTGCGTGCCGTCGCCGCCTGTCGCACGCCGATCGTCAGTGCCATTGGGCATGAGCAAGATGCCCCATTGGTCGATTACGTTGCAGACCTGCGTGCCTCTACGCCCACCGATGCAGCCAAGCGCGTCGTGCCGTCGTTGGCCGAACAGATCGAGGCAGTTGCTCGGCTGCGTCAACGAACTTCCTCTGTCGTGCGCAACCTCCTTGATCGTGAAGTGGTCGCCCTCGAGAGCCGACGATCACGGGCTCGAGTCATCGTCACGTCTCGTGTGGATGCCGCCCACAATGACATCACTCACCTCGCAGCACGGGTGCGCGCACTCAGCCCCGCAGCCACACTCGAACGGGGCTACGCGATCGTTCTGGCACCAGACGGATCCATCGTGCGGTCAGGCAGCGACGCGTCAGCGGGTGATCTGCTCGACATTCGGGTGGCAGCCGGACGCCTTCAGGCACAGGTCACGTCGACGGATGCGCACTAGGCTCGTCGCCATGGCCGAACCCACCTA
>JBAWXR010000087.1:0-8550 GCA_037143955.1 Actinomycetes bacterium
GCTTTCGGTGCATTGGCCTTCGGCATCGGCACCAGTGAGGTTGAGCATGTGCTCGCCACGCAGACCCTGCCGCTCAAGCCGTTCAAGACCATGGCCATCACTGTCGACGGCACTCTGCCGCCCGGCGTCACCGCCAAGGACATCACGCTCGCCGTAATCGCCACCATCGGTACCGGCGGCGGACAGGGCTACGTGCTGGAGTACCGCGGCTCAGCCATTCGCGACCTGTCGATGGAAGGCCGCATGACCCTGTGCAACATGTCCATCGAGGCGGGCGCGCGCGCCGGCATGGTTGCCCCCGATGACACAACGTTCGAGTACCTCAAAGGTCGTCCACGTGCACCTCAGGGCGCCGACTGGGATGCGGCCGTGGCGTACTGGAAGACGCTGCCCACCGATGCGGATGCCACCTTCGATGCTGAAGTCGTGATCGATGCGTCCTCACTCGCGCCGTTTGTTACATGGGGCACCAATCCAGGTCAAGGCCTGCCGCTGTCGGGGTCGGTGCCGTCACCGGCAGATGCCAAGGACGAAGTCGATCGAGCAGCGATCGAGCGCGCGCTGGAGTACATGGACCTCACGCCAGGCATGCCTCTGCGAGACATCAGCGTCGACACGGTGTTTGTTGGCTCGTGCACCAATGGCCGCATCGAGGATCTGCGTGCTGTCGCCGCGGTGCTCGACGGCCGTAAAGTCGCATCATCGGTGCGCATGATGATCGTTCCGGGGTCCGTGCGCGTGAAGCAGCAGGCCGAGGCTGAGGGACTGGACGCGATCTTCACCGCATCCGGTGCGGATTGGCGCGATGCGGGCTGCTCCATGTGTCTGGCGATGAACCCCGACAAATTGGCGCCGGGCGAGCGCAGTGCGTCGACGTCCAACCGCAACTTTGAAGGTCGACAGGGTCCGGGTGGTCGCACGCACCTCGTGTCACCGGCCGTGGCCGCTGCCACCGCTGTCTCCGGGCACCTTGCCTCTCCCGCCGATCTCACCCCCGTGGCCTGATAGGAGTCGTGATGGAAGCCTTCACCGTGCACACCGGCCGCGCCGTGCCACTGCGTCGCAGCAACGTCGACACCGACCAGATCATTCCGGCGGAGTACCTCAAGCGCATCACCCGTCATGGGTTTGAGGACGGACTGTTCTCGTCCTGGCGCAAGGATCCTGCGTTCGTCCTCAACCAGCCGCAGTATCAAGGCGTGACCATTTTGGTCGCTGGGCCGGACTTCGGCACCGGTTCTTCGCGGGAGCACGCGGTGTGGGCACTGCAGGATTTCGGCTTCAAGGTCGTCATCTCCTCTCGCTTTGCCGACATTTTCCGGGGGAATTCCGGCAAGGGCGGTTTGCTGACGGCTCAGGTGCCACAAGAGACAACAGAGAAGTTGTGGGAGATCATCGAGGCCGATCCCACGACCGCGATCACCGTGGACCTTGACGCGCGGGAAATCCGCGCGGGTGAGCTTGTGGCGCCATTCGACGTTGACGACTATGTGCGCTGGCGCCTGATGGAGGGCTTAGACGACATCGGCATCACGCTGACGTCAGAGACGGACATCACAGCATTTGAGGCCAAGCGGCCTTCTTTTAAGCCCACAACCGTCTGATTTCGATTCTGCGTTGCCCTGCAACGTATTTTCGGCGCGTCGGGTGTCGTCCGCTCCGGTGACGCGGGTTGGGGTTCGGGCGTTGGCCACCCGGCCGGCACTGTCACCCTCCGGAGGGGTTTTCGTGAATAAGGCTGAACTGATCGACGCAGTTGCTGAGCGCCTCGGACAAAGCAAGCGCGAGGTCACCGACATCGTCGAAGCATTTATTGAGGAGACCAAGAAGGCTGTAGTCCGCGGCGAGAAGGTTGCCGTCAGTGGCTTTGGCGTTTTCGAGGCTCAGGCTCGTAAGGCACGCACCGGCCGCAATCCGCGCACGGGCGAGGCTGTCCAGATCCGCGCCACGAAGCTTCCGAAGTTCCGTCCCGGCGCTGAGTTAAAGGCCGTCGTCTCGGGTGCAAAGAAGATCGTGAGCAAGGCTGCACCTGCCAAGAAGGCTGCACCGGCTAAGAAGGCTGCTGCGAAGAAGGCTGCGCCCGCCAAGAAGGCTGCTGCGAAGAAGGCTGCACCCGCCAAGAAGGCCGCTGCCAAGAAGACCGCGAAGAAGACCACCAAGAAGTAGTCATTGGCACCACCCTTCCCCGACAGCGAGGGCCCTCACTCAGGTGGTGGGGGCCCTCGGTCATGTCGGTGTCCCAGAACCCATGCCGATCAAGGAAAGGTGAGTCGATCGGCGTGCATCAGCAGTCGCTGCCCAGGTCTCGCCTGGATCATGGCGTCGAGCTGGTCGCGATGTAGCGACGTGGTGTGACCTGCTTCGTCGATGACGACGACCTGGAGGTCATCGCACGAGACGGTTGTGACCACCGTGGACAGGGTTCGTCGTGTCGCCGCCCCAACGCCCAATGCCAACGCGTGAGTGAGATCGTCCTCGGTGTCGACATCGAGCCGTACTCGCGCCCAGCGCGCTGAATCGCCAGAGGCCGCGAGGTCTGCTGCACCCGCCTGAATGTGTGCCGCGCGTGAGTGCGGTCCGAAGTGTGATGCGACGGGCTCGCCAGATATCGCGCACCACATCGTCGTGCCGGTGCCGTCGGCATCGGCGACGAAGCTCACAGGGTGTGCCCTTGCCGCGTCCAGTACCTGTTCAAGTGACTCGCGCGTGAGACATGGGAGGTCGGCGAGAACAATCACGACGTCATCACGCTCTGGGATGCACGTGGCAGCCGCGGCTGCTGCGGCGGCATTGATTCCCGGATAGTCCGTGTCGTCGAAAATCTCCGCACCGGCCGCCCGTGCCCAGCGCGATACGAGCGGATCGGGTGTCGCAGTGATGACACGAGCGCCGAGGCGACTCGACAGCAATGCACTGATCGTGTCCTGGGCAAAAGCGAATGCGAGATCCTCGCTAGCCACGCGCGCCGCCAACCGAGACTTGGCCGCAGCCAGAGACTTCACGGGAACCACTGCGGACCACGGCATCCGGCTATCCTCGCAGCGTAGGAAGGAGGTCGCGTGGACAGGTTGCCCTATGTCAGGCGACGCGCACATCTTGGTGCGGCGTACCGGCTTGCCGTCGTGGTGCTCTACCCGATTATGCGGTTCGGATTTCGATGGGACTGGGTCGGGCGCGAGAAGCTGTTTGAGGCGCAGGGTGGCATCATCGTCGCGGCCAATCACATCTCGTATGTGGATCCCATGGTGGTGTCCTACCTCCTGTGGGAGTGCGATCGCCCCCCGAGGTTCCTCGCAAAAGAAGGCATCATGCGGATCCCGGTGATCGGCGCGATCGTCCGTAACGCAGGTCAGATCCCGGTCTACCGAGAGTCGACCGAAGCGGTGCATGCGATCCGCGATGCGCTCACGGCACTGGACAAGGGCGAGTGCGTCGTGGTGTACCCCGAGGGAACGGTGACGCGAGACCCTGATCTGTGGCCCATGAAGGGCAAGACGGGTGCGGTGCGCCTCGCGCTGGCTTCAGGTCGCCCGCTGTACCCCGTGGCGCAGTGGGGGCCTCAAGAAGTCATGCGCCCCTACGTCAAGGAGTTCCGGCTCCTCCCGCGCAAACTGATGCGAATCTCGGTGGGTGATCCCGTGGATCTGACCGACCTGGTGGGTCGTCCGCTCACGACGGAGACATTGACGATCGGCACCAATCGACTTATGGATGCCATTACCGCGCTGGAGTCTGAGATTCGGGGCGAGCCCGCCCCGGCGAGGCGATTCGTCTTCCGATCCGGCAAGGTTCAAGGCTCCATCCCGGTGGTCGACGCGTCACTCGACAGCGCGGCTCAGCCGACGACGGGTGCCGATGAGGAGCCAGTGGCCTAGGTTGGCCTCATGACCACGCGCGCCGCGATCATGGGCAGTGGCTCGTGGGGGACCGCCTTCGCCATGGTGCTGGCCGATGCTGGCAGCAATGTCGTGGTGTGGGGCCGCGACGAGAGTGTCGCCACAGACATCGCCGAACGCCATCGCAATGAGACTTTCCATCCGGGGATTGCGTTACCCAAGCGCATCCAGGCCACCACTGATGCTGCAGAAGCGCTTGCTGGAGCCGACCTTGTGGTGCTGGCGCTGCCAGCCCAAGTTCTGCGGACCAACCTCGAACAGTGGGGGACGCTCATTCCCGCTGAGGCTGTCGTCGTCAGTCTCATCAAAGGGATTGAGATCAACACGACCAGGCGCATGAGCGAGGTCATCTGCGAAGTGGCCAACGTCGCGGCTGATCGTGTTGCGGTTGTGTCGGGCCCCAACCTCGCTCGAGAGATTGCTGAACGTCAACCCACGGCTACGACCGTGGCGTGCGTCGATGCCACCAGTGCGCAGCGTCTCCAGGATGCCTGCACAACCGACTACTTCCGGCCGTATTGGTCGACCGACGTTGTCGGTACCGAGATTGGTGGTGCCGTCAAGAACGTCATCGCGCTGGCCAATGGCATGGCGGTCGGGATGGGACTGGGCGAAAACACCCAGGCATCCCTCATGACGCGCGGTTTGGCCGAGATGTCGCGACTGGGAATGGCGCTGGGAGCCGACCCGCTGACGTTCCAAGGGCTGGCTGGGGTAGGCGATCTGGTGGCCACGTGCCAGTCGCCGCTGTCGCGCAATCGCACTTTCGGAGTGAATCTGGGTCAGGGACGGTCGGTCGGCGAGACCATTGCGCTGACGAAGCAGACCTGCGAGGCATTCAAGTCGTGCCAGCCAATTTTGGAGTTGGGTCACACGCATGGGGTGGATATGCCCATCACTGAACAGGTTGTTGCGGTCCTGCACCATGGGCGTTCGCCCCGCGAAATCGGGTCGGCGCTGATGTCACGCGACACCAAGTCCGAGCTCGCTGAAGAAGCCTGACGAATCAGCCGCGAAGGGCGGCATCGAGATCCGCCCAAAGGTCGACGTCCTGCTCGATGCCGAACGACAGGCGGATCAGCGACTCCGGCACAGTGGGACTCTCCAGAGGCCAACGGCGGCGTCGTTCGAGCAGTGACTCGACACCACCCAGGCTCGTGGCATATGTCCACAGCTTGGCTCGTGTGCACACCGCATCGGCCTCGTCTTTGCCGCCGCGCACCTCGATCGACGCCATCGTTCCCCAGCCGGGGTATCGCACGACGTCAACGCACGGGTGTTCGGCGAGGCGGTCGGTGACGTACTTTGCATTGTGTTCGGCCCGCTGAACTCGAATAGCAAGAGTGCGCATCCCGCGAAGGGCCAGGTAGCAGTCGAACGCGCTTGGAGCCGCGCCAAGCAGCACCCGGCGAGAAGCGAACGCCTGTGCACGATCTGCATCGCGTGTGACCAGAGCGCCGAGCAGCAGATCAGAATGCCCAGACAGTGCCTTGGTGACACTGTGCATGACGATGTCGGCGCCCATCTCCAGCGGCCGTTGCAGGATGGGCGTGGCAAACGTGTTGTCCACCAGCACGATCGCGCCCGCTGCATGTGCTGACGCGATGCAGGCTGGTAGGTCGGCGACCTGCATCAACGGATTGGTGGGCGACTCCAACCACAGGAGGTGCGCTCCGATGACGGCTCGGGAAATCGCAGCGGTGTCGTCGGCCTCCACGATGCGCAGATCAATGCGGCCAATGGCGTGCAACTCGCGAAGCCGAACAGCAACGCCGGTATAGGCGGCGCTTGGTGCGACAACCGTGCCCCCCATGGGAACCAGATCCATAGCCGCATTGGCAGCCGCCATCCCCGATGAGTACACCGTGGCGATGCCTGTCTCGAGAGCGCCGATGGCCTCTTCGAGCGCGAGAGACGTAGGAGCAGCCTCGCGTGCGTATTCCATGGGTCCGCCGGCGTGGAAGGAGGACGCGGGAACGATCGGGGTATTGAGCGGGGCATCGGGCTCTGGGGCAGGCCGTCCGGCCGTGACAACAATGGTTTCTCGGGACCACTCCGACATGCCTTGACCTTAGCCGCCGGGCGGACGGCTAACGTCACCCCGTGACCCGCATCGCTGTCCTCGTCGGCGGCCGTAGCAGTGAGCATGAGATCTCCTGCATCAGTGCTCGATCGATAGTTGATGCCCTCGACGGCCATGACATCACCATCGTGGGTATCACGCGAGATGGTGCATGGGTGGGTGGTACCGCGGATCTGGATTCTCTTCTCGTGCTCGACGGTGCACTTCCGCATGTCGATGACGCGGCCTCGCCAGTGGATATCTCAGCGGTGTTGCAGGTGGATGTTGTGTTCCCTGTGCTGCACGGCCCCTGGGGCGAGGACGGCACTGTTCAGGGCCTATTGGAGATGTATTCGGTGCCCTATGTCGGCTCGGGTGTGCTGTCGTCGGCGATCTCCATGGACAAGGGGCACATGAAGGCCGCGTTGCGATCCGCGGGGCTTCCGGTGGGGGACTGGGTGATGATCTCCGACCGCGACTGGCGGGAGCGTCCCGACATCGCGATGGCACGGGTTGCGGACCTAGGACTGCCGGTGTTCGTCAAGCCAGCGAGGGCCGGATCTTCCCGGGGGATCACCAAGGTCCATGGCACATCGGAACTCCGCGCGGCGATAGAGGAAGCGCGAACCCATGATCCGCGCGTCATCGTCGAGGCTGCGATCTCCGACATGCGAGAGATCGAGTGCGCAGTTTTGGTCGGATCTGACGGCACGCCACAGGCCAGTCGGTGCGCCGAGATTGTTGTTGGTGCGGATCACGAGTTCTATGACTTTGCCGCCAAGTACTTGGATGACTCTGCGAGTCTTGTTGTTCCCGCGGAATTGGATCCGGCCCTCGAGGCTGGCGTGCAAGAACTCGCACTCGCGGCATTCGAGGCGTTGGACTGCGCTGGCCTTGCGAGAGTCGACGTGTTCATACGCGGACGTGAGGTGCTCATCAACGAGCTCAACACCATGCCGGGATTCACGTCGATCAGCATGTTTCCCCGGATGTGGGCCGCAAGCGGAGTCGACTACCGCACGTTGGTCAATGGGCTGGTGGACGATGCATTGCATCGCGGGACAGGACTGGCATGAGCGACGTCGGGTCGCTTGCCGATCTGGGCGAGTTCGGACTTATTCAACGCATCACACAGGACCTGCCGACGTCCGCCGAGGTCGTGGTGGGCACCGGTGACGATGCGGCCGTGTTGGTGACATCCGATGGTCGCAGTGTCATCTCTGTCGACATGCTCGTGGAAGGGCGCCACTTCCGGCGCGACTGGTCAACCCCGATTGATGTGGGCCGTAAAGCTGCGGCCGCTGCACTCGCTGACCTTGCGGCCATGGGTGCGCGACCCGTGGCTCTGGTCGTGGGCTTCGGCGCTCCAGCAGATCTTCCCGCTGCCTGGGCGCTCAGTTGCACCGCGGGTCTGCGCGAGGAGGCGCAGGAAGCCGGAGCCGTGCTCGTGGGTGGTGATGTTGTTCAGGCAGCGCAGATCGTCATCAGCGTCACCGTGCTCGGTGCCCTCGCTGGCCGAGCGCCGGTACTGCGATCTGGTGCGAAGCCGGGTGATGTGATTGCCCTGGCGGGACGCGTGGGCTGGGCCGCGGCCGGTCTGGCGCTGCTGTCGCGAGGATTCCGGTCGCCCAAGGTTCTGGTCGACGCGCAGCGGTGTCCCACACCGCCGTATGCCGCCGGGGTTGCGGCGGCAATCGCCGGGGCCACGTCGATGATCGACGTCAGCGACGGGCTGGTCGCCGATGCCCGGCACGTGGCGCAGGCCTCCGGGGTGGTCATGTCTCTTGATTCGTCCGTGCTTGAGGTGCCCGAGCAGATGGCGGCTACAGCCGCGGCGTATCACGTGGATCCACGCGAGTGGTCCTTGCACGGGGGCGAGGACCACGCCCTGCTGGCAACCTTCCCAGCGGGAAGCGCGGTGCCGGAGTCATTCATGGTGCTAGGGACGGTGGAGGCCTCGGACGAACCGGGCGTTGTCGTAGACGGAGTTCGAGCAACCGAGCATGGTGGCCATCGGCATTTCGCCGGTTAGGCAGGGTGGGCGCTAGCCCTGGGTCGAGCGCACGCGACTAGCCGCGGACGACCTTGCCGGCCTTGAGGCACGCGGCGCACACGTTCTGGCGCTTGGGGGTACGACCGACAAGCGTGCGCACGCGCTGGATATTGGGATTCCAGCGGCGCTTGGTGCGGCGGTGGGAGTGAGAGACGGCATAGCCGAAGCTGGGGCTCTTGCCGCAGATATCGCAGGTGGCAGCCACAGTGCACTCTCCAGGACTCGAATTGATTGGCGGCGAGAGCCGCGTCGCGAAAGGCTACCCGAGAGGCACGGTTACACCCAAATGGAGGGTACGGTCCTCTCGTGCCGACGGCCGTAACCGCCGGGCTGGTCCGGGAGTGGGCCGAACGGGCCCTCCAGGCCCTGGGTGAGGCCCGGCAGGACATAGACGCCCTCAATGTGTTTCCCGTGCCCGACGGCGATACCGGCACCAACCTGTACCTGACGGTGGAAGCGGCACATGAAGAGGTCACGCGCTCCTCGTCACCATCGGTAGCCGAGGCGGCGGCGGCACTTGCGCGCGGGGCTCTCCTGGG
>JBAWXR010000088.1:0-8535 GCA_037143955.1 Actinomycetes bacterium
TGCAGGTCAGGGTTCAGGGCACGGTGCAGGCTCGCAGGTTCTTGACGGCACCGGGCTCGTCGCCCTGCCTGGTCTGGTGGATCTACACACGCATCTGCGCGAGCCGGGACGCGAAGATGCCGAAACTGTGGCGACCGGTGCACGTGCCGCGGCACTCGGTGGATACACCGCCGTGTTCGCGATGGCCAATACCGATCCGGTTGCCGACACTGCAGGCGTGGTCGAGCAGGTTTGGCGATTGGGTCGCGAGTCAGGACTTGTTGACGTTCATCCGGTCGGTGCCGTCACGGTGGGCCTGGCCGGCAGCCACCTCGCCGAGTTGGGTGCCATGGCCACCTCCGCAGCGCAGGTGCGTGTGTTCAGCGACGACGGTAAGTGCGTCTGGGATGCCGCTCTCATGCGCCGCGCATTGGAATACGTCAAAGCGTTCGACGGCGTTATTGCCCAGCACGCTCAAGAACCCCGACTAACCGAGGGTGCCCAGATGAACGAGGGTGTTCTCAGTGGAGTTCTCGGTCTCACCGGCTGGCCCGCGGTCGCAGAGGAGTCGATCATTGCCCGCGATGTCCTTCTCGCGCATCACGTTGGGTCACGGTTACATGTGTGTCACGTCTCGACGGCCGGTTCGGTGGACATCATTCGGTGGGCGAAGGCTCGCGGAATTGATGTCACGGCCGAGGTCACTCCGCATCACCTCCTGCTCACCGAGGAACTCGTGCGAAGTTACGACCCGGTGTATAAGGTCAATCCGCCACTGCGCCGTGCCGAGGACGTCGAAGCGCTTCGTGAAGGACTAGCCGACGGCACCATCGACATCGTCGCGACCGACCATGCTCCGCATGCGCATGAGGACAAGGACTGCGAGTGGGGGGCGGCCTCGTTTGGCATGCTCGGTCTTCAAACGGCGCTGAGCGTGGTTATCGACACCATGGTCAACTCTGGCCGAATGGACTGGGCGGCGGTGGCCGACCGCATGTCAGTGGCACCAGCCCGCATTGGGCGAGCGACCCGGCACGGGGGCTCCTTGCAGGGTGGTTCGATTGCCAACATCACCCTGGTGGATCCCACCCAGATGTGGACGGTGCAGCCCACGGAGCTGGCGTCTAAAAGTCGCAACACCCCGTATGCGGGAATGCAGCTACCCGGCAGAGTCGTGCACGTCGTCAAGGATGGACGCCCCACGGTGATAGACGGTGCCGTTGTGTTGGATAGTGCTGTGGCCGGGAGTCGGTCGTGACTGTGACAGGGAGTTCCGTGAATCAGCCCGCCGTGCTCGTCCTCGAGGACGGCCGCACAATGGTCGGGGATGCCTACGGTGCCGTGGGTACGACTTTTGGCGAAGCTGTGTTCAGCACCGGAATGACCGGTTACCAGGAGACGCTCACGGACCCGTCGTATCACCGCCAAGTGGTCGTGATGACCGCACCGCATGTGGGCAATACCGGCATGAACACCGAGGATGAGGAGTCCGGTCGCATCTGGGTCGCTGGATACGTGGTTCGCGATCCTGCGCGCATCTCCTCTAATTGGCGGGCGCAGCGCACGCTTGATCATGATCTGAAAGACCAAGGCATTGTGGGAATCAGCGGCATTGATACTCGGGCGCTCACCCGCCACCTTCGTGACCGCGGTGCCATGCGTGTAGGAATCTTCAGCGGCGACGCTGCTTTCGAAAGTGTGTCCTCTCTGCTCGCGCACGTCCACGCGAGTCCGGCCATGGTGGGCGCGGATCTCACGGCCGATGTCACGACAACCCAGCCCTACGTGGTGCCGGCTATCGGCGAACGGCACTTCCGTGTCGCGGCGATCGACCTTGGCATCAAAGCGATGACGCCCCATCGGATGGCCCAGCGAGGAATGGACGTGCACGTCGTGCCGGCACATACGTCGGCGGACGACATCCGCGCGCTCGGTGTCGATGGCGTGTTCTTCTCCAACGGGCCAGGCGACCCGGCAACCGCCGATGATGCTGTGGCGTTGATGTCGCAGTTCCTCGCCGATCGCATTCCGGTTTTTGGGATCTGCTTCGGCAATCAGATTCTGGGGCGCGCGCTCGGCTTGGGCACCTACAAGTTGCGCTTCGGGCATCGAGGCATCAATCAGCCGGTCAAAGACCTTGCCACAGGGCGAGTGGCGATCACGGCGCATAACCACGGCTTTGCCGTGGATGCACCACGCGGGGGAGTGTTTGATTCCGCCTTCGGCAAGGCGCAGGTGAGTCATGTGTGTCTCAACGACGATGTGGTCGAGGGCCTGCGGTGCATTGATGTTCCAGCCTTCAGTGTTCAGTACCACCCCGAGGCCGCGGCCGGACCGCATGACAGTGACGGACTCTTCGACGAATTTGCGAGTCTCATGGCGGGGGTGCGCTGATGCCACGTCGCGCAGATATTCGTACCGTCATGGTGATTGGGTCCGGTCCGATAGTCATCGGTCAGGCGTGTGAATTCGATTATTCGGGTACCCAGGCGTGCCGTGTGCTTCGAGACGAGGGCTTGCGGGTGGTTCTGGTTAATTCCAATCCGGCCACGATCATGACCGACCCCGAGTTCTCCGACGCGACCTATGTTGAACCCATCACGCCGGAGTTCGTCGAGCGCATCATCGCCAAAGAGCGCCCCGATGCACTGCTGCCGACGCTCGGTGGCCAGACGGCGCTCAACGCTGCGATGGCCCTGCACCGCAATGGCGTCTTAGAGAAGTACAACGTCGAACTCATCGGGGCAAACGTGGAGGCCATCGAGCGCGGCGAGAACCGCGAGCGTTTCCGCGAGATCGTCGCCACCATCGGTGCCGAGAGCGCCCGGTCCGCCGTCTGCCATAGCCTGGCGGAGTGCCTGAGCGCGGTGGGTGATCTTGGCTACCCGGTTGTCGTTCGCCCATCGTTCACGATGGGTGGCGCCGGATCGGGAATTGCCTATAACGAGGACGATCTGCGCCGCATCGCTGGTCTTGGCCTCCAGGCCAGTCCTACGACCGAGATCCTCCTCGAGGAGTCGATCATCGGCTGGAAGGAATACGAGTTAGAGCTCATGCGCGATCATCACGACAACGTCGTCGTGGTTTGCTCCATTGAGAACCTCGACCCCATGGGTGTGCACACCGGCGACTCCATCACTGTGGCACCGTCGGTCACCCTGACCGACCGCGAGTTCCAGCACATGCGCGATGTGGGCATCGAGATCATCCGCGCGGTCGGCGTCGACACCGGCGGGTGCAATATCCAATTCGCTATCAATCCTGCCGATGGCCGCATGATCGTGATCGAGATGAACCCGCGAGTATCGCGCTCCTCCGCATTGGCCTCCAAGGCCACCGGATTCCCCATCGCCAAGATTGCCGCACGGCTGGCTATCGGCTACACACTCGACGAGATCGCCAACGACATCACCAAGCAGACTCCGGCGTCGTTTGAGCCCACACTCGATTACATCGTGGTCAAGGTGCCTAGGTTCGCATTCGAGAAGTTCCCGCAGGCGGATACGACACTGACCACGACGATGAAAAGCGTGGGCGAGGCCATGGCCATTGGCCGCAATTTCGCGGAGGCTCTGCAGAAGGCCCTGCGGTCGCTGGAACGGCCCGAGGCGATCTTCTCGTGGCCGGCATCGCGCGATGTTGTTGATGTTCCAACCCTCCTTGATCACATGCGTAGGCCGCATGATGGCCGTCTGTCTCTGGTGCAGCAGGCCCTCTGGGCCGGCGCCACGATCGACCAGGTCGAAGCGGCGACACGGATCGACCCGTGGTTCCTCGACCAGATTGCACAGATCAATGAACACGCCGACGCGGTGCGCCATGCCGACGAGCTTGATCACCGCGTGCTGCGGAACGCCAAGCGCATGGGCTTCTCTGATCGCCAGATTGCCCTCCTGCGAGACATGACAGAAGCGGAGGTCAGAGCCCTTCGCTACTCGCTCGGGGTGCGTCCCGTCTATAAGACGGTCGACACGTGCGCGGCGGAGTTTGCGGCACAGACGCCGTATCACTATTCGTCCTATGACGAGGAGACCGAGGTTGCACCGAGTCAGCGCAACAAGGTGATCATTCTGGGCTCGGGTCCCAACCGCATCGGTCAGGGTATTGAGTTCGACTACTCATGCGTTCACGCCGCGATGGCACTTCGTGAGTGTGGCTACGAAACCATCATGATCAACTGCAATCCTGAGACCGTGTCCACCGACTACGACACCTCTGACCGCCTCTACTTCGAGCCGCTGACGCTCGAGGATGTTCTGGAGGTTGTTCACGCCGAGCAGGGCGCAGGCACGCTCGTGGGCGTCATTGTGCAGCTCGGCGGTCAGACGCCCCTGGGACTGGCGCAGCGATTGAAGGACGCCGGTGTGCCGATCATCGGCACGAGTCCTGAGTCCATCCACCTAGCCGAGGAGCGCGGCGCCTTCGGTCGAGTGCTTCACGAAGCCGGACTTCCAGCACCCAAGCATGGGACCGCACGATCCTTCGATGAGGCCCAAGCCATTGCACAAGCGGTCGGATACCCCGTACTCGTGCGTCCGTCATACGTGCTCGGCGGCCGAGGTATGGAGATCGTGTACGACGACGAGATGCTTGCCGACTACCTGCTCCGCTCGACCGATATCAATTCCGAGCATCCGGTTCTTGTGGATCGCTTTCTTGATGACGCGATCGAAATCGATGTTGACGCGCTGTTTGACGGTAGCGAGCTCTACCTCGCAGGTGTCATGGAGCACATTGAAGAAGCCGGAATCCATTCGGGTGACTCGGCCTGCGCGCTCCCGCCGATCACCCTGGGAGCCACGGACATGGAACGGATCCGTGCTTCCACTCGAGCGATTGCCGAGGGCGTTGGTGTGCGGGGCTTGCTCAACGTTCAGTACGCGCTGGCCGGCGATGTTCTGTATGTGCTCGAGGCAAACCCGCGTGCAT
Source organism: Actinomycetes bacterium (assembly GCA_037143955.1). Lineage (GTDB taxonomy): Bacteria > Actinomycetota > Actinomycetes > S36-B12 > S36-B12 > JBAWXR01. Next base: position 4,909 of record JBAWXR010000088.1, read on the forward strand.
CACGAACCGTGCCCTTTGTATCCAAGGCTACGGCGGTACAGGTAGCCAAGGCAGCGGCGCGCGTCATGGTGGGCGAGAGCATTGCCCACCTGCGTGCGGTCGGAGTGCTGCCCGAGCAGGGTGACGGGGGCACGATGCCGGTGGGCGCAGCCGTGTGTGTCAAGGAAGCGGTATTGCCCTTTGGTCGATTCCATGGGGTCGACACCGTGCTGGGACCTGAGATGCGCTCGACGGGCGAAGTGATGGGCATCGATGACTCGTTCGGAATCGCGTTCGCGAAGTCCCAGGATGCGGCCTATTCCGGAGGGCTGCCTACCTCTGGCACCGCCTTCGTGTCGTTAGCCAACCGCGACAAGCGTGCGGCGATTTTCCCCATCAAGCGCCTCGCTGATCTTGGCTTTCGAATTCTGGCCACCGATGGCACCGCGGAAGTTCTTCGACGCAATGGCGTCGTCGCCGAAGTGCTGCGTAAGCAGCACGAAGGTCGAGGTCCACAGGGCCAACCCACGACGGTTGATGCCATCATGGCGGGGGAGATCGACCTCATTGTCAACACCCCGTACGGCGTGGGGCCCCGGGTGGACGGCTACGAGATTCGCACGGCTGCGGTGATCAAGGGTGTTCCCTGCATCACCACGGTTCAAGGGTTGGCGGCAGCAGTTCAGGGAATAGATGCGTTGCAATCAGGAGATCTCGGGGTGCGCTCCCTACAAGAGCATGCTCGTGACCTCGCAGTGCTCCGAGACAAGCAGAGGATCTAGGCGTGCCGATTCAGGTCAAGAGTGAGGTACTGGACGTCCGTCGTTCAGGCAGTTACCACGTGCTGTCATTGACGGCGCCGGGGATCACAGAGATCACCCGCCCGGGTCACTTCGTGACGCTCAGTATCGGCGGCGAGGAGTCAGCCCTCCTCCTGCGGCGGTCCTTTGCGATCCATCAGGTGCAGTCGCGAGGTGTGTTCGGAGGCACCCTGGATATTGTTGTTGGCGTTCAGGGCAACGGAACCCGATGGCTCGCAGAACGGCGCAGGCACGACGCGCTCGACATCGTGGGACCGCTGGGGCGTCCCTTCGTGCTCCCCAAGGAGAAGGTCAACTGTGTCCTGGTGGGCGGCGGCTACGGCACGGCGCCACTGTTCATGCTGGCCGAACACCTGCGTGAACGCGGGTGTCGGGTCGACGTAATCGTGGGTGCTTCCACAGAGGAGAAGCTCTTCGCAACGTTGGAACTCAAGCGTGTGTCCACCAGCGTCACGACCACAACCGACGACGGCAGTATGGGCACCAAGGGTCGCGTAACCGACGTTCTTCCGGCCTTGATGGAGAAGTCAGACGCTCCCGTGGTCTATGCATGCGGTCCGATGCCCATGCTGGCGGCTGTCGCAGAGATCGCAGCTCACTACCGCGCGTACTCGCAATGTGCAGTAGAGGAAGCCATGGCGTGCGGGATCGGCGTCTGCATGACCTGTGTTCTGCCCATCGTCGGCGACGATGGCGTCACGCGCATGTTGCGCTCCTGCACTGAGGGACCGGTCTTCCGAGGCGACCGGGTGCGCTGGAACGACATCGGCATCATTCCTCCGGACACGCTTGGCGCACCAGTGGAGAGGGGTCACTAATGACGAGAGCAGTGTTCTCGACCGGCCCCATCGGTGGAGACAGGCCGGTTGCGCATATCAATATGAGCACCAAGCTGGGCCCTCTGGAGATGCCCAGTCCCATGCTCACAGCCTCGGGGTGTGCCGCGGCTGGACGTGAACTTGATGGTTTCATTGATATCACGCAGATCGGTGCCGTGGTGACCAAAAGCGTGATGATGCAGGCTCGCTCGGGTCGTGCGACACCCCGCATGGCCGAAACACCCAGCGGAATGCTGAATTCGATCGGGCTTCAGGGCCCCGGCATCGACTCGTTTATCGAGCATGACCTCGCATGGCTCAACGAGCGTGGCGCGCGCACGATCGTGTCCATTGCCGGCGGAAGCGTCGACGAATTCGGCAAACTTGCGAGCAAGTTGCGCATGACACCGGGCATCGATGCCATCGAGGTCAACATCTCGTGCCCCAATGTCGAGAACCGCAATCAGGTGTTCGCGTGCGATCCCAATCTCGCGGCGAACGTCATCCAAGCGGTGCGCCGCAACACAGATCCGCGAATGCCGATCATGGCCAAACTCTCACCCGATGTGACCGACATCGTTGAGATTGCCGACGCGGTTGTGCGTGCAGGTGCCACGGGTGTGTCAGTCATCAACACGTTGCTGGGCATGGTCATCAACACCGACACCATGCGCCCGCACCTCGCCGGAGTCACCGGCGGACTTTCGGGTCCTGCCATTCGTCCCGTTGCCGTTCGTTGCGTGTGGCAGATCCGTCAGGCGTTTCCCGATCTGCCGATTCTGGGGATGGGCGGTGTGCGCACCGGCCGTGATGCACTTGAGTTCATCCTCGCGGGAGCCAATGCCGTCAGTGTTGGCACGGTGGTGTTTAACGATCCTTCGTCGCCCATGCGCATTCATAATGAACTTGAGCAGGAACTCATTGCGCGCGGATTCACCAGTTTGAGCGATGCCATCTCCTACGCCCATCGTGGTCCTGATCCGGTCGAAGACCCCGAAGTAGGTGAGGATGACCTCATCACCGAGTAGGGGTCATCTCACGGCCCGTGCACCGATAGCAGTGGCCCTCGACGCCCCCGATCTGGTGATGCTGGAGAAGTGGGTTGAGGCGGTTGCGCCGTTCGTGACCACGGTCAAGGTGGGGCTTGAAGTCTTCTGTCGCGACGGAGCTCAGGCCGTGCATGCGGCTCGCCGCGCTGCAACGTCTGCGGGTGGCGTTGATGTGTTCCTCGATCTCAAGCTTCATGACATACCTGCCACGGTGGGCGGTGCAGCTGTGGCCGTGGCTCCGCTGGAGCCAGCATTCCTCACGGTGCATGCGGCCGGTGGGTCAGAGATGATCGCGGCAGCAGTTGCTGCTCTGCCACATACCCGCATTACCGCCGTAACAATCCTCACGTCCCTCGACGAAGCAGCCATGCGCGCCATCGGCATTGCCGGTACACCAGCGCAAGCCGCTGTGCGCCTGGCCACACGTGCCGTGAATGCAGGTGCGGGCGCGATCGTGTGCTCGCCTCAAGAAGTGGCAGCGATCCGAGCCGCGGTCGGAGCGGACGTTGTCCTCATCACCCCCGGTGTCCGTCCTGCTGGCGCAGACCTCGGGGATCAAAAGCGTGTAGCGACTCCCGCGCAGGCACTGGCCGATGGAGCAGACCTGTTGGTGATCGGTCGACCGATCACGGCGGCGTCCGATCCTGCAGCGGCCGTGCGCGACATCGTGTCGACATTGGCCTCGTCATGACATCGCCCACCCACCTCTCATCGGAGCACTCGCAATGACGGGGCCACTCATCGTTGTGTCCGGTCCGTCGGGCGTGGGAAAGAGCACCGTGGTGGCGGAAGCGCTGACGAGGGAGCCGTCGATCTGGCTCTCGGTCAGCGCGACGACGCGGTCCCCGCGCCCGGGGGAGGTGGACGGCCGTGAGTACTTCTTCGTGCCTCCCGAGCAATTCGATCGGCTCATCGCCGATGACGGACTGCTGGAGTGGGCGCAGTTCACCGGTAATAGGT
>JBAWXR010000089.1:0-8506 GCA_037143955.1 Actinomycetes bacterium
CGCGCACGTCCGCATCCACCGGCAGCAGGTCTCGAACGAAGTGCAGCGTGGCGCCAGTGTCGGCCGCGTCATCAGCGACGAGCACCCGCCGGCCGCCGAGGTCCGCGAGGTACGGGAGTTCACCTACGACCACGGGTGCCGGCAAAGTCTCTCCCGCATCGGTGTAGAACTCGACGTTGACGTGTCGGACGTCCTTGAGGTCAAGTGCGTAGGCCAGACCCGCAGCGACGAAAAGTCCGCCGCGCACCACGCCGAGCACCGTGTCGGGAATCCAGTCAGCGTCGACCAGTCTTTGCGCGAGCCAGCGGATGCCTACACCGAAGTCGGAGTAGTCGAGGATCTCGAGCTCAGACTCCGGCGGCATCATCGATGCGTCAAATCTGAGTGCGATGGAAGTTCGCGAACGAACGACTGGGTGTTGGACCACGCTGACCCTGGTAACGCGAGCCGTACTGCGCGGACCCGTACGGATGCTCGGCCGGTGACGAGAGCCGGAACAAGCACAGCTGCCCGATCTTCATCCCGGGATGCAACATGATCGGAAGATTGGCGACGTTAGAAAGTTCGAGCGTCACGTGACCACTGAACCCGGGGTCGATGAACCCAGCGGTGGAGTGCGTAAGCAGACCGAGACGGCCCAGTGACGACTTGCCTTCTAGGCGACCTGCGATGTCGTCGGGCAACGTCACGACTTCATAGGTCGAGCCCAAGACGAACTCACCCGGGTGCAGCACGAACGGCTCATCACCCTCGGGCTCGATCAAGCGAGTGAGGTCTGGCTGCTCGATGGCGGGATCAATGTGCGGGTACTTGTGATTCTCAAAGACCCGGAACCAACGATCCAGACGCACGTCCATGCTGGACGGTTGGATCATCGCCTCGTCGTAGGGCTCGAGGCCGACGCGGCCGGCGGCAAGCTCGGCCTTGATATCGCGGTCAGATAGCAGCACGGGGGAAGGCTACTGGCCTCGGAGAGAGAGCATCACTCAAGAGCGGACACGTCGTCGGGCACATCCACCGCGCACTCCTGGAGGGCTTCGCGAGGAACGATGGTCAGGGCGGCCTCATTGGTCGCGGCCATGACCACGGGCGAGGTGATGCCCGCCTCAAAAGATTGCAGCCATCGCCCGGCACACACTCCCCAGCGGTCCCCCGGCTGAAGCCCCGGGAATCCGTACTGCGGGTAGGGCGTAGAAAGATCATTACCGATGGACTTCTGGTGCTCGAGGAACTCCGCTGTGACAACGGCGCAGACGGTGTGCGAACCGAGGTCCTCTGGTCCGGTGGTCGTGAAACCGTCGCGGTAGAACCCCGTGAGCGGTTCGAGACTGCATACCTCGAGAGGATTGCCGAGCACGTTGCGCTGGCGAATCGGCTCGGGTGTCTGCGCGGGGTCCGGCTCGTGGATAGGCACCATGTCGGCAACGATAGAGGTGGGTGGCGGGTGAGGGAACGCAAAGGTCATGCAGGGCGTCTGATCGGGATGCGTCGACACGTCGTTGCCCTGATGGCCACGCTGGCGCTCACCGGTGCAGCAGTCGTCGGCGTCGCCTCAACAGCTTCCGCCAGCACTGGCGCGTCCGCATCGCCCCTGGCCCAGCAGTCACAGGCGTGGCACCACGATGCGATGTCCCTCCTCAACGGGTACATGAACACATATGGCAGCACGCTGTCAGCGAAAGAACGTGCGCACATCACCACCCTGATCAGCAACGCCGACGCCGCCATGACTCGACTTGACACTGCTGTGAACGCAATCCGTGCCACAACCACCACAGCGGCTCACCGAGCCGCGGTCGCCAAGGCGCTCGGCCGCTTCGACGCGGCAAAGTCCGCTGCCGACGCCGGAGTGGCAGAGGCAACCCCACTGCTGACTTCGCGGATGAACGTGTTCGAGATGCTGGGCGCCAAGCGCGACTCCAGTCGCCTGATGAATCAACTCAATGCACTTGGCGCGGCTATCCGCACGGCGTAGCCTCTGCACTCCCGTCTCGAGGAGTGCGCATGAACGACGAGTCGACTTTCAATGGGATGAGCCGGCGACAGTTGCTACAACGCGCCGGTATTGCCACAGCCGCGGCCGGCGCCGCGGCTGCTCTCAGTTCATCTGCTGAGGCCGCCGAGCCCATGCCGAGTTTTCGGCCTCGGGGACGACTTACTCGACGTCCGAACTTTCTCGTCATCATGATTGATGAGCAGCGACAGGCCGTGCCCTTCGAATCACGCGCACTCGGCCTCTGGCGCAAGCAGGCGCTGCATGGCCAGAACGCCCTCATGGATAACGGCCTCGCCTTCACAAACCATCACGTCATGGCCACCGCATGCGCACCGAGTCGCGCTTCCTTCTGGACAGGCCAGTACCCGTCACTTCATGGCGTCACTCAAACCACGGGTGCCGCGAAGAGCGCGATCGAGGAGGACACCTACTGGCTGACTCCATGGACCGTTCCCACGATGGGGAACTACTTCCGCGCGGCCGGTTACGACACCTGGTACCGGGGCAAGTGGCACGTCAGTGACGCCGACCTCTACCTTCCCGGCACCAATTCACCGATTCCCAGCTACAACGACAACGGCGTGCCCGACCCCGAATTGGAAAAGCTTTACGAGGATGCCAATCGATTGGATGCGTTCGGCTTCAACGGCTGGATCGGACCAGAGCCACACGGGTCGAACCCATACGACAGTGGCTCGTCCGCTCCCGGTATGCGCGGACGTGATACCGGGTACGCGAGACAAAGCATGGCCACGATCAAGCGCCTAGCTCGCTCGCGCAAGCCGTGGCTCATGGTGACGAGCTTCGTCAATCCGCATGACATCACGCTGTGGGGTGAACTGACGCTGCTGAGTCTTCAATACGACCTACGTCAGCAAATCCGTCGGTCAAGTGTTCCTGAGGAATTGTTCCTCGACAGCATGTGGCACAAGCTCGTCAATGAAGATCTGTCGACGAAGCCCAGTGCCCAGACCAGCTACCGCAACACGTATGCGTCAGCCTTCCAGCCGACACTGAACTCTCACGAATATCACCAGTTCTACTACGCGATGCAGGAGACGGTGGACAAGAACGTTCACAACGTCTTGCGTGCACTGACAAGTGATCTGCGTGCCTACCGCGACACAGTCGTCATCTACGTGTCCGACCACGGCGACGTGCTTGGCAGCCACGGTGGTCTCTACCAGAAGTGGCATAACGCCTACGACTCCGTGTTGCGCGTTCCGTTTGTCGTTCACAATCCGAACCTCTTCCCCCGCGGAGAGACCACGGATGTGCTGACCAGCCATGCCGATGTGCTGCCGACGATGCTGGGTCTCGCCGGGTTGGATCCCAAGGAACTCCAACGACGACTCGCTCGTACCCACGACGTGGTCAAGCCTTTGGTCGGCCGCGATCTCTCCGAATACATTCTCGGTGAGAAACCGGCGGCATCGGTGCATGGTCCGGTCTACTTCATGACGGATGACGAGCCCACGCGCGGCGACTATCAAGTCGATCCACAGGGGAACTACTACACGTCCGTCACGCAGCCGAACCATGTCGAGGCGGTGATCGCTCAACTCCAGACGGGGCCCGGCGGCACCCTCGAGCAGTGGAAGTACGCGCGCTACTTCGACAATGACGAGTTCTGGAGTTCCCCCGGCAAGGCCGACATCGTCACAAATATCGAAGGATCGTCGCGCAAGCCTGGTACCTCACCCGCGGTCACGACCGTCAAGCTTCACGTGAAAACACCGGCCACCATCACACCGCCCGCTGACGAGTTCGAGCTCTACAACATGACTTTGGATCCGCTGGAGATGGACAACCTCGAGTCCAATGTTCGGTATGCGCCCGTACGGCTCGTGATGGAGCGCCTACTCCAAGAGCAGCGTGCCTACAAGCGGATCTCTGATGCGGATTCCGATCATGCCCGAGAACAAGGTTTCGGTAATCAGGGTGCCGTTCCCCCGCGGGCAATGCCGTCGGAGATCATCGCGGCTCTGACCAGCGTTTAGGAGATCGCCTCGGGCAAGTGGACGGGCGAAGTTTCCTCGAAACGCGCATTACGCCATACTTCTCAGGCTCACATCGAGCGCTGCGGGTGTAGTTCAATGGCAGAACATCAGCTTCCCAAGCTGACAGTGCGGGTTCGATTCCCGTCACCCGCTCCCCTGCTCGTCACGACGTGACGGCGAACCAGCGACCTTCCGGATCACTGAAGGCGAAGCTACGAACACCGCCGTGCTCGCCGATATCCATCGCTTCGACACCGCGCTCGAGCAGAAGCGCTCGCGAGGACTCGAGGTCGTCTGCGTGCAGAGCAATGGACGGAGTCGCGAGGTCCAGGCCGTATGGGTTGTCGGCCATCATCGCCAGCGGAACAAGCTCGAAGGCGAACGGCTGATCCGTGAATCCCACCTGCACGATCGAGAATTCGCCGAACTCCTTGCGACCCTTCTCGATCATGCCTACCTGATCAATCCAGAACCGGCGGCACGCCTCATCGTCGGTGACATAGAGGACGACGTACGCAACGCGCATCAGTCGTACGACCTCGCCTGAGCGCCAAACTTGTAGAAGTTCCAGTACCAGATGTAATAGCCACCCAGCACGGGCGAGACCAGCAGCAGGAAGAACGGGACGATGGCGCCGACGCCCTGCTGGATATAACGAATCGCGGTGATCTCGAGAGCCACCACCAAAGCGACCATCGCAATGCTGAGGATGATGCTCTGCGGTCGACGAGCGGACCAGGGGCGTACGGGCGTGGGTTCAGACATGGCGTGATTGTGGCACCCCGACTTGCCCCGTGTTTGTCATTTGCCCCGCGTCTGTCAATTTCCCTGCGACATGACGTAAGGGACGTAGCCAAACTCCATACCCTTCGGCGGCTTGACGATGAGTGCCGGATCCATACTCGTCAAGGCACCTGACTTCGGCGCAGACATGAATTGCGTGCCGTTGGGCCACGCACGATGCATTGCCGACACGACTGCCTGAAGTTTGGACGACTCAGTCGGCGTCAGAGACAGACGTTGCAGTGCCGGCTGATCCACGAATCGGTACCACCGATAGCGGACTGTCGAGCCATCGGCCAGTCGCAAGGAGAACACAGGTGATGCGGACTTGCTCGCACTCCACCACGACGGGCTGGTGTAGGTGAAGGTCGCAGGTTTGCTAGAAGGGAACGAGGCCCGCGCGAGCGCTGCGGGCACAGCATCGACACCCGCAGGGACTCGCTCCTTGCCTCGCTGAATGAATGTTGTCGGGAGATGACCTACTCCTGAGGAGTTCCGCCACTGAAATCCAAATGCCGCTCCATCGTCAAACGAGGCAAGGGATACCGAATCAAGCAAGCCTGCAAGGAGTTGGCCATCTTGGTAGAAGTCCAAGGGGTCCGTCAGGAGTGGAAGATTGGCTATGCCTGACGACTCAAAGGTCGTGGGGGCCACCGATCGCCCCTGCAGCCAGCTCCTCACCGCATCAGCAAATGCGCGCGACGAGTACGAACGAGCATCCCGCGTGAATATGGTGCGACCGGCGGAGTCAATCGGGAACTGGGTCGTTGGCATGCGCGTGACGGCGCGACCGGATGCGTCCGTTGTTGAGAAGTAAGGAACGGAGTTCCATTCCGATGCGAAGCTGCCTACGTATCCAGGTTTGGCATCCAAACCAAGACCGGTGATGAGGGGATTGGTCGCTGAACTCGCCGACCATGCAGATGGCAACCAGTACGCGACGGGGCCACTGAAGTTCGCGGCATTCATGAACAAAGTCCAATGATTGGACCCGGTGGGCGCGCTGCGCCGTCCCACCAACGGGAGTGGCAGGTTCATCCACGCCGTACCGAGGTATGTACCGCTCGACTGCGGATCCAACGTCAAGCCGTCTGGTGGAATGAGCAGGGTGTTACTGAGTTGCACGAGTGCTGTCTCGCCACGTCCTGCCGGTCGAGCATCTTCAAATGTCCAGCCCGGTGTGGCGAACTCGGTGTTGTAGCAATTCGGCGTGCCGTTGAGTGCGTACTTCGGCATGCGAGTGGGGAAGTGCGTACTTCGCCACCAGCCAAGTCCGCCTTCGATTGTTTGGAAGTAGCCGTACCAGCTGTCCTGCCGAAAGGACTCGATACGTGATCCGGCGCAGAAGGCCTTCTGGACCCGATCGGGTTGGGCCACATTGTCCGGGTTGATCCATGTCGAGCTAAGTCCGATTTGGAGGCCATCCACGGGTTGCGACACCAACGGCCACGCCTGTGAATACCAACTGAAGCCTTGGTTGTACCCCGCCTTGATCGTCACATCTCGAGTGCTGAAGTAGGCCAGGCAACTGGAGTCTGCGCACGTAGAGATGGCGCCCGAGTCGTTGTAGGTGACATCGGGTGCGGCCCACGCCGGACCAGATGCGAGGCTCGCTGCTGCCGCACCTACCGCGAGGAACGTCGCCGCGCGGGTGAACTTCATCGTTCGTTCACCTTGCGCGTCATGTCGTCATATTCGCAGGCAGACCATGGTGGCCACAACACAAACGCTCTAGAGTCAGATCCACTACCCACGACGTTGAGGAAATCCTGTGAAGCCGGAGAACATCAACTACGAGTTTCTGAACGGGGTCCTCGACGGATCACATTCGGACGTCTACTACCACTTCGGAGTTTCCAGTGGTGACGAGCTCCTGGAGCGCATGCGTGGTGTGCGCGCGGTCATCCTCGCTGGGTCAGGCGAACGCATCGAGGAATTCGCTCGTCGATGGAGCACGATCAACGCCGGCGCCGACATCATCGAGTTCCCCAAGACCGATCGATTCGTGGCTCGCTACTGCGCCGACGTCCTCTTCAGTTCGCACGGCATGGGAATGCCGAGCGCGTCCATCGCGATGCAGGAGCTCATGCGCCTGGTGTTCTTCCTCAAGGGCGGGGACCTCGACGCACTTGACGACGTGTTCTGGGCACGGGTCGGCACCAGTGGCGGGGTGGGGCTTGACCCCGGAACGGTTGTCCTCACAACCGAGGCCGTCATGGTCGACCTGCGCCCCTACCGATTGCTCAATGGTGGAATCGGTGAGTACTGGTTCGACTGCCATTTCCCGCAAACCACGATCGACGCCATTCTGGCTGCGAATGCCGTGAACGCCATCCCGCTAGTCACAGGTAAGACGGTGGCCGCGAATGAGTTCTTCCTCGAGCAATTCCGTCTCGACGGAGCGATTCGTATGGAGACCGCGCACTCCAAGCTCGCCTGGTTGGAATGGATTCATGAGCACGGCGTGCGCAATATCGAAATGGAAGGGGCACTTGTCTCTGCCTACCTCAACCACTGGGGCTTCACGAAGTTCGCCATGATCTGCGCCACGTTGTTGAATCGACTCGACGGCGATCAGGTGACGTCGAGTCCCGCCCGCCTTCACCAATTCAGTGAGGATTCTGGGCGCGTGCTGTTCAACTACCTTGCGGCAGCGCTGCCCGCCTATCGTGGGTGACATGACCATGGACCTCATCGGGCGCGCACAAGAGATCGTCTCCGCAGCTTTGGGACCGGAGGCTACCTACGTCGTTCGCCCCACCGCTGTGCGCGAATCGGCAACGTTGGCCGGGCGTATCGACCACACCCTCCTCAAAGCCGACGCAACGATGCAGCAGGTCACTCACCTGTGCCAAGAGGCCTTGGAACATCAGTTCGCATCGGTGTGTGTGAACAGTCGCTGGGTGGCTACGGTCGCCGAGACCTTGCGCGGATCCGGCGTGCTCACCTGTTCGGTTGTGGGATTTCCCCTTGGTGCCATGACGCGCCGCGCCAAAGCGCGTGAGGCAGGCATCGCTGTGGAGGAAGGCGCCAACGAGATCGACATGGTCATGGATATCGGTGGGCTGCTCTCGGGTGACGTCGCCGGTGTATTCGAGGACATGCAGGGCGTGGCAGGGGCGGCGGACGGTCGTCCCGTCAAAGTCATCATCGAGACCTGCCTGCTGACCGATGAGCAGAAGGTTGTCGCCTGCCTGCTCGCACGTCGCGCGGGTGCGGCATACGTAAAGACGTCGACCGGTATGAGCTCGGGCGGCGCTACCGTCGAAGACATCGCATTGATGCGACAGGTCGTGGGTGACCTCCTCGGCGTGAAGGCGTCGGGCGGAATTCGCACACGCGACGACGCCGAGCGCATGCTGGCAGCCGGCGCTGATCGAGTCGGTGCCTCGGCTTCCGTCGCCATCGTTACCGGAGGCACCGGTGGTTCCGGATACTGACCTCGACGATCTGCTGGCACGCGCCGACGCGTGGATGGACGAAGATCCCGATCCGAACACCGCGAACCAGCTTCGCGAACTGACGACCAAGGTCAGTGCAGGCGACACAGCGGCCCTGCACGAATTGAAAGATGCTTTCGCGGGGACGCTTGAGTTTGGCACAGCCGGCCTGCGTGGTCGTCTAGGCCCAGGCAGCAATCGCATGAATCGCATGGTCGTCATGCGCGCGGCTGCGGGGTCATAGAAGAAAAACGACGCGAAAAACGGAAGCAGCCATGCCAGGAACC
>JBAWXR010000090.1:0-8506 GCA_037143955.1 Actinomycetes bacterium
CCTTCAGCTTCTTTCCGTCATGTAGGTACTTGGTCTTCTTGTAGGCCCGCGCGCGCGGCCGCCGGAACATCTCCGGCGCTGGCGCAGGATCAGGCACCCGACGAGCATGTCCTCGTCGGCCCCAATCCCGGCCCGCAGGCGCCGTGGAGCCGGGACGAGCCAGAGGTGCTCGACACTGGAGCTCCCGGCTTGGCTCGGCGCGAGCAACTGATGGATCCTCGCGAGATGGCCATCTTGCGCAATGCCGCCGACCCGGGACTTGCAGCGCAGCAGTTGCCCAAGATCAAGGAGGCTGTCGATCGGGCACAGGGTACGCAAGTGAAGGCTCAAGCCACTGCCGCTTGGCGGCAGGTCGATTCTCTTCAACGTCGTCTCAAAAAGCGACGCCTCTCCGCGGGCAGCATCCCAGATGCAGGCAAGGAGCAGGCACGACGCAATGAACTTCTCGGTGGCCCACGCCTGATCGACGCCTCAACACGCCATGAGGGGCTCGATCTACCAGAGGCAGCGGTGGAAGATCGTCGACTGGAGGCTGGCGGCGACGATCAGTTCCGCGTGAGGGATTTCAACATGCCTGGCGACACATTCAATATCGACGACCAAGCTCAGGAAAACGATGGTGACGAATATTTTTACAGCAAGAGAATTTTGCAAAATCCAGCGCCATATGGGAACCACCTGTATCGAGAACTTAAAGGGCAAGGCTTTAAGCCGAAGGACAACTTGACCGATGAAGAAAAAACGAAGATGAGCAATTTTGTCATCGACAGGATTTACGGGAGGCCTGAAAGGGAGATTGATGGGAGAGTTATCAAGAAGATTGAACCGGACCCTCAGGCGCGTCGCGAGATTCAACAGCTTGATAGAAAAATGGCACGCGACGAATACCCAGACGATGTCATGAAGACAAAGCGGGCCCTGCTCGGGGAGCCGAAAAAGAAAGGCGCGGACCCCGATGTGATGGATGACGATTTTGTCCTAGCCGAGGACCCCTTTAAGAACAACGATCTTGGCAGTCTCTCCGACAAGTCGGATGGCGAATTTGTGCATGCCGGCGACCTCGATGGGCTCCCCACAGAAGATGCGCGCAAAAATATGGCCCCGATCACCGTCGATGATCGTGAGGTCTTTGCGCACTATGACCATCAAATGCCAAAGAATCCAACAGCGGACGATAAGAGGTTCGGAAAATATGGCGCGCATCGTCCGTTCGGCGTGTGGCGGGACAAGGAGACTAATCAGGTCGTGGATGCCTCTCACGTTCAAGGACCAGCAAGGCAGTATGAAGAGAGGTGGATGCAGCCAATTCGCGAGGATCAGCGAGTGCAGGCACCTGATGCAGGTTGGGACGCGCTGAAGAAGCCGGGGTTCGGGCAAACGCAGGCCATGCAGGACTACCGCGACAAGAAGGCGGCGGCGCAAAACGTCGTGGCCGACGCTCGCAAGAAGATGAAGGACGATGAAATGCTGCCGGCGTTTGTGGAGAAATCCGCCTTCGGTAAGAAGGAATGGAAAAAGCAGGAGGAGGCGGAGCGCCTTCATGCTGAGCTTCAAAAGGCGGCGCTACGCGCACGCATTCGGGGTGCAAACCCCACGGGTCTGTTCTAATTCGGCCACTTATGCCGGCGCAAATAATTGAGATTCCCCTGTAGTCGCCGGATGCGATCCCTTCTAGGTCAGGAATTCACATGGACTCATTCATGGTGGTCTGCACATTCGTCTCCGGAACTGACATGTCAGAGGTCATGGCGGTGGTCGCAGAGGAGCAGGCAAAGGTGGCGGCGCTGAAAAGCACTGGTGACATTGGTGCGGTTTACCTCTCCACGGCTCAGCGCGGGACTGTGTTTCTGGAAATCTTCGCCGAGAGTGCAGATGCCGCGCGTGCAACTGTGACCTCCCTGCCGATGGCGAAGTGGTGGGACCTTGATATCTATCCCATTAACGCGCCGGTGCCTCGCTGACGAACACTTGTGTCAGTTCTCCTGGCACCGCTTCCCACTACTTATCCAAAGCAAGAGGCCCAGAGCTTGCGCTCTGGGCCTCTCGTGAAGTTCGAAGGTCTATTTAGACGACGCGAACCTTGTCGGCCTGGGGTCCCTTGGGGCCCTGTGTGATGTCGAACTCAACGGCCTGGTTCTCGTCCAGCGAGCGGTAGCCATCGGAGTCGATTGCCGAGTAGTGGACGAACACGTCAGGTCCGCCGTCTGCCTGCTCGATGAAGCCGAAGCCCTTTTCCGCGTTGAACCACTTAACGGTGCCTTTTGCCATGGTGCTAAATCTCCTTAACGAGAGCCGTGACAGACGACCTGTCTGTCGCGCGGTGAAGCCGTGTCGCGCCTACGTCCTCGTGGGATCTAGTGCTGAACTGCCTTACCTAGGGTCAAGTGTTGCCTACGGCGGGTCGGAAACCTAACCCAGGGGGGTGGCGGGTCGCCTTTTCCTCATGGAATGGCGATTTGACCGCCCCTCACGCCCGGAGCATGAGAGGCAGTCCCTGGGGCTGGCGGTTAGTGCCAGAGCGTGAAAACCACCCTGAAGGTCTTGCCGTCCGCCAACAGGGTCAAGCGCTCGTAGCCATGCACACCGGCGTAGATGCCGGTGCCGCCAATGACGGCGTAGGTGTCGGTCCAGCCCGCCTGGGGCAAGCTGCCAATGGGAAGCGTCGACATGCCACGGATGAAGAGCCAGCCACCGGGCAACGAGTCCTCTACATCTACGCGACGAACATCGGTCTTCGCTTCTGGGTTGTAGGCGACGATTTCAGCTTGTGAGTAGCTCACGCCGATCACCTCTCCACTGAGGGTGCGCGAAAGAGCCAGTTCCCGATGAACCAGGTCACCGTTGCTAGGACCTTGGGCGTTGTTGTCCAGGCGTGCGATTCCGCGGTTCTCCGCGAAAAGAACCAGCGTCGTGGCGCCCTTGGGGGCAGCGGTGGGAAAGGCATTCGCGAGAGGAGAGGACAGGACCACGAGCGCAGCGGCCGTAGTGACGAAGATCAGTCCTCGGGTGAGACGTGTCATGTCGTGACCTTTCATTGGTGTGGGGGAGCGCCGGAAGGTAGCAGGTGATGGGAACGACAATGCGAAGGCATTGCTCATGACGCCTGCATTACGCACGACCGCTAATGTGCGCCCTTGAGATCGGCGTTCGGTCATTTCGACGAATCAGATATCGAACGCTTCGAGGACGATTACGCACGTAGCTAGGCCGGGTACCCTCGCGCGCATGGCGATCGACAAGTCCGACCGGGCCTCGTACTTCCCCCTGATCGAGAAGAAATATGGACAACCGATGTCCTATTGGTTTGACCAGATGAAGGAGATCGCCGACCGCAAGTACCCCGAGCAGATCGCCTACCTGCGGGAAAACCACGGCTTCAGCCAGGCCCATGCCAATGCCCTTGTCCTGTACAGCCGGGGGTCGACCAGTTCCCGGCGCTTCGACACGGTGGACCAATACCTCAAGCCGTTCGCTCCAGCCACCCGCGAGACGGTGCTGGCGATCTTCGCCGCCATCACGCGCAAGAACCCGGCAATGGAGTTGGTCATCGCGTGGAACCACCCCATGCTGAGGTTGGAGGGCCAGTACATCTTCGGGGTCAACGTGCTGAAGAACTACCTCTTGATCTCCCCGCTCAGCGGGGCGGTTATCGAGCAGTTCCTGCCCCGGCTGGGCGCCTATGAGGTCAACAAGAAGACCATTCGGGTCCCCTTGGACTGGAAGGTGGACGCCAAACTGCTCCGGGATATGGCGGCGGCCCGGCTGGCGGAGGTTGAGGCCTAGGACCCCTCGAGAGACTCGGGGCGCAGGCGCCCGACCGAGCCAGATAGGCACCGGGTCGCACACCTCTATTTGCGGTATCGTCACGGGCACAGCCGGGGAGCTTTCTCCCTCATGCTCACGAAGGATCTGCGTGTTTTCATCGAAGAAAGACCGGGACAAGGACGACAAGCGCAAGCGCGTCACCGTCCGGGTCGTGGTGCCCGATGACGACGTGCCCGAAGTCGTCACAGACTCGGACGATCCGATGGCGCTGCAGAGTCGCGAGCAGGTTTTGCGCATCATTCGCGAGGATCGAGAGCGACGTCGTCGTGAGGCAGGTGGCGCTCTCGTCGAACCAGATCCGTACGCCGGCGAGGGAGACTTCACCGACGAGGAGGAAATGGTCTGGCAGGAGGAAACCGCAAGCGGCGCCACCCTGCAGGCCGACGACGCCCCTCGCGTGAGCTCACGCGTAGCGCGATATTTCGGACTGGACTACCTGGTTGACGAGCAGGGCGCCGCGGCTCCCCACGATGGAGATCCTCGCAACGTGGGCATGCGCGACACTGGCGTGCGAAATATCGACATGCGCGACATGGACCTCGACGAAGACGAGCCCACGCAACTGGCTCCGATCCCCGCCAAGCCGCCGGTGCGCGAGCCCTCGTCTGTGCGTCTTCTGCACAACTTCGGCCAGGAGTCATCCGCCATCGATCAAGCGGACGCGGGTGAATTCGATGCAGCGTTTGATGAGGGCAATGTTCGTTCAGGTGCACCCAAGGGTCCCCGGCCCGTCGCGGTCGTTCCTCCCATGCGCACATTTGTGCCCGACGCCGATCAGGACGACTCACTCGAAGCCGAAGAAGATGTCGAGGAACTGCGGGCTCGCCTGCGCGAGTTCTACATCGGCGTAAAGAAGGAGAGCCGGGTCCTGGCGCAGGAGCAAAGCGCCCTGGCCGAGGAGCGCGCTGCATTCCGGGCCGAGTGGAACTCTCTAGAGAGCGCACGCGAGGCGCTTGAGCAGGAGCGACTCACGATCAAGTCAAGTCGCGAGTCGCTGGCGCCCGAAGCAGAATCTATTCTCACCGAAAAGACCCGGCTCAGCGCCCTCACCCGTGAGTTGGAAGAAGCGCGGTCGGAGTTCGAGGCCGCTCGTAAGGCATGGGAAACCGAGCGAGCAGACGTCGAAGCCCGCGCCGCTGAGTTCGAGTCGCAACGGGCGAGCATCGAAGTCCAGCGTGGCGAACTGCTCGAGGAGCGTGCCCGACTCGAATCCATCACCATGTTGATTCGCGAAGCCGAGGAAACCCGCAAGGCCGAACAAGACGAGATCGCATCACGCCTAGCCGATGTCGAGACACGCGAAGCAGCGCTCCATGCCGAAAAGTCCGCACTTGACTTGTCTGGCAGTGAACTTGATCGTGATCGCCAAACAGCTGTCACCGTGCGCGAACGTGCCGACGAGATGTTCCGCGAGGCAGAGTTGGCGTTGCAGACCGCGAACTCGCGCCTAGCCCAGCACGAAGCCGCCAGCGCAAAGCTGGCACAGGAGCAGGAAGCGTTCGAGGCTGAGCGTGACGCTGTGGCCGAAGCACGTGCGCGCATTGATCAGCGCGCGTCTGACCTCGCGATGCAACAGGACATGCTGGCGGCTTCGACTGCGACCGTGAACGCGGATCGATCCTCACTCGACGTGGAGCGCTCTAACCTCGAGCGCGAACGTTCGGCGATCGCCGAGATGGTTGCCCGTGCCGAGGGCATCGAGCGTGAAACCGAGCGCAAGAAGGTGCTTGCTGACGAGCACCTCAACAAGCATGCGGGTGCCGCTGCCGAAGTCGAGCGTGCACGCGAAGACGTTGCCCGCGAGAAGAAGGCGTTGGAGGACATGCAAGCGCGTCTGGAGGAGCGGGCGATTGAGCTCCAGGCTCAGCGTGGACTTCTCGACGCAACGCAGAATGCCGTTTTCGCCGACAAGACGTCCCTCGATGTCTCGCTCGCAGCGGCCGAAAGTGAGCGCAAGGAACTTGAGGCGATGCGGATCAGCATCGAAGAGGCGCAGCGCGATGCACAGCAGAAACTGCAACTGGCCGAGTCGCAACTGGCTCATCAGGCAGAGCAGGGAGCTTCCTTCGAGCGTCTCAAGGCGACACTTGCCCAAGAGCAAGCCACGGTCAACGCCGCCCATGAGACGAACGTTGTCGAGCGTGAGGTGATCCTTCGCGAGAAGGCGCGCCTTGATGCGCTTCAGGTGCGCGTCACAGAAGACAGTGCCGGTCTTGAGCGAGAGAAAGGTGCTCTCCAAGAGGCGCGCGATGAGATTCAACGCCAGCGCGAGGCACAGGAGGCGGAGCGTCTGCGTCTGGAGCAGGCCGCTGACGCTGAGCGAGTCGCGGCTGCTGCCCGCGAATTGTCGATGTCGGAACTTGACCAGCGGGCCACCGAGGTCGAGGCACGATCGGCGTTCTTCGAGGCTGTGCAGGCCACACTCACATCCGATCGGTCGACCTTGGATGCCGGACTCGCCGAGCTCAATCTCGAACGTGAGCGCGTGCAGAGTTTCGCCCGTGAGGTCGAGGAGAAGTCTGTTCTCGCCGACGCCCGGATCAGTGCGCACGCTGAAGAAGCACTCCGACTCGAAGAAGCAAAGGCGGACTTCGAGCAAGAGCGATTGGCGCAACAGGCGGCCCGAGATCTACTGGACGTTGAGCGCGAGAGCCTGAAGGCCGAAGCGGCACGACTCGACGCCCGCAACCGTGATCTTGACGATTACAAGGTGCGGATCGAAGACAAGGATGCCGCTCTCGATACCGAGCGACGCCAGATGATGGCTGCGGCTGAGGAAGCGCGACACACGTCAGTTCGATTCCAGGCGGAGCAGGAAGAATTGGCACGCCGCACCTCTGAACTCAAGGCACGTACCGAGCGCCTCGAATCAATCCAGTCGTCACTGTCGACCGAGCGCACTGAATACGAGACGCTCAGGTTTGCGCTGGAGAAGGACCGCCAAGATCTTGAGGCGGAACGGATTCGTGTTGAACTTGTGGCGCGTGAGGCTGGACAGAATCTTGAGATTTCGCAGGCCAGATTGGCGGAACAAGCCGAGTCCGCGGATCGACTCGAGAAGGCACGCCAAGTGTTGGAGCGCGAGAAGCGCGAGCTGCAGGCCTCGCAGGATGCCCTCAAGGCTGAGCGTGAGCGCACCTTCTCGGAGATGGACCGCCAGCGCGCTGCGCTAGAGGAAGAGCGCTCCCAGGTGCAGAAGGTTGCCGAGGAAGAACGCCTGAGCGCCCTACGGAGACAAGGGGAATTGGACGATCTCAAGCGTCGGGCTGCCGAGCTGGACGCTCGCACAGAGATGATCGAGGAGATCCGTCTGCGGGCCGAGGCCCAGGAGGCTCAGCGGCTGCGTGACGGCGCGCGGGCGCGCCAAAAGATGTTCGATGGCTATATCGACGTTACCGATCCTCGATACTCTGCACTGCTAGATCGTCAATGGGACAACTGGCTCGGGGGGGCTGGGGACAGAACCGATCCCTCTGAGTAAGATTCGACCCGTCAAATCCGACCTGTGATTGAGAGTGTTCTATGGAGCCGGTGGCGCCAACTCCTCGCGAAATCTTGGAGTACCAGAAGGGCCGCATTTCTGAGCTCGAGGCTCAGCTTGCTGATGCTCTTCGCCGGTCAGAGAACCGTCGTCGCCTGCAGGACCTCACCCCTGAAGAACTGGCCATGGAGGCTGTGGGGGCATCCGGCGAAATCGTCAAGGCTGCTCGTCTGCAGGCTCAGGAACTTCGCGAAGCAGCAATCGCCGAGGCACTGTCTGTACGCAGCGAGGCCAAGCGCATCCTGTCCGATGCCACCAGTCGTTCCGAGGTCATCCTCGCGGAGGCGCAGGGTGCGGCTAAGGAAGCCCTCGAGTCCGCCCAGAGCAGCACCAAGGTCATCCTCACCGAGGTGCGCAGCGAGTCCGATGTCCTGGTCCGCGAAGCAACCGATCGCGCCAAGGCACTGTGGACCACCGCGCTCGCCGACAGTGATCGTCTGGGCCAGGAAGCACAGGCCCGCTTGCAGGCCGCTGTTGCTGCCGCTGATCAGTCGATGGCAAGCGCCAAGGCCGAGGCAGCCGAGATCGTGCGTAACGCTCAGCGCGAAGGTCGCGACATCGTGGCTTCGGCCGCAGACGAAGCGCGTGGATTGCTCACCGAGTCGCTGCGCAATATTGAGGGCCAGCGGGCGACCATCACCCAGATTCTGGAAGAGACCGGCACAGTCCGCACCACGCTGGCCAACGTTCTGGACACCGTGCGCGATGCCATCGAGCGTTCGTCGGCTGAGGCTTCAAAGGCCGACTCCATCAGCCGCGCTCACCTTGTGTCCATCGATCAGATCCGCACGGACTTCACGCGGCAGCTGAGCAAGCTTTCGACCGCGTCAAATGCGCGCAAGTAGGCGTCAGCACCTCCCGGCGCTCGCTGCTTTGGCAGTCGTCTCGGTAGGCATTCTCGGATTCCCGGCCCTGGCGTTGGCGTCGGAGCAGGCTGGCGGCGGCTCCGGTGCCCACGAGTGGACGATCGAAGAAGAATGCGCCCAGTACGCGACAGCCAAGCCCAAGCCTTCCCCTAGCCCGAGCCCCTGCCCGTCCTCTTCCGGTGGAGCCTCCGGTGGCGTCGTGCCCGGTACCTCAACGTCTGCAAACCCATCCGGCTCGGCAAGTGGCGCCACTTGCCGAGCCGGATGGGTTTGC
>JBAWXR010000091.1:0-8429 GCA_037143955.1 Actinomycetes bacterium
TGCCGAAACTGATTGGACCCAGGACCGTAGGAGGGCCGCGCCGGCATCACCGGATTTCTCCGGGTGGAATTGGGTCGCCGTCAGTGGTCCGTTTTCTACAGCGGCGACGAAGTCCTCACCGTGATGGGACCACGTCACCAGCGGTGACGCCATGTGCGGATTGGTCGGGTTCAGGTGCCA
Source organism: Actinomycetes bacterium (assembly GCA_037143955.1). GTDB lineage: Bacteria > Actinomycetota > Actinomycetes > S36-B12 > S36-B12 > JBAWXR01. The sequence goes on from JBAWXR010000091.1 coordinate 181, forward strand.
ACCGCGCATCGCATAGGAGTGCACGAAGTAGAACCGTTCGTTACGCACGTCCTCGAAGAGAACTGACTCCTCTGGCGCTCGAACGGTGTTCCAGCCCATGTGCGGTAGGACGGGCGCCTGGAGTTGGTCGACCGTGCCGGGCCACTCCCCCAGGCCCTCGGTAAGGACGCCGTGCTCCGCACCACGCTCGAACAGCACCTGCATACCGACGCAGATCCCCAGCACAGGCCGGCCGCCAGCAAGTCGTCTACCGACCAACACATCCCCGCGGACGCGACGGATGCCATCCATGCAGGCCGCGAACGCGCCCACCCCGGGGACGACGAGGCCATCGGCTGCCATCGCGGTGTCGAAGTCGGCGGTGACGGTGACCTCTGCGCCCACTCGCTCCAATGCTCGCTGTGCCGAACGGATGTTGCCTGATCCGTAGTCAAGGACGACAACTGAGGTCACGACCGGCGAGCGTCCTCGTCGCGAAGTGTGCCCTTGGTCGACGGGACGCCTACAACGCGCGCGTCAAAGCAGACTGCATCCCGCAGAGACCGAGCGACGGACTTGAACTGCGCCTCCACCACGTGGTGCGCATTGCGGCCCGACAGCACGCGCACATGCAGCGTGATGTGTGCGGTTGCCACGATGGACTCCCAGATATGCCGAGTAAGGGTGGTGTCGTAGGTCCCGATCAATTCCACAAGGTCGGGTTCCTCATGCACCAGATACGGGCGACCGCTGAGGTCGACCGCTGATTGCACGAGGCATTCATCCAGAGGCACCAGAGCATCGCCGAAGCGCCTCAGTCCCGCACGATCACCAAGCGCCTCGTTGATGGCCTGACCAACGGCAAGCGATGTGTCTTCAACCGTGTGATGCGCGTCGACCTCAAGGTCTCCCGACGTGCGAACGACAAGGTCAAGACCACCGTGCTTCGCCAACTGCGCAAGCATGTGGTCAAAGAAGGGAACGCCGGTAGCGATATCGCTCTGGCCGGTCCCGTCAAGGTCCAACTCCACCAGAACGCTGCTCTCCTTGGTGGAGCGCTCAATGCGTGCGGTGCGTGCCATCAATCTCTCCGAGTCTTGAGCAGGGCGTCCCTAAACATAGCGTTTTCTTCGGGGGTTCCCACGCTCACCCGCAACCACGGCGACGGGCCGGTCGCTCGAATCAGCACGCCTTGGTCCAGCAACCCGCGCCATACGAGGTCGCGGTCAGCGAATCTCCCGAACAGCAGGAAGTTCGCATCACTGGGCACGACCTCGTAGCCCTGCTCCAACAACCACAGAGCGAGAGCATCGCGCTCCTGACGCAAAAGCGCCACCTGCGCCTGCAGTACAGGCGCATGTGCCAGAGCCGTCAGCGCTACTGCCTGCGTCACGGCCGAGAGGTGATAGGGAAGGCGCACCACTTTCAGCGCGTCGATGATGCGAGTATCCGAGACCGCGGCATAGCCCAGACGAAGACCCGCCATCGCAAACGCCTTGCTCATCGTTCGCGATACGACGACGTTGGGCAATTCAGCGAGGAGGACGCAGGCGGACGCAGTTCCACTGCGGCGAAACTCCGCATACGCCTCATCGATGACGACGAGCGCGCCCACCTCGAGGGCTGCTCGGGCAATTAATCGAGAATCCTCGAGCGTCAGCGCCGTGCCACTGGGGTTATTCGGCGAGGCAAGAAGCACCAGAGACGGCCGCTCCCGATGAATCGCCGCTACAGCGGCACCGACATCAATAGTGAAGTCATCGCGTCTGGGCTCAGTAACGAATCGGGTAAAGGTGTCCCGCGCATATTCGGGATACATCGAATACGTGGGATCGAAGGTGATCGCCGCGCGCCCGGGTCCGCCAAAGGCAAGGAATAGGTGATGCATGACCTCGTTGGAGCCATTGGCTGCCCAGATGTGGTCTGCATTCAGGTCAGCACCCGACTCACCATTGAGGTACGACGCCAATGCTGCTCGAAGGTCCATCGCGTCGCGATCGGGATAGCGGTGCAACCCGCCCGCTGCCGCCGCGACCGATGCTCCGATTGCCTCTGCGAGATCCGCAGGCACCGGAAATGGATTCTCATTGACATTGAGACGCGCACGTACAGCCAACTGCGGTGCCCCGTATGCCTGCACTCCCGACAGATCCTCACGAACTGGCGGCGTAAAGGCGGTCACGACAGTCGCACGCTTATCGCGTCACCATGACCCGGTAGATCCTCGGCCTGTGCAAGCGTGATGACGTGCCCGGCCACTTCCCGCAAAGCGCTTTCGTCGTACTCGACCACGTGAACTCCGCGAAGGAACGATTGGACCGAGAGTCCGGACGAGTGTCGCGCCGAACCGGCAGTCGGTAGCACATGGTTGGACCCGGCGCAGTAGTCGCCTAGGGATACCGGCGCCCACGTGCCCACAAAGATCGCGCCGGCATTGCGCACCCGCATCGCTACCTCACGCGCGTCACGGGTGTGAATCTCCAGGTGCTCAGCCGCATAGGCATCGACGACGCGCAGTCCGGCATCGACATCGTCAACGAGCACAATGGCACTTTGGGAGCCGCTGAGCGCTTCGATGATGCGTTCGCTGTGCTTGGTCATGGCGACCTGACGATCTACTTCGCGATCAACAGCAGCTGCCAGCTCCTCACTATCTGTGACCAGCACAGCTGCGGCAAGTACGTCGTGCTCTGCCTGACTGATGAGGTCGGCTGCGACATGAGATGCGATCGCCGTGTCATCGGCCAGAATCGCCACCTCAGTGGGGCCAGCTTCGGAATCAATACCGATAACTCCCTGAAGCGCGCGCTTGGCAGCCGTCACGTAGATGTTGCCTGGTCCGGTGACCATCTGCACCGGCTCACAACGACCTCCGTCGGGCAGATCAACTCCGTAGGCAAGCATCGCCACCGCCTGCGCCCCGCCAGCGGCATAGACCTCGTCAACTCCCAGCAGGGCACATGCCGCAAGAATCGTCGGGTGCGGCCAGCCGTCGTGATCGCGCTGTGCCGGCGACACCACCGCGAGCGAGTCAACCCCGGCAACCAAGGCGGGAACAACGTTCATGATCACACTGCTGGGGTAGACAGCTCGGCCGCCGGGTACGTAGAGCCCCACGCGCTCCACCGGGATCCAGCGCTCCGTGACCGTTCCACCCGGAATAACGGTGGTGATCACATCGACCCGACGTTGATCGGCATGGACCTTGCGTGCACGAGCGATGGACTCCTCAAGCGCTGCGCGAAGATCGGCCGGCAGTGCATCTGCTGCCGCCTGCAGCAGATCGGTCGGCACGCGAAGGGATGGTGGGCGGACACCGTCCAGCTGCTCTGTCCAGCGCATCACAGCCTCGGCGCCGTGGAGTCGCACGTCCTCCAGGATGGGTCGGATCCGCTCTGTGGCATCGGCCACATCCATGGCCGCGCGCGGCACCACGGTGCGCGGGTCGATGGACTGACCTCGTAGGTCGATGCGCCGGATCACATGGGTACTTTACGCTGCCCGGATGCAGTCGACTCTGCCGCTGTTTCCCCTCAACACCGTCCTGGTGCCCGGCTTGGTCATGCCTCTGCACATCTTCGAGCCGCGATACCGGCACATGGTCGCCTCGCTCCTGGCCCTCGCCGATGAGGACGAACGCGAATTTGGCATTATCGGGATTCGCGAGGGTCGGCAGGTGTCGACCGATGGGATCTCTGCGCTTTATCCCGTGGGGTGCGCGACGGTTATTCGTCAGAGCGAAACGTTCGACGATGGTCGCTACGACATCGTCACCACCGGATCGAGGCGATTTCGTGTCCTGTCCCTTGATTCTTCCCAGCCCCTCCTCACCGCACGGGTGGAGTTCCTCAGCGACGACACCGACCCAGCCGATCGAGCGTTAGCGGCGCGGGCCGCGCGATCCTTTCGCGACTACCGCATGGTGCTAGGTGGACAGATATCCGTGACCACGCCTGACGAGGGTGACACCGATAGCGACTCTGACTCCGATGGCGAGTCCGACTCCTACAGTGACAACAACTTCGGCCTATACAACGGCAATGACATTGATGGTGACGAAGACAGCGACGAGGACATCCCCGACGATCCGACCGTCCTCAGCTACCTCATCACCGCGGCCATGGTGCTTCCGATGGACGAGCGGCAACAACTGCTCGCGGCGGCATCCACTGCCGAACGCCTCGAGCGCGCCCGAGAGCTTCTACGGCGCGAATGCGCGATCATCTCGGCAATCTCCGCCCTGCCTTCACTTGAACCCCTGGGCCCACCGCCCTCGGCCAACTGACGAGGCGACCGTGGCTGGCACCCCCGCAACCGTCGCCTTGACCACAGCACATATCGCGTTCAGCATTCACGAGTACGTGCATGATCCGCGATCGGGTTCCTACGGCCTTGAAGCGGCCGCCGCCCTAGGCCTGCCGGCGGATCAGGTGTTCAAAACTCTGATTGCCAATGTCGATGCAGCGCCAACAGTTGCAATCGTGCCGGTGAATTGCACACTCGACTTGAAACTGCTGGCTGCTGCCCTCGGTGGGCGCAAGGCCGAACTTACCGATCCAGCTGTAGCCCAGCGACTCACCGGATACGTGGTCGGTGGAATCAGCCCTATTGGCCAGCGCAAACTGCTTCCCACGGTGCTCGATGAGTCGGCTCTGCTGTGGGACATGGTTTACGTCAGTGGTGGGCGCCGAGGCATGGACATCGGGCTTGTACCCGCTGACCTCGTGGACATCACCCACGCCATCACGACTGCGATCTCGCGCGCATCCTGATCTCGACCGTCCAGTCGCCAAGAGCCAGAACCGTCACGACGATTGCCGAGACCAGCGGCCACACCAGCAGGACGCCGGGCATCGTCACATGCAAAGGCCCCTGAATAGTTACCGCCGACGTGCTGGACGCACTCAACCCAGCCACGTCAACGGCCCCGAGCCGGATGCCGACCCACCACATGCCTGCACTGCCGATGACTCCAGAAAAAAGGGACGACACGAGCACTGACACCAGATGTTCGCGCCGCATATTTGCCAACGCAATTGCCACGGCTATGCCGGCGACGGCCGCGAGCGCCGCAAACGTCACGTCGGCGGACAAATACTCGTGCGGCTGGAATTGTGCTGGGTAACTTCCTTGTGGCTGCACCACGAGCGTGACGCGCGGAGCGAGCCGCCACCACACCACACCGAGCCCTGCACCTGACACCAGACCCACGATGCAACCGGCCACAAGTACTGCTCTCGGCTTGCGTTCACCCTTCATGACAGGCAGGCCGCACCGAGCAGCGCCTTGAGATCGCCGTACAGAGCTGGCGAAGGAGTGACGCGGAACCGGTCTCCGAGGCGCATCACGGCGACACGGTTGCCATCGTCGAGGTGGAGGTGCACCTCGGTTGTGCCGGGATGACCCGACAGGACCTCTTTGAGACGATCACTGAGCGGTGGCACCAAACGGCTGGTAGCCATGGTGATCCGCACGGGGCCGCTGACCGCCTCAGACAAATCGGGAGCAGTGACCTCCATCGCGATGAGCCGAAGTCCATCATCATCACTGCGATCGGCTCGCGCTCGGACGACGATCACCGCATCATCGATCAGGAGCGAACTCGCCGCCTGATACGACTGCGGGAAGACCATGACGTCCACAGACCCCTCAAGATCTTCGAGGGTGACGATGGCCCACAGAGAACCCTGCTTGGTTGTCTTGCGCTGAACAGATGTGACGAGGCCGCCCACCGTGACGACACCGATGTCTGGCCGATCGTCGGCATGTAGGGAGGCAATGGTCACGTCAGTGACCTGCGCAAGAACACGCTCCACCCCGTGCAGGGGATGGTCTGACACATACAACCCGAGCATCTCTCGTTCGTGTGCGAGAAGAACTGACTTGTCCCACTCCCCGATCGGAATATCCGCTCGAGACATGACCGGCGAATCCTCAGAGTCCAGGCCGCCGAAGAGGTCGTACTGACCCACTGCCTCGGCACGCTTGATGTCCACCGCCGCATCGACGATTGGCTCGTGGATCGCCACGAGGCCCTTCCGCGGCAGGCCGAATGAATCGAAGGCACCGGCCTTGATCAATGACTCCACGACGCGCTTGTTGCAGACCGTGGCATCGACCTTGGCGATGAAGTCATGGAAGTCAGCGAACCGCCCGACTCGGCGGCGTGTGGCAATCAGCGATGCGACCACGTTTCCGCCGACGTTGCGAATAGCTGACAGTCCGAAACGGATATCAGTCCCGCGCGGCGTAAAGTCGAAGTCGGAATCATTGACGTCAGGCGGCAGGACTTTGATCCCCATGCGGCGACACTCATTGAGGTACACGGCTGACTTGTCCTTGTCGTCCTTGACCGACGTCAGCAGAGCGGCCATGTATTCCGCCGGGTAGTTCGCCTTGAGGAAGGCCGTCCAATAGGACACCAGTCCGTACCCCGCGGTGTGCGCCTTGTTGAAGGCGTAGTCAGAGAAGGGAACGAGAATCTCCCAGAGCGTGGCAATGGCGGCATCCGAATAGCCGTTGGCTTTCATTCCTTCGCTGAACGGCACATATTCCTGGTCGAGAATTTCCTTCTTCTTTTTGCCCATGGCGCGGCGCAGCAGGTCTGCCGCACCAAGGGAGTACCCCGCCAGTTTCTGGGCGATCGCCATGACCTGTTCCTGATAGACGATCAGGCCATAGGTATCGCCAAGGATGTCCGCCAAGGGCTCTGCGAGTTCTCGATGGATCGGGACGACCTTCTTGCGATTGTTCTTGCGATCGGCGTACTCGTTGTGGGCGTTGGCACCCATCGGACCCGGGCGGTATAGGGCAAGCACTGCAGAGATGTCTTCGAACGAGTCTGGCTGCATCGACCGCAGGAGCGCACGCATCGGGCCACCGTCGAGCTGAAACACACCCAGGGTGTCGCCGCGTGCCAGCAGTTGATAGGTCGCGGCGTCGTCGAGTCCGAGATCCTCGAGGACGATGGTGATGTCTCTGTTGGATTTGATGTGCGCCAGACAGTCATCGAGAACCGTGAGGTTGCGCAGCCCCAAGAAGTCCATCTTGAGCAACCCGAGCGCCTCGCAGGCCCCCATGTCGAACTGGGTGATGACGGCCCCGTCTTGTTCCCGGCGCCAGACGGGGATGACATCCATCAATGGCTCGCGACACAGGATCACTCCGGCCGCGTGAACACCGGGCTGCCGCTTCAAGCCTTCGAGACCACGGGCCGTGTCGACGACGGCTTTGGCATCGGAATCCGCCTCGTAGAGGGCTCGGAACTCAGCCGCCTCTCCGTAGCGCGAGTGTGCTGGATCGAAGACACCGTCCAGCGAGATGTCTTTGCCCATGACCGACGGGGGCATTGCCTTGGTGATGCGATCGCCCAGGGCATATGGGTAGCCGAGCACGCGGGCGGAGTCCTTGACAGCAGCCTTGGCCTTGATCGATCCGTAGGTGATGATCTGGGCCACGCGCTCCTCGCCGTATTTCTCAGTGGCGTAGCGGATCATGTCTGAGCGTCGACGTTCATCGAAGTCGATGTCGATGTCCGGCATCGAGATGCGTTCAGGATTCAAGAATCGCTCAAACAACAGCCCGTGCTTCATGGGATCTAGTTCGGTGATGCCCAGCGCATAGGCAATCATCGCGCCGGCAGCAGACCCACGACCCGGGCCGACGCGGATGCCATTGTCCTTGGCATGGCGTACTAGATCCGCGACCACGAGGAAGTACCCGGGGAATCCCATCTGCATGACGACGCCGACTTCGTACTCGGCCTGCTTGCGCACCTCATCAGGAACCGAGCCGCGGTAACGCTTGAGAAGTCCGCGCTCGACTTCCTTGATCAACCACGACTCCTCCGATTCGCCATCGGGCACCGGAAACACTGGCATGAGATTGGCGCCCTCGGCGAACTCCACATGGCATCGCTCCGCAATGAGCAAGGTGCTGTCGCAGGACTCCGGAAGTTCGGCCCATGTGCGCCGCATCTGGTCGGCGGTCTTGACGTAGAAGTCCCGCGCGTCGAATCGGAATCGTTTGGGATCGTCCATGGTGGTACGCGTACCTATGCACAGCAGGACGTCGTGCGTCTCAGCGTCGCTGGCATGGACGTAGTGCAGATCGTTGGTGGCAACGAGAGGCAGCTCTAGGGATCGCGCAATGCGCAGGAGATCCTCACGAAAGCGCTGCTCGATGGCCAAGCCATGGTCCATCAATTCGCAGAAGTAGTTGCCGGGACCGAGGATGTCGCGAAAATCTGCCGCCGCTGCGAGTGCCTTGTC
>JBAWXR010000092.1:0-8235 GCA_037143955.1 Actinomycetes bacterium
GAGGGGGTTGGCGCACCCGACAAGGGCGGTGGTCGCAAGTCCGGGGTTCGTCAGCGGACCAAGAATGTTGAAGACGGTCGGCACGCCGAGCTCGCGCCGCGTGGGCCCGGCAAAACGCAGCGACGGGTGGTGGTTGGGTGCGAAACAGAATCCGATCCCGACCTCATGCACCGAGCGGGCCACCGCCTCGGGGCTCAAATCAATTGCGACACCTAGTTCTTCGAGCACATCCGCGGTACCCGTCTGTGATGACGCCGCGCGGTTGCCGTGTTTGACGATCGGTGCACCCAGGGCCGCGCACACCAGAGCCTCCATAGTGGAGATGTTCACGGACCCGGACTGATCACCGCCGGTACCGACGACATCCAGCACAACGTCGGGCCCAAGAGGACGAGAGACGACCAACGCGTGGGCGAGCATGACCTCGACGAACGCGGCCACTTCCTGCGCACTTTCGCCTTTGGCCCGCAGGGCCATCGCGAATCCACCGATCTGACTCGCGGTGGCATTGCCGGACAAGATCTCGGTCATCGCCCAGGTGGCCTCGCTCGGGGTGAGCTCAGTACCGGCCAGCAGGCGCGACAGCACCACGGGCCAGGTGTTTGAGGGGGTCACGAACTCTGGGCAGCCAGCCCCGAACGGCGCTGCAGCAGCCGTGTGGCCACCTCGGCCAGGGCAAGAGCGTCGATGGGGTGGCTGACGACTCCGTCGGCGCGCGACCAGGTGGCCAGCCACGCATCCTGGGGGCGTCCCACGATCACCAGAATCGGTGGGCAGTGAAAGATTTCGTCCTTGAGCTGGCGGCACACGCCCATCCCGCCGGCCGGGGTGGCCTCTCCGTCCAGGATCAGCAGGTCACAGGTTCGCGAATCCGCCTGCTGGATGACCACCGGGAGGGTCGCCACCTCGACGTAGTCCAGTGCGGGCAGGTCGGCGGCGAGACGACGACCTAGGGCCAGACGCACCTGCTGACGCACCTGACGATCGTCGCTGTACACCAGCACTTTCACCGTGGTGTCGGCGCCGGGGGCGGGGTGCTCGGTCGCTCGGGAGGCATTGGCCACGGCCGCACTCTATCGACCCACGCCCGCCCGGTGACGCCCGGTCGCGGCACGCCGATGTGTGCACAAGAACACAAGGGGGTCGCGCTGCCTCATGTTCTTGGATCTGCCAAGATCGCCTCGTGGCCCAAGCGACGATCCCCTCCGCCTACGCCCATGCTCCGGCCAATCGGCCCAACATGGTGTCGATCGGCACCATCGTGTGGCTGTCCAGCGAACTCATGTTCTTCGCTGCGCTGTTCGCCATGTACTTCACGCTGCGGGCGGTCAACCCCGATGTCTGGGCCGAGGAGACGAAGCTCCTCAACATCCCCTTCGCCAGCGTCAACACCACGGTCCTCGTCCTGTCCAGCGTCACCTGCCAGTTGGGTGTGTTCGCAGCCGAGCGCGGAGACGTCAAGGGCCTTCGCCGCTGGTTCACGATCACCTTCCTCATGGGTGCGTTCTTCATCGGCGGACAGGTCACCGAATACGCGTCGCTCGTTCACGACGGGCTCACCTTGTCGTCGAGTTCCTACGGGTCCGCGTTCTACCTGACCACCGGTTTCCACGGCATGCACGTCACCGGCGGTCTCATCGCCTTCCTCTTCGTTCTCGCAACAACCTTTGCTACCAAACGATTTACGCACGACCAGGCGACCCGAGCCATCGTGACGTCGTACTACTGGCACTTCGTCGACGTTGTGTGGATCGCCCTGTTCTTCATGATCTACATCCTCAAGTAACACAGCCGCGATCAGCAGAGAGGTCCACCGTGAAGTTCTCCCGGCGACGCAGCCCCATCGTGGCGACCACGCTCCTCTTTGGAGCTCTTGTCGCGGTAGGTGGTGTCTACGCGGTTGCCACAAGTGTCCAGCCCGCGAATGCGGCCGTCAGTGCAGGCAGTGAGACTCAGGTCGAACAGGGCCGTCGTCTCTACCTCGAGGGTTGCTCGTCCTGCCATGGCATGGCTGCTCAAGGATCACAGAACGGCCCGACGCTCATCGGTGTCGGCGCAGCTGCCGTTGATTTCCAGGTCGGCAGTGGCCGTATGCCCATGGGTGCGCCCGGTGCCCAAGCCCCGGCCATCGACCCGCCGCGCTACGACGACAACCAGATCAGCGCGATGGCCGCCTACGTGTCGTCTCTGGCTCCCGGACCGGCGATCCCCACGGCTGAGCAGTATGACTACGCACACGCCGACCAAGCACGCGGTGGCGAGCTGTTCCGCATCAACTGCTCACAGTGCCATCAAGCAGCCGGGCAGGGCGGCGCTCTCACCCAGGGCAAGTACGCGCCCAACCTGATGGGTGCCGAGCCCAAGCAGATCTACGAAGCCATGATCACCGGCCCGCAGAGCATGCCGGTCTTCAGCGACGCGCAGATCCCCACCGAGAACAAGAAAGAGATCATCGCCTACGTCACAGCACTTCAGGAGGACCCCAGCCCCGGCGGATTGACGCTGGGCAAGCTCGGTCCGGTGACCGAGGCCGCGTTCTTGGCGACCGCCGTCGTCGCGGTGCTCATCACGATGGCCGTCTGGATTGGAATCAAGGCACGATGAGCGATCTCACGCAGCACACCAATTCGCACGACAGTGGCCACGCTCACGAAGTTGAGCCCGCGCGTCTGGGCCACTCCCCCGTCGCCGATATCCCGCACCGCCCTCGCGCCACCGATACTGACCCGCGCATGGCGCGTCGTGCCGAGCGCCAGGTCGCAGCGATGTTCGTACTGTCCATGGTGTTCGTGGTCCTGTTCGTGGTGGCCTACATCGCGATCGACAAGACCACGTCGGTGTACATCCCCGTTCTCGGCGATGTCGGTTACAGCCAGGTCGCACTGGGCTTCACACTCGGAGCTGCGGTCTTCCTCATCGGCGCCGGTGCCATCCAATGGGCGAAGAAGCTGATGCCCGATGTCGAGGTTGTGCAGGAGCGCCACGACATGGCCTCGCCCAAGGATGATTCGACGTTGGCCGCAGCCAACTACGAGCGCGGCAAAGAAGAGTCCGGCTTCGCTCGCTACACCATCATTCGTCGCACACTTCTGGCAGCGTTGGCGCTCTTCCCGATCCCGCTGATCATCATGCTCAAGGACCTGTGGGTTCCCGGTCCCCTCCAGCAGGGCAAGTCACCGGCCCAGATCCTCTCCACCACCCTGTGGCGCAAGGGCACTCGCATCGTGTCCGATGGCACCTACCAGCCGGTCAAGGCCACGGACCTGCCCGTCGGCGGTCTGGTGTCTGCGGTTCCCGCGGACCTTCGCGAGGTCGAAGAGGTTGACGGCAATCTCAACGCCCGCGGTAAAGCCGCGATCATCCTGGTGCGCATGCAGCCCGATCAGATCCGCTCACAGCAGGGCGAAGGTTGGGACTACCAGGGGATCTTGGCCTACTCCAAGATCTGCACCCATGTGGGCTGCCCGATCGCTCTCTACGAGCAGCGCACGCACCACCTGCTGTGCCCCTGCCACCAGTCCACCTTCGATCTCGCCGACGCCGGCAACGTGGTCTTCGGACCGGCTGCGCGCAGCATGCCGCAGTTGCCGATTGGTGTGGATGAGGAAGGCTACCTAGTGGCGATGTCGGACTTCCAAGTGCCCATCGGACCTAGTTTCTGGGAGCGCGCATGACCACGACCAGTCCCGTCGAGAAAATTGGCGGCGGCGCAGCGACCTACGTCGATCAGCGCCTGGGCAGCAACAAATTCCTGGCCCGCAACCTTGGCAAGGTCTTCCCCGACCACTGGTCCTTCATGCTGGGCGAGATCGCCCTCTACAGCTTCGTTGTGGTGCTGATCACCGGAGTGTTCCTCACGCTGTTCTACAAGCCGTCCAGCCTCGATGTGATCTACGACGGCTCCTATGTGCCGCTCAAGGGCATCAAGATGACCGAGGCATACGCGTCCTCACTCAACCTGTCCTTCGACATCCGCGGCGGACTTCTCCTGCGCCAGATGCATCACTGGGCAGCCCTGATCTTCGTCGGCGCTATCGCGGTTCACATGTTCCGCGTGTTCTTCACCGGCGCTTTCCGCAAGCCCCGTGAGTTCAACTGGATCATCGGCGTCGCCCTCACCACGATGGCTCTGGGTGCCGGCTTCTCCGGCTACTCCCTGCCTGACGACCTGCTCTCCGGCACCGGCCTGCAGATCGCCCGCGGCATCATGCAGTCGATCCCCGTGGTCGGCACGTGGATGGCCTTCCTGTTGTTCGGTGGAGAGTTCCCCGGCACCGACTTCATCTCGCGCCTGTATGCAGTTCACATCCTGCTGATTCCCGGCTTGATTCTGGCTCTGGTCACCGTCCACCTCATGATGGTGTGGACGCAGAAGCACACACAGTTCCCCGGGCCGGGTCGCACCAACGACAACGTCGTCGGCTACCCGCTGATGCCGGTGTACATGGCCAAGGCCGGTGGCTTCTTCTTCATCGTGTTCGGCGTCATCGCCCTCATCGGTGGACTGGTCACGATCAACCCGATCTGGCTCTTCGGGCCCTTCACGCCCGATCAGGTCTCTGCTGGGTCTCAGCCCGACTGGTACATCGGCTGGCTCGACGGCGCCCTGCGCATGATGCCCAACATCGAGTCGCATCTGTTCGGGTTCACGATCTCGTGGAACGTGCTCATCCCTGCCGCGATTATCCCGGGCATCTTGTTCACCGCCCTGGCGCTCTACCCGTTCCTCGAGGCCTGGGCCACCGGCGACAAGCGCGAGCACAATCTGCTCGAACGTCCTCGCAATGCGCCCACGCGTACTGCTATCGGTGTGATGTCAATCGTGTTCTACATGCTGCTATGGATCGGTGGCGCCAACGACATTCTCGCCATCACCTTCGGGTTGTCGATCAACTCCATCATCTGGGCTCTTCGCATTCTGATCTTCGTACTGCCGCCGCTGTCCTTCGTGATCACTCGCCGCATGTGCCTCGGCCTTCAGCGTCGCGATCGCGAGAAGCTGCTGCACGGATACGAGTCAGGTCGCATCCTGCGCCTGCCGCACGGTGAATTCATCGAGGTGCATCAGCCGCTCAATACCAAGGAGATGGCGGTCATCACGTCCAAGGTTGATGTGCCGGTGCTTCCAGTTCCCGCCAAGACGGATGCCGACGGCGTCGCGAACAAGTTCTACCTCGTCGATCGCCTGCGTCATAGCCTGAGTTCCTTCTTCTACGGCACCAACATCCCGTTGCCTTCGGCAGCTGAGATCGAGGCTGGACAGCACCACGCCACCCACGATGCGATTGAGGAGGCACCGTTGCACGCATACGAGGATCGCGACGAGCTCTTCAACGCTCATGGCGGTGTCCTGCACCATCCCGGCATGCCGATGACCAACATGGAGCAGGTCGAGCAGGGGCCGGCCGGCACCTCGCACTGACCGCACTGTTCGCAAGAACCGTTAGCGAAGGCCTCCGCACACGCGGGGGCCTTCGTCATTACCGGGAAAGGGCTACTGTTGCGTAGTGCGCATCGTGCTACAATCTCTCGGTGATCAAGTCCTTCCGACATAAGGGCTTGCGCACACTTTACGAAACGGGCAAGACCACGGGAGTGCAGTCGAGCCATGCGAGGAAATTGCGGATGCAACTGGCTGCGCTCGATTCAGCGCAGGTGATCGGGGATATGGATGTCCCTGGTTTCGATCTTCATGAACTTCGAGGTGACCGTAAGGGTCAATGGGCCATCTCGGTGAACGGTAACTGGCGGGTGACATTCGAGTTCCGTGACGGGAACGCGTTTGTCCTGGATTACGAGGACTATCACTGATGGACGATCTCAAGCCCATGCATAACCCGCCGCATCCAGGGGAGTTCATCTCTCAGGTGTATCTGGAACCCTTCGGTGTCAGCGGCCGAGAGCTAGCTACTCAGCTTGATGTCTCCGCGTCCACCTTGAGTCGGGTACTGAACGGGAGTAGCCGTGTCTCTCCGGAGATGGCGCTTCGCCTGTCGAAGGCGCTCGGGCGCAGCCCCGAGAGCTGGCTGGCCATGCAGGACACCCACGATCTGTGGCAGGCACGCAAGCAGGTGGACCTGCGCCGAGTCCACCGACTGACCCTCGCCACAGGCTGAAGCGAGTCCATCCCCCTGACGTTCGCAAGAACCGTTAGCGAAGGCCTCCGCATACGCGGGGGCCTTCGTCATTACTAGGGTTACCGGATGCAGGGCCAAGCAGATGTCGATCGCAATGGACTGCTCTGGGGTCTGCTGGGTGTCACCGCCTTCTCCTTCACCGTGGTCTTCACCCGGTTTGCCGTCACGTCGCTGTCGCCCTTGTTCATCGGCTGCGGACGCGCCGTGGTGGCCGCAACGTTGGCTGCACTGGCTCTCGGAATCACCCGCCAACGTTTTCCTCGCGGCCGGCAATGGCTTCGCCTCACCGTCGTAGGTGCCGGAGTGGTGATTGGCTTCCCTCTACTGACGACCTACGCCCTCACAACCGTTCCCGCCAGCCACGGCGCCGTCGTCATCGGACTTCTCCCCGCCGCCACCGCTGTCATGGCTGTCCTACGGGGTCACGAACGCCCGCCACGGGTCTTTTGGGTCTTCGCCGCACTTGGCGCAATAGCCACCGTGTTCTTCGCCGCTAGTCGTTCCGGTGGCATGGGCGGACTGCAGTGGGCCGACCTGCTGCTGTTTGGGGCTGTGATCTCGGCGGCCGTGGGATACGCCGAGGGCGGGTTGCTGTCACGTGAGTTGGGCCCGTGGCAGACGATCTCGTGGGCGCTGGTGCTGTGTTCACCGGCGATGGTGTGCCTCACCCTGGTGTCAGGATTCAGCAATCCCCCGCATGCCAGCCCGACCCAGTGGGCAGCGTTCGCTTACCTCGGGGTGGTGAGCATGTATCTCGCGTTCTTCGCCTGGTACCGGGGGCTGGCGATCGGTCCCATGGCGCAGGTCAGTCAAGTGCAGCTCGTCCAGCCCATCCTGAGCATCTGCTGGGCCATCCTGCTGCTCCACGAGGGTCTGACATGGGCCACCGCCATTGGCGCTCTTGCAGTGATCGGCTGCGCGTGGGCTGCCGTGCGGGTCCGCGTGAGGTGATCAGGCCGCAGGGGTCGGGATGGCAACCGGAGGAATGTTGGAATCAAGCGGCGCAGTCGTCACGGCGCCCGTCGCCGAGTCCGCCAGCCATTGATCCCAGGTGTTCATCCACACCGTGATGCCATTGCCAAGGTCCTGCGTTGATGGTGTCCCGCTGATCTCGACGACATCTCCCACGTTTGAACGATCGAACAGCCACTGGGCATTGTCGGTGCCCATGCCGACACAACCGTGGCTCACGTTGCGCTTGCCCTGCGCGTAAACCGACCACGGCGCCGCATGCAGGAACTCACCCGAAGACGTAATTCGCATGGCCCAGTGGACTTCGATCCGGTAGTACTCGGGGTCCGTTGTATCGGTGCCGCCCGTGGCCGCATCCATGATGCGCACGGGCTCCTTGGTCGAGATCACCACCGTGCCCGACCGCGTATCGAAACCCGGCTTGCCGGTCGTGACTGGGATCGTGCGGATCAACGCGCCGTCGCGGAACACCTGGGCCTGATGCGTCAGTGCATCAACCTTGGTGAGCATGGCCGGGCCGATGGCGAAGTTGGCGGCCACGTTGCCTGCACCCATGACGCCACCGGCTATCTGGACCCCGGTGAGGTTGGCCTGCACCTGCACTTGGGAATTGCCCGGCCAGTAGTTCACCGGACGAAAGCGAACGTCGCGCGGGCCCGTCCATGACCAGGCGCCCACCATCGGGGCGGACGTGCGCACGACGAGTGCATGCTCGATCACCGCGCGGTCCTCAACGGCAATATCGCGATCAAATCCCACCGTGATGGGCATGCCCATGCCCACAACCGATCCCTGTTGCGGACTGATCCACGCCGAGAACACCTTCTCCGGCTTTGCCGTCGTGAAGGTCACCTGGGTGGAGACAGGAACCCCGCGAGCGTCCACCGCCGTGGCCGCCACTGAATACGTGCTCGAGTAGTCGAGCGTGGGCTGATCGGCTGTCCACGTGGCTCCATCAGCCGAGTACGAGCCCGGCACCGCGAGCCCCTTGGGCCCGGTGACCGTGACGGATGCCAACTGGCCGTCCTTCGCTGTCACGATGACCCGCTGAGCCGGCGCCACCCGGCCCGGCCCGGCCGGTTCAGCCATGACGGTGGCCTTGCTGACCGTGTGCGCGGGAACAGTC
>JBAWXR010000093.1:0-8187 GCA_037143955.1 Actinomycetes bacterium
ACTCAGCCCCGGGGCGCAGCCGCGTTCTCTTGGCCCTCGATCAGTGGAATGAGTCGCCGCAGGCGCATGACCCGCCGGCGTTGGGGTTGTCGATCGTGAAGCCCTGCTTCTCGATGGTGTCGACAAAGTCGATGGTGGCTCCCATGAGGTACGGGGCGCTCATGCGGTCGGTGACGACAGCAACGCCGCCGAAGTCCTTGACGATGTCCCCGTCCAGACTGCGATCATCAAAGAAGAGCTGGTAGCGAAGGCCCGAGCAGCCACCGGGCTGGACGGCGATACGCAGAGAAAGATCGTCGCGGCCCTCAGCGGCGAGCAGGGTCTGAACCTTGACGGCGGCGGTGTCGGTGAGCAGGACACCGTCGGTCACGGGGGTCGTCACGGGGGTGGTGGTCTCGGTCGACATGGGGATCCTCTCGGTTCGGGGTGTTTCACCCCGGGTAACAGGACTCAACAGTCTCACATTCCCGACGAAGCGGCGAGTACGGCCCGCGCGGCGGTATTGCCGGGTGCTGTCAGACTTGGGCCATGACCTTCAACGAGCCAGAGCGATCCCCTCTCGCCCTGCTGCTGCTAGGACACGGATCCGACCCCGACTCCGAGCGCGGCGTGGAGTGTCCCGGTGACCTGCCGGCGCCGTCCGACCCCGACCTCGTGGCCCGGGCCAGCGCGGCCAAGGCCGCCTTGGGTGATCGGGTGTTCATCCTGGGACACCACTATCAGCGTGATGAGGTCATCGCCTTTGCCGATGTCACCGGCGACTCGTTCAAACTCGCCCAGCAGGCGGCCGCGCACCCCGAAGCGGAGTTCATCGTCTTTGAAGGTGTTCACTTCATGGCCGAGAGCGCAGACATCCTTACCTCTTCTAACCAGCAAGTGATCCTGCCCGACCTTGCCGCCGGCTGCTCCATGGCAGACATGGCCGAGATCCGACAAGTCGAAGATTGCTGGAGTGCACTTGAAGATGCCGGCGTTGCCGATGTCACTGTGCCCATCACCTACATGAACTCCACCGCGGCGATCAAGGCATTCACCGGACGGCACGGGGGCGCTGTCTGCACATCCAGCAATGCTCAGCGCAGCCTCGAGTGGGCGTTCGATCAGGTGGGTGGACTACAGGGTCCCGGCAAGGTTCTCTTCCTGCCCGATCAGCACCTGGGTCGTAACACCGCCGTTCGAGACCTAGGCCTGTCGCTTGACGACTGCGTCGTCTACAACCCCAACCGACCAAGCGGTGGACTCACCGCGGCCCAACTGCAACGTGCCCGGGTGATCCTGTGGAAGGGACACTGCTCGGTCCACGGTCGGTTCACACCGGACTGTGTCGACGAAGTGCGCGTGAAGGTGCCGGGCGTTCAGGTGATCGTGCACCCCGAATGCCAGTACGAGGTCGTCGAGAAAGCCGATGCCGTGGGTTCGACGGAGAAGATCATCGCCACGATCGACGCGGCGCCGGCCGGAAGCGCGTGGGCCGTCGGAACTGAACTCAATCTGGTGCGTCGACTGGCGCTAGCCAATCCGGACAAGGAGATCATTTACCTGGATCGCAATGTCTGCTTCTGCTCGACGATGAACCGCATCGACCTGCCCCATCTGGTGTGGGCACTTGAGTCACTGGCCGCCGGAACTGTCGTCAATCGCATCGAAGTAGACCCCGACACTGCCCACTGGGCGCGCGTGGCACTTGATCGCATGCTCGCCCTGCCGGGAGTCGCGCCATCGCGCGATTGACCGCTACTTTCCTTCGATCGCCGGCTTCTCTGCACTGCCCAGTTCAGCCTTGAGTGCCTGCAGCTGCGCATTGACATCGTGCTCACTGGCCATCTGCTCAAGCTCGGCGGTGATGTTGTCCTTGCCCATCCCACTGCCGGTGTCGAGGGCACCTGAAGCCATCAGTTCATCAAGCGCCCCGGCGCGAGCCTGCATCTGAGCGGTCTTGTCCTCGGCTCGCTGAATGGCCATGCCCACGTCGCCAAGTTCGCTGCTGATTCCGGTGTAGGCCTCGGAGATCTTCGTCTGCGCCTCGGCTGCGCTGTAGGTGGCCTTGATGGTTTCTTTCTTGGTGCGGAACGCTTCGACCTTCGCCTGAAGTTGCTGGGCCGTGACGGTGAGCTTTTCTTCCTGCGCCTGGAGTCCGGCTAGCTGCTCCTGGAGATCTGCGATCTGCTGATGCAAGCCACTCTTGCGCGTCAGAGCTTCGCGTGCGAGATCTTCGCGACCACCGGCGAGCGCGGCACGCGCCTGTCCGTCGAGCTTGGTCTCCTGCTGTGCCAGGTTCTGAATCTGGAGTTCCAACCGCTTGCGACTGGTGGCAACGTCGGCCACGCCACGTCGCACCTGCTGCAAAAGCTCCATCTGCTTCTCATAGGAGTAGTCCAACGTCTGGCGCGGATCCTCCGCAGCATCAAGAGCCGCATTGGCCTTGGACTTAAAGATCAGGCTGAATCGCTGCCACAGGCCCATGGATGTCTCGCCTCCCGAAGCGCGACCCGAGCGGGTCGACTCGCACAGCCTACGGGGAACTCCGTCCGCCGGGTGGGTCCGGAGCCACCCACTAGGCTCGCCAACCATGTTCGGCTTGTTCGGCCGCAAGGCTGATCCCCCTCAAGAGGAGCGGTCCGCCGCGACCGATGCACACCACGACGGCTCCGCCGGCAAGGGCCGACCCACCCCCAGTCGCAAGGTTGCTCAGGCTGCACGCAAGCAGCGTCTGACCATTCCCAAGGACCCCAAGGAAGCCAAGAAGGCCACGCGGGAGCGCGACCGCGAGGATCGCCAGCGGGCGCGCTCCGGGATGATGTCCGGCGACGAGCGTTACATGCCCGATCGCGACAAGGGTCCGGCCAAGGCGTTCACGCGCGATTTCATCGACGCCCGGTTCACCCTCGCGGAGTACTTCATCTTCGTCGCCGTCGGCGTCATCCTCGCCGGGTTTGTGCCCAACCTTGCCGTCAAGAGTTACTCCACGCTGGGGTTCTTCGCCTTCGGTGCGTTGATCATCATCGACGAGATCGTCCTGCTGATCCAGTTGCGCAGCCGCACGAGTCGCCAGTTCCCTGACGCACAGGACCGCAAGGGCCTGGCGCTCTACGCCATCCTGCGTTCGCTCCAATTGCGCCGCTTCCGCGTGCCGCCACCGCGGGTCAGCCGCGGAGGTCGTCCCGTTTCACCAAAGAACTAAACCTCGCTTCATTCCCCTGGGAGGGCTCATGTCATGGTCGTGGAGTTACGAGCGTTCTGCTGGCAGTGAGGGAGATGAGCGGTCGCAAGGCTTCCCGACGCAGTCCGATGCCGAGACGTGGATCGGCGAATCGTGGCGCGAACTACTGGAGTCCGGCGTCATGAGCGTTGTCCTCATGGAAGACGAGCGAACCGTCTACGGACCGATGGGGCTCACCCCCGCCTGACCTGCGCGGACCTTTGACATCGCGCGCGGCGCGTGAGAAGTTGCGACTTCTAACTGAATCGAACGTGTTCGACATCCAGGGGAAGTCCGGTGAGATTCCGGCGCTGTCCCGCAACCGTGATCCCGGCCTGACCGGGGAGTCGGAGCACCTGGCGAGCACGAGCGGCTCCATCCGTCGAGGTAACGGGATTGGGGTCCGGGTCTCGCCTCATTTCTGAGGTGGACGTGGGCGTCCGTTCCGGACCGCTCACCTGAAAGCAGGCCCACATGATTCGCCGAACCATCATTTCCGCAAGCGTCGCGACCGTCGTTGCACTCTTCGTGTTCGCACCGGCCGCACATGCCGATTCCGCTTATCGCTATTGGAGCTACTTCACGTCCAGCGACGGCACGTGGACGTATGCCATGAAGGGTCCCGCCGATCTCGTTCCCGCCGACGGCACCGTCGAGGGCTGGCGGTTTGCCGTCACCAGTGACGCGATGGCCACTCCCCCGACACCGGTGCAGGTGCCAGATTTCGCAACGCTGTGCAAGGACGTTCCCGCTGAAGCCGGCAAGAAGCGCGTGGGCCTGGTGATTGACGCAGGCCCGGCCGCAGTTGCACCCGCAGGGGAAACTCCGCTCAACAGAAGCGTCGCATGCACCGTCGTCCCTGTGGACGCCACCGGGCTGCAAGTTCTTGAATCCTTGGACAAGGTTCGCTTGGACAAGGGTCTCGTGTGCGGCATCGATGGCTATCCGGCCACGGAGTGCTCGCCCACGGTCGACATCGCTCTCGCTGATCTCAATGGCGATACCCCGACCGCAGCATCGGCGGCGCCGGCGACGTCTGCATCGTCAGACGCCATGTCGACCCAGGCCGCGCCGAGCGAATCCTCGAGTGCGACACCCACGTCCACTTCGTCAGGCAATGGATCCATGAGGATCACGTTCCTCATCATCGGACTCGTGATTCTCGTTGTGGGTTTCGTCATAACTCGAAACCGACGACGTGGGTAGCCCTCGCCTGCTTCATCCGGGGGCGTGGTGGATCTGGGCTATCGGATGCGCGATTGCCGCAAGTCGCACAGCCAATCCGCTACTGCTGATTCTGCTCGTGGCGACATCGGCTTTCGTGGTGCACATGCGTCGGCCGGATGCGCCTTGGAGTGAATCGTTCCGACTGTTCCTGCGCATGGGACTGGCGATCATCATCGTGCGGGTTGTGCTGCAGGTGGTGTTCGTTGCGGGCCAGGGAACGACGGTTGTGCTGCCACTCCCGGGCATCATGCTGCCGAGTTGGCTCGCGGGCATTCGCCTCGGTGGTGATATCACCGCGGAAGCTTTGCTCACCGCGCTATACGACGGCATGCGCCTGGCCGCCATCATCATCTGTCTGGGAGCGGCGAATGCGCTCGCATCTCCTTCGCGATTGCTCAAGAGCGTGCCCGCGGCGCTCTACGAACTCGGCATCAGCATTGTTGTCGCGCTCACGTTCGTGCCGCAGCTGGCCGCGGACGTCCAACGAGTGCAGGCGGCTCGCCGACTGCGCGGTCGATCGGCCACGGGTCTACGCGCGCTCGCGGGGTCTGCCATGCCAGTGCTGGAAGGAGCACTGGAGCGCTCGGTGGCACTGGCCGCAGCCATGGATTCGCGCGGCTATGGGCGATCACGCCATGTCCCACTCGCGCAGCGCAAAGCCATCAGTGTCGCATTGCTCAGCGGGCTCGTGGCGGTGTGCCTGGGCACTTTCGGCCTGTTGTCGACTGGCATCGCCCCGTGGCTATCGATGACCATGGTGGTGGTCGGGTGCGTGGCCTGCCTGGGCGCCGCATGGGTTGCAGGACGCCGTCGCATCCGCTCGACCTATCGACCAGACCCGTGGCGACTCGCCGAATGGTGCGTGCTCGGGTCAGGCGTCATCGTCGCGGGGGTATTTGTCGTCTGCAGCATGGTGGGCGTTGATCTCGCGACCGCCACCTATCCGCCGGAGTGGCCCACCCTTCCGCTCGCCCCCCTGGCCGCCATCGCGATCGCCACCACTCCCGCGTGGACAGCTCCGCCTCCGCCGATGCTGCGCAGAACTGCGCCTACAGCTGAGTTGGTGCCCGCATGATCACCTTCGATCACGTCACGATTACCTACCCGGACTCAACCCAGCCGGTGCTGCGCGATGTGTCGCTCACCATTCCCGAAGGCGAGCTCGTGCTCGTTGTCGGTCGCACCGGTAGCGGCAAGACCACGCTGTTGCGCGCGATCAACGGCCTGGTCCCGCACTTCACCGGCGGCACCATGACCGGTCGGGTCGAAATCGACGGGCGCGCGACCTCAACCCATGCACCGCGTGATCTCGCCGACCTCATAGGTGTCGTCCCGCAGGATCCGATGAGTGGCTTTGTCACCGACACCGTGGAAGACGAACTCGCCTACGGCATGGAATGCCTCGGCCTTGCCCCCGAGGTGATGCGTCGACGCGTCGAAGAAACCCTCGACCTCCTTGGCTTGGCTGACGTGCGCTCTGCGCCATTGCGATCGCTCTCGGGTGGACAACGTCAACGAGTAGCCATTGGTGCGGCACTGACGTCTCACCCCAAGGTGCTCGTGCTCGACGAGCCCACATCGGCCCTCGACCCTGGTGCGGCTGAAGAAGTGCTGGCAGCGCTTCACCGCCTCGTGCACGACCTCGGGGTCACCGTGGTGCTGTCCGAGCATCGCCTCGAGCGCGTCGTGCAGTACGCCGACCTCATCGTGATCGTCCCGGGCAACGGCGAGCCACTGCAGGTGGGCACACCAAGCGATGCGATGCGCGTGGCACCCATTGCTCCCCCGGTGGTCGAACTCGGCCGACTGGCGGGCTGGCATCCGCTTCCGCTTACCGTGCGCGATGCGCGCCGTGCCGCCGGTCCCTTGCGCGACCTGCTGATCGGGCGCACCCCGCACCTCCGACCGGTGTCGACCGGCGAGCGTGCATTGGCCCACCTGCAATCCGCATCGGTGAGTTACGGAAGCGTGCGGGCGCTGCGGGATGTAACCGTGACGCTGAACTCTGGTGAAGTGGTGGCGCTCATGGGTCGCAATGGCGCGGGCAAATCCACACTTATGCAGTCCCTTGTCGGAATTGGACCCGTCCCGGCGGGCACCGTCCGCGTCACCAACGCGGACCCGCGCAGCATTGCGTCACGCGATCTGCTGACATCCGTGGGCTTGGTGCCGCAGGAGCCTGCAGACCTCCTCGAGGCCACCACGATTGCGGAGGAATGCCGAGCAGCAGACCGTGACGCGCATGTCGATGCCGGCACCACCCGCGCTCTCCTTGCCCTCATGGCTCCCGAGATCGATGACCGCATGCATCCCCGCGATCTCTCCGAGGGCCAACGACTGCTTCTGGTGCTGTGCCTGGTGCTGGCCGCTCGTCCGCCACTGCTGCTATTGGACGAACCCACCCGCGGGCTCGACTACCCCACCAAGGCCAGACTCGCTCGGGTCTTGTCGGACCTCGCCGAGGCCGGGCACTGCATCGTGCTTGCGACGCACGACGTCGAACTCGTGGCCGAGGTCGCGGACCGCGTCGTCATCCTCGCCGATGGCGAGATCGTCGCCGATGGACCTACGTCAGATGTGGTGATGTCCTCGCCGATGTTCGCGCCGCAGGTGGCCAAGATTCTTTCCCCGCAGGTGTGGCTCACGGTCGATCAGGTGTCGGCCGCTCTTGGTTCACATGATCCGATGGGCGCAGCCGGATGACAACCCACGCCATCGCACTCGGGCGACGATCGCGTGTGGCGATCGGACTTGTCACGTTGGTAGGAATTGCCGCATTCGTGTGGCCCCTGGTCGCTGCTCCTCACTCAGCAGCAATCGCCCATGCCGGTGACGCCCCGATTCTGTTCGCCGTGCTTGTGCCGCTTCTGTTGGTGGTTGTTCTCGCACAACTCGCCGACGGCAACATGGATGCCAAGGCAATCGCGATGTTGGGCGTGCTCGCCGCGGTGATTACGGCCCTTAGGCCTCTCGGCGGAGGCGTTGCAGGTATCGAACCGATCTGGGCCGTTCTCATCCTCGGCGGTCGCGCACTCGGTCCCGGCTTTGGCTTCAGCCTTGGCGCCATTTCGATGTTCTCATCGGCACTTGTCACTGGTGGAGTTGGGCCGTGGCTTCCCTTTCAGATGATCGCGGCGGCGTGGGTAGGTATGGGTGCAGGCTTATTGCCGGCGCTTCGCGGCCGACGCGAACTCTTCCTGCTAGCCGCCTACGCGGGGCTTGCGTGCCTTGCCTACGGATTGCTGCTGAACCTGTGGTTTTGGCCCTTCACCGCAGGCCTGCCGGCCCAACTCGCATTCATCCCCGGAGCTGGGCCACTGGTAAATCTGACGTCGTGGGTGCGTTTCAGTCTGGTCACCTCGCTGGGCTTCGATCTGCCACGTGCAGCGCTCACCGTTCTCGCCATCCTTGTAGCGGGCACGCCCATTCTCAACTCGTTGCGCCGTGTCAGTCGCAAGGCCGCTTTCGGTGCGCAGCCAACCTTCGAACCTGAGCCAGCAACGATCACTCTCGATCACGTGACCGGCAGAATGTCGGCGTGAGCAGTGACGCGAGTGCCATCGACGACATCTGCTCGCGTTTGTCAGCAGCACCGGTGCCCGCCTCGCCCGCTTCCTCTGACGAATGGCAACGCCTTGCCGAGTGGTGGCAGCGCATGGGCTCATCTCAAGACGTGGTCGACGCGTGGCTGTCACCCCAGGGCGACGACCTAGCGGACGGGGTGGCCGTTGCCGAGCGCGCCATTGATGCGGGAGCCACCC
>JBAWXR010000094.1:0-8140 GCA_037143955.1 Actinomycetes bacterium
AGACCACCCAGATCTACACGCGGGTGACCGCTGAGACCCTTCGCCAGGTGTACGCCACAAGTCACCCCCGGGCCAGATGACCGGCGGCGGCGCCTGCGGGGGCTGCCCCATGCCGGCCGGTAGCATCAGTCATCCGCAGCGGGTAGGAGGATGGGCATGGGCAAGAAGGGCGAGGGCGACGAAGGCCTCGATGGCCTGCCTGTCGTCAACATTCCCGAACCCCCGCCCCTGACCACGCATGGGCCGGCGCGCGTCATCTCGATGGTCAACCAGAAAGGCGGCGTGGGCAAGACCACGTCGACCGTGAGCTTGGGCGCGGCACTGGCGGAATACGGACGCAAGGTCCTCCTCGTGGACTTCGACCCGCAGGGTGCTCTATCGGTCTCGCTTGGGATCAACGCCAACACGCTTGACCTCACGATCTACGAGCTCCTCACCGATGCCAACTGCCACGTCGGCGATGTCATCATCACCACTGACATTCCTGGCTTGGATCTCGTGCCGAGCAACATCGATCTCTCTGCTGCCGAAGTCCAGTTGGTCAACGAGGTTGGTCGAGAGCAGGCCCTCGCCCGTGCCTTGGCACCGATCATCCCCGAGTACGACGTCATCCTTATCGACTGTCAGCCATCCCTAGGCCTGCTCACACTCAACGCGCTTGCGGCCAGCGACGATGTGATCATCCCCATGCAGGCTGAGTATTTCGCGATGCGTGGCGTTGCACTGTTGACCGACACCATCGACAAGGTCGTTGCTCGAGTCAATCCCAAGGTCACGCTGTTGGGTGTCCTAGCGACCATGTATGACCCCCGGACGTTGCATAGCCGCGAGGTCCTTGCCACGGTGCAGCAGCGATTTGGTGACAAGATCTTTAAGACCGTGATCACGAAGACGGTCAAGTTCCCGGACTCCGCGGTTGCGGGGGAGCCGATCACGACATTTGCATCCTCAAGTCAAGGTGCACAGGCGTATCGGCAGTTCGCGCGCGAAGTCCTTCAGCGGCTGGGGTGACCCGGTGACGGCAACAGCCCCGGACGTAGTGACGCCCGAGGATTCTTCAGGCTTCTCTGTTCGCGTGGGTGACTTCGAAGGTCCGTTCGATCTGCTCCTCCAGTTGATTTCGCGTCACAAACTAGAAGTAACCGAGCTGGCGCTCCATGAGGTCACCGACGAGTTCATCTCCTATATCCGGGCTCAAGGGTCGGCGTGGGACCTAGATGAAGCCAGCGAATTCCTCGTGGTCGCGGCCACCTTGCTCGATCTCAAGGCTGCCCGCCTGCTGCCCAGCGGCGAGGTGGAGGACGAAGAGGATCTGGCCCTGCTCGAGGCACGCGACCTGCTGTTCGCACGGCTTCTGCAATACCGCGCATACAAGGAAGTGTCGGCACTGTTTGCCGATCGCATCGCACTGGCGGGTCGCAGTTTCCCCAGAACAGTCGGCCTTGAGCCGCACTTTGCGGCGCTCCTGCCCGAAGTTCTCATCGGGCTCGGACCCGAGCAGTTCGCTGCGCTGGCGGCAAAAGCCTTGGCTCCCAAGCCTGTAGATCAGGTTGCGGTAGGCCACCTGCACTTACAGCGAGTTTCCGTGCGCGAGCAGGCGAGCATCATCGTTGATCGCATGCGTCGAAATCGCACGATGACATTCCGCACGTTGATCTCCGACTGCGACAGCACACTGTTGGTTGTTGGGCGATTCTTGGCGCTGTTGGAGCTGTACCGAGACCAGATGGTGGCCTTTGAGCAGATCACCCCCTTGGGTGATCTGACGATCCGTTGGACAGGGTCCAATGAGGGCGACGTAGTCGTGGTCGATGAGTTTGATGATGGCATCCCGAACCAGCCTGCAGTGGAGGGCTCATGAGCGAGACCGTGGAAGTCGTGAACCAGGACGTGACCGACGATGTCGAGGACGATGGAGCCGAGGACGTAGCTCTCGGGGCACCGTCCTTGGCAGCGGGCCTTGAAGCGTTGTTGCTTCTGGCTGATGAACCGATGAGTGCCCTGGCGCTGGCGGCTATCACGCGCCAGCCATTGGCCGACGTGGAGCGCGTGCTGCTGGAGCTCAAGTCCGAATACGACGCGCAGGGTAGAGGGTTCGACCTGCGAGACGTGGCTGGCGGATGGCGCTACTACACACGCATCGAGTGCTCGCCACTTGTGGAGCGCCATGTCCTCGACGGTCAGCAGGCCAGGCTCACGCAGGCGAGCCTTGAGACTTTGGCCGTGATCGCCTACCGGCAACCGATCGCGCGTGGTCGGGTCAGTGCCGTGCGTGGCGTCAACGTCGACGGCGTCATTCGCACGCTCTTGGCTCGAGGCCTCATTGAAGAGGCGGGGCACGACGAGTCAGGCGGCATTCTGTATCGCACGACGTCCTACTTTCTCGAGCGCATGGGACTTGCATCGCTCGAGGAGTTGCCACCGCTCGCGGAGCACCTGCCAGACCTCGCAGATCTTGAGGATGTTCTTGACGCAGTGGCAACCGGCGAATGAGCGACGACGAGCAGGGCATAAGGCTTCAGAAGGTTTTGGCCTCGGCTGGCGTCGGTAGTCGTCGATCATGTGAAGAGTTGATCGCCGAGGGTCGCGTCGAGGTTGATGGAAAGGTCGTACGCGAGCAGGGCGTTCGCGTCAATCCCCAGACAGCGGTCATCCGCGTCGACGGCGAACGTGTGCCCACCGCGCACGACATTCTGGTGTTCGCTTTCAACAAGCCTCGTGGCGTTATCTCGACCATGATGGACGATGAAGGGCGACCCTGTGTTGGAGACTACGTCGTTGATCGCGTCGAACGCCTATTTCATGTGGGTCGACTCGATGCCGATACCGAGGGCCTGCTGATCCTGACCAATGATGGCGAGCTCGCGAATCGGCTGGGACACCCGTCCTTCGAGGTGGACAAGACCTATGTGGCGACCGTACGCGGACAGGTGCACATATCCGAACTGCGCCCCCTGAAGGACGGCATCGAGCTGGAGGACGGGCTGGCGCGGTGCGACTCCATCAAAGTTGTGCAGACGCTTCCGGACCGCTCCCTCATTGAGCTGGTCATCCACGAGGGCCGCAACCGCATCGTCCGACGAATGCTGGAGGAGGTGGGGTACCCGGTCACGGATCTCGTGCGGACTCGGGTTGGGCCGATCCACCTCGGGCAGCAGCGCCCGGGCAAACTCCGCGCCATCACGGGACCGGAACTGGGCTCGCTGTACACGGCTGTTGGGCTCTAGGGCCTCGGTAGGCTGAGGCCTCGTCGCACGCGTGAGCGACAACAACGCCCCTCGGGAGGACGGCATGGCTCTGCGTGGCATTCGCGGTGCTACCTGCCTCACGGCGGACGACGCTGACCAGATGCGCGAAGCCGTCATTGAGCTGATTGACCACATGCTGGTGCGCAACGGGATCACGTCTGACGCCCTCGTGAGCGCCCTGCTCACCAATACTCCCGATCTTGTGTCGGCATTCCCTGCCAGCGGCGCGCGTGCGTTTGGGCTTGTGGATGTGCCGTTGATGTGCGCGCAGGAAATTGACGTCGTCGATGCTCTTCCGCGTACCGTGCGCATCCTGTTCCATGCAGAGATCGATGTGCCGCGGTCGGAGATCCAGCACGTGTACCTGCGGGGTGCAGAGGTCCTGCGCCCGGATGTCGCCTCGTGAGCTCGGGGTCTCGACTCGACGGCGCAGTTCTCGTTGTCGGTACAGGTTTGCTCGGTACGTCCATTGCCCTCGCATTGAGGCGTGCTGGCGTTGAGGTATTACTTGACGATGTCGACGGTGACAATCTTCGAGTGGCCATTGATCGTGGCGCGGGGACTCGGCTCCAACCAAGTGACACACCTGATGTGGTTGTCGTGGCCTGCCCTCCGCGGCACGCATCTCAGGTTCTTGCGGACGTGTCGCAGCGATTTCCTCGTGCAACCCTGACCGACGTCACCTCCATCAAAGCGCCGGTGCTGGCTCAGGCCATTGAGCGTGGGGCTGACCCACAGCGGCTTGTCGGTGGGCACCCGATGGCAGGACGCGAAGTGTCGGGACCAGCGGGGGCTCGCGCGGACCTGTTCGATGACCGCCTTTGGATACTGACGCCCGCGCAGGCGACGAGTGACCATGTGATGCAAGTCCACAGGTTGGTGTCGACATGTGGTGGCTACGCGGTGGAGATGACCGCGACGGAGCACGACCTCGCTGTGGCGCTCGTGTCCCATGCACCCCAGGTGGTGTCGAGTGCGTTAGCCGCTCAGCTGGTTGATGCCGACACCACGCATGTGCGAATAGCCGGTCAAGGTCTGCGGGATATGACGCGCATCGCGGCATCCCATGCACCCATGTGGAATGACATCCTCGCGGTCAATGGCGGTCCTGTCGCGGACATTCTGGACAAGCTCGCGCAGGAACTTCAGGCCACAGCGGTCGCTTTACGTGCAGGACAGCAGGCAGAGATCGCGGCCCTGCTGACGTCGGGAGCTGAGGGCCAGGCGCGTATTCCTGGAAAGCATGGTGCGGCCGCTGAGCGTTATTCCGAGGTCACGGTGCAGCTCGCGGACCGCTCCGGTGAGCTTGCTCGAATGTTCGTTGCGGCAAGCGATGCTGATGTCAACGTGGAGGATGTCCGCATTGAGCATGTGCTTGGTCGACCGAGCGGCCTCGTCAGTCTCTTTGTGTCGCCGGACACTGGCACAACGCTGGCAGATGCACTTCGGGCTCGCGATTTCGATGTAAGAAGTTGAGCGGGATGGTGACTGACCTGCCCGTGGTGGCTGTCGATGGGCCGGCCGGGTCCGGTAAGTCAAGTGTTTGTCGCGGAGTGGCACGACGACTCGGGCTGCGATACCTCGACACCGGGGCGATGTACCGAGCAGCCACGTGGGCAGTTCTCCAGGCCGGCATTGATGTGACCGACTCCGACGCGGTCGCCACGTTTTCGCAATCGTTGAACATTGAGAGCGGCACGGATCCATTCGCTCCGACCATTCACGTCAACGGCCAGGATGTGTCTGATCCCATTCGCGAGGATGATGTGACGGCGTCCGTGAGTGCCGTGAGTGCCATACCCGGTGTGCGTGCGGGCCTAGTGCAAAGGCAGCGTGACGAAGTCATGGCCGCGACGGCAGCGGGGCAGGGCATCGTTGTCGAAGGACGAGATATCACGTCAGTGGTGCTGCCCCACGCCCACGTCAAGGTGTACATCACGGCCTCTGCGGAGGTGCGTGCGCAGCGACGTGCGGCACAGGATCACGATCGCGGGGCTGGCGAGCGCGATGTCGAAGCCACTAAGGCTGAGCTCATCTCCCGCGATACCAAGGATTCGAGCAGGGCGGTTTCGCCTCTGACGATCGCACCCGATGCTGTGGTGGTCGATACCTCCGACCTTGATCTGGAGCAATCGATCGTCGCTGTATGCGCGTTGGTGGTCCCGTGAGCGTTGCGATGCCGTCGTGGCGTGGAGCAGCTCACGTGCGAAACCTGTCGGCGACCGGACTGCGGTGGGCCTATCGCTTGCAGGTATTCGGTGCCCATCACATGGGGACCAGTGGTCGCGTGATTGTGCTGTGCTCGAGTGAGGGTGTGCTGGCCGGTCCGTTGCTGCAGGCGATTTCGCCTCGTCCAATACATGTCGTGGCCAATGCGGCCATGATCGAAGCCGTGCCTCAGCGAGTGCTGGAGGCGGCCGGGGGGCTCGTCCCCGTGGGTGCCACGGCCATCAGGGCCCAGCTGTCTGCAGCCGATGCACTGGCCGATGGCCGAGCGGTCGCGGTGGTCGGCTCTCAGGTGGACCCTGCGTGGCTGGTGGCGATGTCTCACGCGCCCGTCGTATGCGTCACACTGGTGGGAGAACAGGGAAGGGTGCCCACAGATCCGCCGCGGATCGGGTCACCCATTCGTGCGTACGTGTCCGCTCAGCATCGCTTGCCGACTCTGGGGGATCCACTTCGCGCCAGCACCAGGGCTGCCGTGACCGAAAAACTTCGTCAGGTGATGACCGATGCCGACGACCAAGCGCTCAGGCGAGCGGGACTGAGGGAGGCGTCATGAGCGACGGTTGGGTGGCATTCGGGGATGACGACGACACGAGTGTGGTGGATGACTTCGATGTGGTCGACGACGAGGAAGCAATTCTTGAAGCTGCTCTAGCGGCGGCCCGCGCTGAGTTCGGCGACTTCGACCTTGAACTTGGCGAATTGGTGAGACCTGGCGGGGAGCATTCGGGCCTGCCGGTGCTTGCTGTGGTCGGTCGCCCCAATGTCGGAAAGTCCACGCTCGTCAACCGCATGATCGGGCGTCGCGAGGCAGTCGTCGAGGATGTACCTGGCGTCACGCGTGATCGGGTCACCTATGAAGCCGAGTGGAATGGTCGCCGTTTCGTCTTGATCGATACCGGTGGGTGGGACCTCAAGGCTCGTGGAATCGCGGCCGCCATCGCCAAGCAAGCCGAACGCGCTATCAACGATGCCGATGCCGTGCTGTTCATCGTCGATGCAGCGGTGGGTGCCACAGATACCGACGAGGCTGTGGTCGAGGTCTTACGGCGATCAGGTAAGCCGGTGCTGCTCGTGGCCAACAAGGTTGACGATCAGGCAACCGAGCTCGAGGCGACGGCGCTGTGGGGGCTGGGGCTAGGGGAGCCGCACCCGGTGTCGGCACTTCATGGCCGAGGCGCTGGAGATCTCCTGGACGCGGCTGTTGCGCTGCTGCCCGAGACCGGTAGCGGGATCGTGCGCGAGGCAGGGCCCCGTCGCGTTGCGTTGCTAGGCAAGCCCAACGTCGGCAAGTCGTCGCTGCTCAATGCGTTGGCGGGCAGCGAGCGGGTGATCGTCGACAGTGTTGCTGGCACCACGGTGGATCCCGTTGACGAGTTGATTGAGTTGCGTGATCGCTGGTGGTGGTTCGTCGACACAGCGGGCATTCGTCGGCGGGCGAAGGAGGCCAGCGGGCACGAGTACTATGCCACGCTTCGCACACAGGCGGCACTGGACCGTGCTGAGGTTGCCATTGTGTTGGTCGATGCTTCGGAGCAGATGAGCGAACAGGATGTGCGCATCATCGCTATGGCCGAAGAGGCCGGACGCGCAATTGTGCTGGCATTCAACAAGTGGGACCTCACTGACGAGGAGCGACGCCGCTATCTGGACCGCGAGATCGATCGTGACCTGGTGCAGGTGCCGTGGGCGCCGCGCGTCAACATCTCGGCCAAGACCGGGCGACACGTCGACAAGCTCGCCGTTGCACTGGATGAGGCACTCGAAGGATGGGAGACCCGGGTATCGACCGGCCGACTCAACCAGTTCCTCAAGGAATTGGCGATGGCGCACCCGCATCCGCTTCGCGGTGGCCGCCAGCCCCGCATTCTGTTCGGTACGCAGGTGCAAACAGGCCCGCCCACATTTGCGCTGTTCACCACCGGCTTCCTCGAGGCCGGTTACCGTCGATTCATCGAGCGGCGCCTGCGTGAAGAATTCGGTTTCGTCGGGACGCCTATCCGCGTGACGATGCGGATCAGGGAGAAGCGCTCGCGTCGCTAGTTGGATCGACGGGTGCTACGGCTGGCGGCACGTTGCACGTGTTGCCCGCCGGAAGCCCCGCGAAACGATTGGCGATCCACGGCACGGCGTTGGGCCCGCCCACAAGTGATGCCTTTACGTGACCTGTTTGGCCAAGCCAATCCATGGTCAGTGTTGAGCCTGCGGCGCACCATGTCTCCTGCAGGATCGCCTGGGGCCAGGGCAGTACGACTTCGTCAGTCATGCCCTGCGTGATGAAGACGGGCATCGATTCCGGTAGTGGTGCTGGGGTTTGCTGGTCGGCGATGCTGCTCCAAGCAGGGTTTACTGCGGGATTGGATGCGAAGAAGCGTTGCCCTACGGCCTGACGCACAGCGCTGGTGAGCGCGGAGTTCTTGACGCACTGATAGGCGATGTCGGACCAGTCCGCTCGCCCGGTGTTGGTGAGGACGTCGGTAATCGGCAGGTCGGGGTACACGTGCGTCCATGACTCCACTGCAGCTGGGCCGATCACCCAGCCGACGAGGGTGTCCCATTGGGCCGCCATGATGGGCTTCAGTTCGAGTGCGGGGGCTGCGGCGGCGACACCAAGCAGGGTGAGCTCTGGCCCGTAGGTCGGAGCGAGCCATCCCGCCCAGATAGAG
>JBAWXR010000095.1:0-8131 GCA_037143955.1 Actinomycetes bacterium
GCCCACGTTCAACGCCGACGAGCGTGAAGCGTTGGCCGATCCCGCCTCGCGGCGACGCGCCCTCACTCGGCTGATGCTCCCCTCCGAGGCGACCGCGTTCGAAAACGCACAGCGCACGTACGGAGACCTTTCTGTTATTCCCACGCGCCCCTATCTCTACGGCTTGGAGCCGGGCGTGAGCGAGATCATCGACCTCGCCCCGGGTCAACAGATGTTCGTGGAGCTAGACGCCATCGGAGAACTCGACGATGCTGGTCGCCGGAGTGTGCATCTACGCGCCAACGGGCAGCCGGTAGCACTGCGAGTCATCGACGAGCGGGCACCGCGCACAACTCGCAAGCAGCCCAAGGCCGATCCGGCTAACCCAATGCACCTGGCTGCATCCGTGCCGGGCATCGTGACAGTTCAGGCACGGGTGGGCGAGGTCATCCGCCCCGGCGATCGCGTCGCGGTCATCGAGGCTATGAAGATGGAATCAGCGGTGACGGCCCCACAGGGCGGCCGCATCGAGGCCATCCATGTCACCGACAAATCCACCGTCGAAACCGGCGACCTAGTCATCACCCTGATTGCCGAGTGAGCGGTCGCACGTTAGGCAAGGATGTCGGTATGGACACCGAGTACTCCTCTGAATCCCTAGTCGACGAAGCACGAGCACTGCAGCTCAGCGGCTTCACCACAGCCGACGCGATCTCTCTTGGCACTCTCGCGGTCGAGCGGGGCACTGCCCAGGGGCTGGGGATCGTCATCATGATTCGGCATACCGGACGCACGGTGTTCCAGGCTGCCCTTCCCGGATCCGTTGCAGATTCCGACGAGTGGGTCATTCGCAAGGCACGCACAGTCGAGAGGTTTGGGATCTCCACATTGGCGCAGTTCGTCAGAGCGCACGAGCGTGGCCGCGACTTTCATGCAGCCCACTTCTTGTCTCCATCGGATTACGCGGCCTACGGAGGTGGCATCCCGGTGGAAGTGGCGTCGGTGGGAGTCGTGGGAGGCTTCTACGCCTCAGGACTGCCGCACCTGGATGATCACAACTTTCTGGTGACCGTTCTCGCTGAATTTCGCGACCGCATCTGATCGGCGTTAGCCAACAACCCGACCCACACCGCTGAAGCGCGCTCCGTACCACGGCCCCAGGAAGCTGATGATCTGAACACCAGCACTCGGATTCGAGGCACTCACCATCTTGCCGTCGCCGATGTACATCGCCACGTGGTGGGCGCTGCCGCCGAAATAGAAGACCAGATCGCCTGGTCTGATCTGACTCACCGGGACCCTCTTGGTCTGGCGCCACTGCGCGTATGACAGGTGGGCCAGATTGATTCCCGCTCGCTTCCACGCCGCCATGGTCAACCCGGAGCAATCGAATGTGCTGGGGCCTGCGGTTGCCGCGACATACCGATGACCGACCATCGACAGTGCGTATCGGAGCGCTGCCTGGGCGCGCGGGCTCACTCCCGGAAATGATCCGGGGCGAGCCGCGGCCGCCGTCGCTCGCTGAGCCTGCAGGCGCTGCTTGGCCGCCTGCGCTGCCTGAAGTGCCGCGAGTCGTTGACGTTCGGCAGTGCGTAATGAGGAGAGCACATTCTGTGCTGCGGCCAGTTGGGAGTTGACCTCTTTAAGCGCGGACGACTTGTCAGCACTTGCGGCTGCTGCCGCCTTTTGCTGATCAGCAATTTCCTTCTGCGTTTGCGAAAGACGAAGTTGCGACGTCTGCAGTCGACGAAGGGCTGCCACCTCAGAACCCTGCAGCTGACTCATCACCGAGGCCTGAGCTAAGAATTGCGTGGGATCGTCCGCCAGAAGCACTTGGAGCGACGGATCGAATGAACCACGCATGTAGGCCGCCCGCGCCAGAGCACTGATGGTCGCCGAGTCCTTGGCAAAGGCCTTCTGCTGCGTGCGCTGACGAGCCTGGATCGAGGCCAGTTGAGCCTGAATCCCTTCGAGACTGATCTGGGCAGCGTTCGCCTTCTCGGTGGCCGCCTCGGCCTGCATCTGCAGATCCTCGACCTGGCGCTGCACCTGACGGATGTCGCGTGTGGGAGCGGCCTGCGCCGGGGACTGCATGAGCGGGAGCAGCGCCGCCGAAGCCACCAAGGCGGCAATGCCGCGGCGAAGACTCGTTGCTCTCACCCAGCCACGATACGTGACGACACAGCTAGCCACGCTCGATGGGCGCCAAAGCCCGTGTCGCGGCGGCGCGTGGCTAGCAGTGCCAACGCCCACCGGCCCAGTGCTTCAGGCCCGACCCGGTGTGCTTCCAATTGGCCACCGTGCTGAAGAGCGCGTCCTGCCAGTACCGCGGCCACGCATTGAACTTCGTGGCCCGAAGCTGCGCCATCGTGGCCTGTGCAAGAGCGACACCCATCAGGCGTTGGTGCTCCGGCAGCATCATCCACGTGGCACCTTCTGCGAGGGCTGCAGACACCTGATACGCACCGCGATACGAGCCCGTGTGATTTACCGAGAAGTAGTGGCCCTCGCTCTCACGCTTCACAATGCATAGCCGCCTGGATTCGATCGACTTGCGGTAGTACGTGCCCCGATACAGGCTCGGTTGGACGCCCACCATGTCGAGGGTCTGCGGCGACCGGAGAGTGAACTCCATGAAGGAGCTCTGTCGGATTTGGACCTGTGTGGGGGCCGTGGCGATGGCGATGATGGCGCCTGACGATGAGTCAGTCGAGGCGGTATCGGCCGTTGCGGTGCTCGTCGAGGTGGTCTCAGCTGTTGCGTTGCCGGCTGTAACGGGCGGTTCTTGGGGAGAAGCCTGAGCGACTCCGGTGGAGAAGATCATGAGGGCGACCACAGCTAGCGTCGCGCGGGTAAGGGTGGAACGTGACATAAAACCTCAATGCTCATCACCCCGCGGGGTGATTTCATGCACTCCGGTTCATCGCTCTCAATGGACTCTGCCTGCCATTGCGAGCTCGCCAGTGATCGGGTGCTTCGCCGGCTCTCACGGCGTAAGCGTGCGTCCCTATCAACTCCGGGATCCTGCCTCCCGGTGGAGTGCGGTCGTATCGATGAGTGCAGGAGTCATTCACCGACTCAACGAGGTTAAGAACGCTGTTGGCAATTTGCCTAACCGACGTTGTGCACGACACGCGCCTTCCACAGCCGCAAATAGCCTGAATGCCCGATTTATTCGGTGATCTGTCCCACATTGCCACCACACGCCCGAGGGCGTGAAATGTGATCTACCTCAACGACCCGAAAGGACCAGAAGAACTGCCTTGACTATGAAGAAATACACGGCAGGACAACACGAAAGTGCCCGCCAGGGCCGGGGCTTGCCGACACAAAACCACCATGTGCGCTTGCAACCGACGCGACAATCGCCAGGCCCAGGCCACTGCCACCGGAATCTCGTTCACGCGCATCACCCAACCGAACAAAGCGATCGAACACTCGTGCCTCATCCCCATGCGAGAGGCCCACACCGTCATCGTCTACGAATAGTTCAGCGCGACCATCCACCGTTCGCAACGAGACGGTTACGCGGGACCGTGCATGTCGCATTGCATTGGTCAACAGGTTGGTCACCATGCTCCTGAGGGCAGCTCCGTCACCCTCTACTTCCACAGGGTCCAGAGCAAGTTCGAGCTCTGTTGATTGTCGGGTGCGCTGATAAGACTCCACGCTGTCTCGCACAACACTGTCGAGGGATATTCGCTCAAAATGATGCGTTGTCTCCATCGCATCTGACCTAGCCAATGCCAGAAGGTCTTGAATGAGACGCTCAAGTCGATCCAAGTCGGTCAGAGCGTCGCGAACACTCGCTCTGAGCTCACTCTCTTCCGAGTCCTGTCCAAACTCCAAGGCGATACGCAGCGTCGCGAGCGGCGTGCGTAGTTCATGTCCAGCATCGGCAACGAATTGGCGAGTGCTTCGAGATTTGTGATGCAAACTCTCCAACAGGTGGTTCAACGTGGTCCCCAGGAGTTCCACCTCGT
This sequence comes from Actinomycetes bacterium, assembly GCA_037143955.1. Lineage (GTDB taxonomy): Bacteria > Actinomycetota > Actinomycetes > S36-B12 > S36-B12 > JBAWXR01. The sequence continues at coordinate 3,963 of JBAWXR010000095.1, forward strand.
CGCCTGTCTCCTCGACTCGCAACAGTCGATCATCTGTCTCGGCAAGGCGCTCGGCCTGGCTTCGAAGGTCATCGACAGAGCGAAGTGCGCGCCCCACCGCGAGCCACACGGCAATGCACACGCCGGCCACGACCAGCGGGAGCACGATGACCAACGCGATGATGACAGCGGTCTGCGCACGTTGCACGGGCTCTTCACTTAGGACCGCGCACACGACAGCATTCGTATTCGGAATGGGAGTCGCCTCGCGTATGACGTCCTCCGGCCCATGGCCCACATCTACGATCGCCGATCCGACCTCCTGCTTCGTGGGCAAAGGATCAGGGCAGATGGTCACGTTGGGAGCTACACCGGCGCTTGAGGCGAACACGCGCCCCGCGGTGTCAGCCACCTGAATCAGCACAGTGTTGGGCAGTTGGGAAGAAGCGAGGTCCAGGTCACCGCCGGGGCCGGATTCATGCGCCTGCTCGACCACATCGGTAACACGGGCTTGGAGGAGCTCATGCTGGGCCGAGGCGGCCTGTCTGGACACGAGCACGTAGGAGGCCACACCGATGACAAGGCCAAACAGGACCATGGCCACCGCGGTTCCCACAACTGCGCGCCCTCGCACAGATCTGGGCAGTACCGATCTCACGCCTCGTGCTCAACCAGTCGATATCCCACATTACGAACGGTCTGAATCCACTCAGCGCCAATTTTCTTGCGCAACTGCAGAACGCAGACCTCCACGGCATTGGGATCAAGCTCGGGTTCTTGCCACACCTCGTCCAAGAGCTCCTGCTTGCTGACGGCCTGATCGGCATGCTCGGCGAGGTAGACCAACACCGCGAACTCTCTTGCTGTCAGCACGACCTCGTTGTCGGCGATCCAGCAGCGATGCCTTCGCGGCTCGATGCGCAGCCGGCCGGCCGTGATCACCGGGGCAACGTCAGGTCGCCGGCGCAGCAGCGCATTCATACGCGCCAAGAGCACCACGGTGCTAAACGGCTTGGTGACGTAGTCGTCCACGCCGAGCTCGAAAGCATCCGCCTGGTCATATTCGCCATCTTTGGCGGTGAGCATGAGTACCGGTGTCTGTATGCCGTCCTTGCGCAGCGCCTCAACAACCTTGTACCCGGACATCCCTGGCAGCATCAGGTCCAGAAGAATGAGGTCGTAGCCACCCGTGCGCGCCTTCTGATAACCCTCATTCCCGTCGTGCACGGACGTGGCGTCAAACCCGCGGCGCGACAGCCCCTGGCGAAGTGCCTCAGCGAGTCGGACCTCATCGTCGACGATGAGGACGCGGGGGCGCTCAGTAGCCATGGGTCCACTGTGCCCCACGCACCCCGCGCCATCGCCTTGATCCTCAGGTGAGTCTCAGCCAAGCGTTTCAACCACGAGTGGCAGCAGCCATACCTGTGGGTCGAGTTGCGGACGGCCTGCCCGGTACCGGGCACAGGTCTCTCGCTAGGGTCTGGCGTCGAGGAGGAGTCTGAATGACAGACCTGCGAGTAGGACTTCTGGCCTACGGAGCAATTGGGCACGAACACAACCTGGCCGTTCAGGCGACCGAGGGCCTGACCCTCACGGCCGTCTGCGACACCAATCCCGAGCGCCTCACCGCGGCTCTCGAGCTTGCGCCTGATGCTGCGACGTTCACCGATGCCACCGAGATGCTCGACTCCGGACTTCTCGACGTGGTTGTGGTGTCCACTCCCCCCAACAGCCACGCGCACTGGGCCCGCCAGGCCCTCGAGCGCGGAATCCATGTGGTGCTGGAGAAGCCCATGGCCCTCACAACCCGCGAATGCGACGACCTCATGGCACTCGCAGCAGATCGTGAGTTGCTCTTGATCGTGTACCAAAACCGACGCTACGACCGCGACTTCGTCACCATGGCACGACTCATCAACGAGGGCGTTATCGGCGAGGTCTTCCAGTACGACAGCTTCGTGGGCGGGTACTCGCAGCCGTGCACCTACTGGCATTCCGATGCCGAAGTATCCGGCGGAGCAATTTTCGACTGGGGCAGTCATTTCCTCGACCAAATGCTGGCCGTGATGCCCGGCGACGTCGATCACGTCACCGCCATGAATCACAAGCGTCGATGGCTCAACGTCACCAACGCCGATCACGCACAGGTGACCGTCACCTTCGCTGATGGCCGGCAGGCAACCTTCGTCAACTCTGATCTGGCCGCAGCGCGAAGGCCCAAGTACTACGTCCTGGGCACCGAGGGTGCCATCGTTGGGGACTGGGACACAGCGGCCGAACCCGCCGTCGCTGATCTCCCCGCGATCCTCACGCTGCACCGAGCCGATGGATCTCGTCACTCCATCGCCCTCGACAGCGTGACTCCCTATGGATTCCATGCCTCGCTCGCGGATCGGCTGCACGCAGGTACCGCCATGGCGGTGCGCACCGAACATTCGCGTGACGTGGTGAGCCTCATGGAGGCGGCCGAGCAATCCGCCGCATCGAATGGTCGGCCGATCGCACCGGCCCTGCTGAGGCCATGAACGTCCGCTGGGGTTTTCTCGGGGCAGGCTGGATAGCCAAGACCGCCCTGGCCCCAGCGGTACACGCCGCCACAGGCGCCGAGCTCGTCGCTGTCGCCAGTCGAGAACCCGATCGCTCACAAGCGCTTGAGCCGCAGCGCGTCCATGCCAGCTACCAGGACCTACTCGATGACCCGGAGATTGACGCCGTGTACATCTGCCTGGCCAACCATCAGCACCTCGAGTGGGCGATCAAGGCGATGCAGGCGGGCAAGCATGTGCTGTGCGAGAAGCCACTCACATTGGATGTAGCCAGCACAGACACCTTGATCGCTGTGTCCAGCAGCACCAATCGCCTGCTCGTCGAAGCCACATGGAGCCGTTGGCATCCACGATTCCAGCGCCTAGAGACTCTCGCTCGTTCTGGTGCGTTGGGTCAGGTGCAGTGGATTGACGCCGCATTCGCCTTTCAAGGCGACCATGCCGATAACTACCGGGGTCAAAAGGATATGGGAGGAGGCGCGCTACTGGATGTGGGCTGTTACCTCCTGCACGCATTGACGGCCGCGCTCGGGTCGACGTTCGACACCGATGTGCGTGACGTACAGCAAGACCTCGGTTACACCAATGTGGATCTCACGACGCGGTTCCGTCTTAATGCTGGACTGGCCGAGATGACCGGCCTTGCCAGTATCGCAAGCCCAGAGGTTCAACGCTTGAGCATTCGTGGTACCGACGACACCGCTTCGATGCATCACGGTCAGGCGTTCACGACGTGGTGCGAGACCTCCACACTCCAGGTCGGCGACCACATCGAAGAATTCCCCGCCGTGGACGCTTACGAACTCATGGTCGAAGAAGTCAGTCGACGCATTCTCGGCGAAGACGGCTGGGTGTTGCCCCTGGACGAGACACGTACCGTGGCTGCCCTCATGGATGCGATTGAGGAATCAGCGGCCGACTAGCTACGCGTGCTTCTTGCGCGAGAACAAGCGATCCAGGCCCCAGAAAATCAGGCCCAAGATGACGCCCAGCACGACCACGAAGAAGACATTGAACAGCGCGGTTCCCATGCCCAGATTTGCCGCGTTCATGAACGGGTACGGGTACGCGTCGATCATTCCGCCGCGGAGGAGCGTGTAGATCAGCCACAGGATTGGAATGATGAGCGCGGTGAAGACGGTGGTCCATCTGAACCAGCCACGCGGCCCCCAGATCAGGAATGTCACCACTGTCAGGACCGGGACAATCGTGTGAATGAGCGCGTTGGACACATACTCCCAACCGCGCAATGTGGCTGAGGGCGCAAGCACGAGCTGGTAGACCAAACCGGTCACACTGATCATGACCAACGTGTCCATGCGTAGCGCGCGCCACAGCGGCGTTGGTCGGATGTGCGAAAAGGCCAGTGTGAGGAGAACGACGGCCACCAGAATGTTGCTCACCTCGGTGAAGTAACTGAGAGTGTCAGTCACGCGACCTATCACGCCCGACCATCCGGCTGCATTGACACCAACGGTGTGGGCAGTCGTCGAGGGCGTTGCCGGGTAGACGTCGAAAGCAGAGAGAATGAGTGACAATCCGACGCCCGCGGCTGCACACAGCCCCGTGATCCCAAAAGCACAACGCCAGGCAGCAGACACAGTTCTCTCCGACATGGCCGCAAGATTAGAGACTCCCCGTGGG
>JBAWXR010000096.1:0-7932 GCA_037143955.1 Actinomycetes bacterium
GTCCTGGGCACCGACACGGTTCCGCCGGTGAAGAAGTTCGGCGAGGGATACCGCAACGGCGTCATGGCAGCCAACCCGGCCGCCAAGGTCACCGTCGTGTACCACGATCCGAACAACGCGTTCAACGATCCCGAGTGGGGCGCGGCTGAGGCCAAGAAGCAGCTCGCTCAGGGCGCTGACGTGATCTTCGGTGCAGGCGGCAACACCGGCAACGGTGCCCTCATCGAGATCGCCAAGGCTCCCGGTGCGGGCAGCACGGTGTTCTGCATCGGTGTTGACACCGATCAGTACCTCACCGTTCCCCAGGCCCAGAAGTGCCTCCTGACCTCAGCTCAGAAGCTGCTGGTCCAGGGCACGGGCGACCTGGTGCTCCTCGCGGCTCAGGGCAAGGCACCCGGCGGCAACTACGTCGGCAACGTCAGCCTGGCTGATTACCACGACACCGCATCTGCGGTTTCCGCGGAGATCACCGACAAGGTCAAGGCCGTCATTGCGGGTCTCTCGGATGGTTCCATCCAGACCGGTGTGAAGCTCGGCTAGTTCACGGATCCACGAAGGGGCGACGTTCTCGAACGTCGCCCCTTCGCTTTCCCTCCTATGCAAGGATCAAGTGCCATGTCCACAGACCTCTCGCAGTCCGATCTTGGGTTCTCCGATCCCAATCCACGGCGCACGACTGCACTGTGGACCCGCTGGCAGGCGGTCCTCATCCCCATCGTGTCTGTAGTCCTGGCGTTGGCCGTGGGCGGCATTCTGATCTGGCTGCAGGGCGTCAACCCCTTTACCGCCTACAAGGTGCTGTTCACGTCCGCCTTGGGCACCGAGGCTGGCCTGCTGCGTGTCATGCAGAAAAGCACGCCCTTGATCCTCACCGGCTTGGCCGTTGTGGTGGGTCTTCGAGCAGGACTGTTCAACATCGGCGCACAGGGCCAGCTCGTCGTGGGAGCACTCGGTGCGGCGGTGGCCGGCTACGCACTCCACCTACCGCCCGTGATTCACGTCATTGCGGCGATAGCTATCGGCATGGTCTGCGGTGCGATCTGGTCGTCCATCGCAGGTGTCCTGCGTGCCTATCGAAGTGTGTCCGAGGTCATCACCACGATCATGCTCAACGCGATTGCGCTGTCGCTGGTGGACTATCTGGCCAGCAAGCCGCTGAAGGAAGAGGGTCAACCCCTTTCCCGTACACCCGAGATCCTTGACTCGGCGCGGCTGCCGACCTTCGGCGTCGTTCCCATCGGCTTCGTCATCGCCATCCTGGTAGCGATCTTCTTCGGCTGGTTCCTTGTGCGTACGACGAGTGGGTTCCGCTTCAACACTGTTGGTCTCAACGCCAATGCAGCTCGTTACGCCGGCATCGGCGTGCGAGGCACCATTGTGCTAGCCATGGCCGTCAGCGGTGCTCTTGCGGGCATGGGCGGTTCGATCGAGAGCCTCGGTGTGGTCGGCCGATTTGAGCCAGCCTTCAACGCGGGACTGGGGTTCGACGGCATCACGATCGCTCTGCTTGCACGCGCTAATCCGATGGCCACGATTCCCGCCGCCATCCTGGTCGGCACGCTTCGGGCCGGCGCGAATTCACTGCAGTTCGAGACGGGAATTCAGCCTGAAGTCGTCGACGTGATTCTGGCGCTTACCTTGCTGTTCGTGGCAGCGCCGATCGTGTCGCGCATGATCTTTCGCAACCGCACAAAGCAGCGTCAGCTCACGTCTGGGTGGGGCGTATGAAGCGGTGGTGGCCGTGGGCCCTGACGGCGATTCTCGTTGCGCTGTGCATCGTCTACTACTTCATTGACGCCACCAAAACAGTGTCGGTGCTGCAGTTCTCGCTCCGCTACGCGATTCCGCTCATCCTGGCTGCCATGGTGGGCATCATCTGCGAACGCAGCGGTGTCATCAACATCGGCATCGAAGGCCAGATGCTCATGAGCGCGTTCGCCGGATTCTTCGGTGCATCGATCACAGGCAGCCTCGTGCTCGGGGCGCTCATCGGCGTGGGCACCGGCATGATCATGGGCGCCATGCTCGCGGTCGGCGCGGTCACGTGGAAAATGGACCAGATCATTGCCGGCACCGTCATCAACATTCTTGCGACAGGGCTCACCTCGTTCTTCTACGCGCAGGGCCACATGCTTCCCGCGAACATGCCCACGATGCAGGTGCCGCTGCTGTCATCGATCCCTCTTGTCGGTCCTGTGTTCTTCATCAACGGACCCTTCGCCTTCGCCGCGCTCATCATCGTCGTGGTTCTTCAGGTCATGCTGTTCCGCACGATCTGGGGGCTGCGCACCCGCTCGGTTGGCGAGAAGCCTTCGGCGGCCGACACCTCGGGCATCAATGTGCAGCGCACCCGCTTCCTCAATGTCACGGTCGCCGGCGCCCTTGCCGGGTTGGCGGGCGCTTACCTTTCCCTGGAGGCGGCCGGAACATTCGAACGTGGCTTCACCGCGGGCCGTGGCTTCACCGCACTGGCGATCATGATCTTCGGTGCCTGGAATCCGATCGGGGCACTTGGCGCGGCATTGTTCTTCGGCCTCGCCGAGGGCGTCGCGAGCCAATTGCAAGCCGACGAAGTCGTGGCCATCCCACAGCAGTTCACCAACATGCTCCCGTACGTGCTCACCATCGTGCTCCTTGCGATCGTGTCGGGCCGAGTGAAGCCTCCCGCGTCCGTCGGCAAGCCCTATGAGAAGGACTGACCGATGAGTGATCGAGAGATTGCGCTCGAGGCGGTTGGGTTGACCAAGCGCTTCCCTGGCGTCATCGCCAACGAAGACGTCAACCTCACCGTGCGCAAGGGCGAAATCATCGCGCTGCTGGGGGAGAACGGCGCTGGCAAGAGCACGCTCGTCAAGATGATCTACGGCCTGTATCAGCCAGACGAGGGTGAGATCCGCATCAAAGGTGAGCGGGTGCGCATGACCAGCCCTCGCGATGCCATTAAGCGCGGGATCGGAATGGTGCATCAACACTTCCAGCTGGTGCCCGTCTTCACAGTCGCCGAGAACGTCATCCTCGGCGACGAGCCCCAGCGCACGATGTTCGTCAACATGAAGAAGGCCACCGCAGACGTTGCTGAGATCGCTGAGCGCTACGGGCTCCACGTCGACGTGAATGCGCGAGTTGAGGATCTTCCGGTAGGTGCACAGCAGCGGGTGGAAATCCTCAAGGCTCTTTACCGCAAGGCGGACATTCTCATCATGGATGAGCCGACCGCAGTGCTCACGCCGCAGGAGACCGACGAGTTGCTCACAACAATGCGCTCCTTCGCTGATTCCGGGGTTTCGGTCGTATTCATCACGCACAAGCTGCGCGAGGTGCTGGCGATCGCGGATACCGTCGTCGTGCTGCGGTCGGGTCGCGTTGTCGGCACGACAACTCCGGCGCAGACCGATCAGGCTGGCCTGGCGCAGATGATGGTGGGCCGAAGTGTGCTGCTGACAGTCGATCGTGAGCCGGCACAGCCCAAGGAGGTTGTGCTCGAAGTTCGCGGACTCACGGCGAACAATGATGTGGGTCTTCCGGCACTTCGTGACGTGTCATTCAGCGTCCGGGCTGGCGAAATTGTTGGCATTGCGGGTGTCGAGGGCAATGGGCAACGTGAATTGGTGGAATCCCTGACGGGTCTTCGTTCCTGTTCGGCCGACACCTTGGATGTGCGGGGCACGTCAGCGTTGGGTCGTACGCCTCATGCCATTCACGCGATGGGAGTCGGCCACGTGCCCGAGGATCGTGAGAAGGACGGTCTCGTAGGCCCGTACTCCATCGCCGACAACATGGTGCTCAATCGATTCGATGAGCCGGAGTTCTCGTCCCACGGCTTGCGCAATAGAGGAGCTATCACCGCTCTGGCTACCCGACTCGTCGAGCAATTCGATGTTCGCACCCCGTCGATCAGCACCCCGGCGGAGTCACTGTCGGGTGGTAACAAGCAGAAGGTCGTCATCGCCCGCGAACTTGCAGCTGATCCGACCCTGCTCATCGCGTCGCAGCCCACACGCGGTGTCGACGTGGGCTCGATCGAATTCATCCACTCGCAGATCGTCAAGGCCCGCGACGCGGGGGCAGGAGTTCTTCTCGTCTCCGCGGAGCTCGACGAGGTCTTGGGCCTGTCGGACCGAATCCTGGTCATGTACGACGGCCGGATCGTGGCCGAGCTGGCCGGACCTGACATCGACAGGGCACGCATCGGGCAGCTCATGGCGGGCATGGCTTAGCCGAGTCACCCGCTACGCTGCGCCGATACCGACGCGAAAGGCATGACATGAGCGACCACGGCACGAAGTCGAGCCCGATTGCTGCATTTATCGTTCTCCTAGTGATTGCCGTGCTGTTGGGGCTCATGATGGGCATGGCCAACGACGGTAAGACTGGCGCCATTGTCATCGGTGCGGTGCTGTTCTTCGGCTTCGGTGCCTTCGGTCTCCTGAGCCTTGCAAAGGAATAGTCGTGCCTGAGCTCATTCCCGCCCCTGCGATCGTCCCTGTGCCCGGTGGCAAGGTCATCGAGGAGTACGTAGGTCACGCGTCAAGTGGAGACGACATCGTGTCGATTGCGCACATGATCGCTCCCGGTGGCTGGGAGGAGCCTGCGCAAGAACCGGAGTTTGACGAATTCACCGTCGTGCTTGATGGCTCCATTGACGTCGAACACGACGATGGCGTGGTGCATGTTCGGGCCGGGCAGGCCATCGTGACGCGTGCGGGCGAACGTATTAGGTACTCGACGGCTGAAGGTGCCCGGTACATCGCCGTCTGCCTTCCGGCGTTCCACGGTGATCTCGTCCATCGGGACGACGAGGACGAGCACAATCGAGAACTGCCCGATTAACTAGGCGGTGGCCTGCACTATCGACAGTCCTACAACGCCGAGAATGATCACTACCAAGCCGACAATCTGCAGTCGGCCCATACGCTCTTTGAATAATACGAAGGCGACCACGGCGGCGATCGGCGCGAATTGCGATACCAGAACAGAGGCGACCGCGATGTCGTCACGCTGAGCGATGGTCAGGCAGATGTAGCCGATGACCTCCGCTATGCCCATGGTCACCACGAGGGGAGCCGCGCGACGGGTGAGCTGAAGTCGACGTGTGGCGGCAAGGGGAATAGCAAGGAGCACCACGCCGGTCAATCGCGGCGGCAGCATCACCAGGCCGAGGGGAAGTTCGCCGCTGAGGTGTCCGGTGGCGTACAGCGATAGACCAAAGGTCGCGGCACACGCCAGTGCGAGCAGGACGGCAAGGTGTGGACGCTCGTGAGCGATAGGCGCGGGGTCGGGGGCGACTCCGGCGAGTACGACGCCGATGACAATTACGGCGAGAGTGACGATGACAAGTGGGACAAGAGGCTGGCCAAATGCGAAGGCCAGCACGGCGGCGATGGCCCCCTCGGTCGCGATGATGGGGGACACTACGCCGACCTTGCCCACGCGAAATGAATACGCCGCGAGCACCAGGCCGCCGACATTAGCGAGGCCACACACAACTAACCAACTCACCTGAGAACCTGTGAGGTGGGGTATCCCCCCAATGATGAGGATGGGAATGTTTGCGACGATTCCCACGGTCATCGCCCATGCGACGACCGACCACGAGGAGATGTGTTTCACCGCCCGGGAATTGCACAGGGTGCTGGTGGCGAAGAAGGTGGCCGTCAAAAGCCCAAAGATGATCGCGACCACCCGTGGAGCCTAGTTGCGACAGCAGTAAAAATGCGTAGGACAGCCCGCTAGGTATCTAGCGCTTCGTTGGCGTACTCGGTGATGTGTGTGCGAACAGCCCACAGATCAGGAACGAAAGTTTTGTCCCGGAGATCACGCAGGACCGTTACTGGCGTGCCTTGGGTGCCCTCTACGTCGAGCCCGATCGTGCGCTCTACGACGCGGAAGTGTCGCGCTCGCCAATCCATGAGTCTTTCGTCGAGCGTGAGGATGGCCTCCGCAAGGTCGATGAGGTCTTCATTGTGGGACTGGTGAATGAACAGATCCCTGAGGGGCAGGTCGGCTGCCTCGACTCGATTCATGAGATGTAGCGCGAGGTCGGCCATGAGAATGCGTATGCGATTGAATCCGGGGGAGTCGAAACCGGATCCGTGACCGAGAGCGGAGCGCACCTGTTGGTACTCCCACGGAGTCATTTCCTCAAGCATGTCCAAGGAGGTGATGGTGTGGTTGATGCAGATCACCGCACGACGCAGAAGGCGGAGGGCCGGATAGGTGCGCCCCCGGCCGAGTTCCTCCATCGCTGTCGTCACTTCGCTGCAGGCGAGCGTGAGCCAGAGTTCACTACTTTGATGCACGACCGTGAAGAGCAGCTCGTCCCGGTGACGCCACGTCTCAGGCCCGGGTTGCAAGGCCAGGAGTTCCTCGGTGCGCAGATATCTCTCGTAGTCCGAGTTGCCTGTCCCATCAAGAATGGGCTTCTTACCCTCATTCATGCGTGCCCCCTGCCGACTTCGTATGCGCCCGGCCCAGCATCCTCCTCCGGTTCGGGTTTGTGTGACAGGTGAAGGTAGGTTCAGGGCATGGTTTTGGACGCTGGCACAAGCTCACCGGTCCCCAGTGACCTCATTCTTCGGGCGCCCAAGGTTCTGCTGCACGATCACCTCGACGGTGGCCTCAGGCCCGCCACGATCATCGATCTGGCCGCACAAACGGGGTACGGGCTCCTGCCGTCGACCAAGCCCGACGAGCTCGCCGACTGGTTTCTGACCGCCGCAAACTCTGGCTCGTTGGAGCTCTACCTCCAGACATTTGCCCATACGGTGGCAGTGATGCAAACCCCCGAAGCGATCAGGCGGGTGGCCCGTGAGTGTGCGATCGACCTAGCAGCCGACGGAGTTGTCTATGCCGAGGTCAGGTTCGCGCCGGAACTGCACTGCGAGCACGGCATGGACCTGCATGCGGTCGTGGATGAAACGCTTGCAGGTTTTGCTGAGGGGCAGTCGGAATCTGCGGCTAGCGGGCATCCGATACGGATCGGTGTTTTACTCACGGCGATCCGCTCTGCTGCAAAGTCGAGCGAAATTGCCAAGCTCGCGGTGGAGTACCGCGACAGAGGTGTTGTTGGCTTTGACATAGCGGGCGCCGAGGCGGGCTTTCCACCTACGCGACATCTTGACGCGTTTGAATACCTGCGCCGCGAGAACGCCCACTTCACGATCCATGCGGGTGAGGCTTTCGGGCTTCCCAGCATCTGGGAGGCGATCCAATGGTGCGGAGCCGATCGACTCGGCCACGGCGTGCGCATCGTTGATGACATCACTACCGGCGCTGATGGCCATCCGGTGCTCGGTCGACTCGCAGCGTACGTGCGCGATATGCGGATCCCTCTCGAGATGTGCCCCTCGTCGAATGTGCAAACAGGCGCCGCAGCGAGCATTGCCGAGCATCCCATCGGACTGTTGCGACGACTTGGGTTTCGGGTCACCGTCAACACTGACAATCGATTGATGTCAGGCACGTCGATGAGTCGTGAGATGGATCTGCTGAGTAATGCCTTCGGCTATGGACTTAACGACCTTCAGTGGTTTACCGTGAATGCTATGAAGAGCGCGTTCATTCCATTTGACGAGCGATTGTCGATCATCAATGAGCGCATCAAGCCCGGATATGCCGCGCTGCGCGAAGTGCTCGCGGAACGACTCACGGAGCGAGGGTGACCATGTCGACTACGCAGGCCATGAACCCTGGCGTGGCGCATATCCCGGCCCTACGCACCGACCTCGAACGCGTGCGAACAATTCTGGATCGCACCGATGCGGTGCTGGGAGTTGCCGATGATGCACTCGGCAAAGCTGAGCATGCGTCACAACTGCTGCATGAGTCGGCCCGTGAAGCCCGCAAGTGGGGACCTGTTCTCGTGGTTGTCGCAGGCGTAGCGATAATCGGTGTCGCAGGCGTACTTGTATGGCGCAATCAACGCAATCGTCA
>JBAWXR010000097.1:0-7908 GCA_037143955.1 Actinomycetes bacterium
GATCTACGAGGCGCGTCCGAATGTCACGGTGGATGCCGCAGGCCTGTGTCTCAAGAGCGGCAATGCGGCGTTGCTGCGTGGGTCGAGTTCTGCACGCGAGAGCAATGCCGCACTGGTCAAGGTGATGCGTGACGCCCTCGAGCAGGCCGGGGTGACGGCCGACGCTATCCAGTTGGTCCCGGGGGAGTCACACGAATCAGTCAACCACCTCATGAAGGCGCGCGGCCTGGTGGACGTACTCATTCCACGCGGGGGCGAGTCATTGATTCGCAACGTTGTCGACAACTCCACGGTGCCCGTCATCGAGACCGGCGTGGGGAACTGCCATGTCTACATCGACAAGGATGCGGATGTGGAGATGGCGGTGAGAATTCTGTTGAACTCGAAGTCGCAGCGCGTCAGCGTATGCAATGCGGCTGAGACAGTCCTTGTGCATCGCGATATCGCAGATGCCTTTCTGCCGCGCGCGCTTGATGCCCTTGCCGCTGCTGGAGTCACGGTGCACGCGGACGAGCGATTCGTGCTGAAGGCCACCGGGTCGCCGGCCAGTGTCGTGCCAGTGACCGACGAGGATTGGGGAGCCGAGTACTACTCCCTTGATATTGCCGCAGGCATCGTCGACACCATCGACGATGCAATCACCCACATTCGACGCTGGTCCTCTGGCCACACCGAGGCGATCGTGTCCGACAGTCAGTCCGCCATCGCGGAGTTCACGGCCGCCATCGACTCGGCGGCGATCATGGTCAACGCGTCCACCAGATTCACCGACGGTGGCGAATTCGGCTTTGGAGCAGAGATCGGAATCTCGACTCAAAAGCTCCACGCTCGTGGTCCGATGGCCTTGCCCGAGCTCACCACAACCACCTACGTGGTCACCGGCGAGGGTCACGTCCGGGGGTAGAGTGCGTTCTCAGTCGAGGAGAGGATCCCCATGGATGTCGTAAGCGGCGCGGTTGTGCTGGCCGGCGAGGCAGTAGCCGAAGGCTCCACCACCTCTCCTTATGCGTTCGGCCTGACGGCCTTCGGCATCCTCGCGGGCGTGCTCATCATCACGTGGATGATCAAGGTTGGGCGCTAAGCCCTCGTCGTGACATGACCCGCCCCCGCATCGGCGTCATGGGTGGGTCTTTTGACCCCATTCACAATGGCCACCTCGTCGCCGCCTCAGAGGTTGCGCACCGGTTCAGGCTGGACCGGGTGATCTTCAGTCCCACCGGTGAGGCATGGCACAAGGACTCCACCCACGCACCCGCCGAGTTGCGCTACCTCATGACCGTCGTCGCTACGTCGGCTGACCCTCGCTTTGACGTGTCACGCGTCGATATCGATCGAGCGGGACCGACCTATACCTCCGACACTCTCCGGGAATTGCGTGAGGAGTACGAAGAGGAGGACTACGACTGGTTCTTCATCACGGGTGCCGATGCGGTGGCGGCCATCCTGTCGTGGCGTGAGCCTGAAGCTGTCTTGGCCATGGCACACCTGGTGGGCGTCACACGCCCCGGCCACGTTCTGGCGGATCCGGGCCTTCCGCCGGGCTCCATCAGTCTGGTGGAAGTGCCAGCCCTGGCAATCTCATCAACGGATGTTCGCGCGCGAACGTCGCGTGGTGAGCCCATCCAGTACCTCGTGCCCGACGGTGTTGCGCACCTCATCGCCAAGCACCGGCTTTACCAGGACTCGTGAACACTCCCTACCCCTGGCGATTGATGGGCGCGGTCGCCGCGATCGTGTTCGTCGTAACCATAGGTGCAGGACTCATCATCGGTCGGCCCTCAAGCCTGCCGACGATCCCCTCGGTCGTTGCATCATCCGGGCCCGCAGACACGTCTGCTCCCGGGCCCGATGTGCGTCAGGCCACCATCTTGTTGCAGGTGCGCGGGGTGGATCGGTTGGTAGCCACGAGTGTGCTGATCGGGTTCGGTGGAAGTACCGCACATGTGTCGGCGCTGGTTATTCCTCCCACGCTGGTGCTCCCCACCTTCCCGTCCCTTCGTCTCGCTGACGTCGATGGACCCAGCGGTCCGGTGGGCGCTCGCGAGCCGCTGAGCACTCTCCTGGGCGTGCGCATAGACGAGACCGTTGAGTTGGATCGGCTGGCGTGGTCCGGACTCATTGATGCCATCGGACCGCCGAGCATGCGGGAGATGTCGGCCGAGGATGTCTCGGGATCCTTGTCGCAGGTGCTGTCGCGTCTGCCGGCCAGTCGACAGGCCATCGGCCAGCTGCTGACGTCACTTGGCTCGATGGCGCGTACGACGTTGCCGAATGAGACGACGGGTCGTCTCCTGGTGTCGCTTGGTGATCGTGTGCGCCAGCAGGGATTGACCATCGGCGCTCTCCCCGTGTCGGTGGTTAAGGCGGGTGCACCGACGGCGTCGCTGATCGATCCTTTCCGCACCGCTTTCGTCATCGGCAGCGAATTCCCCGAGGCGCAGTTGGTTCCTGATCACGCTGGCGCTCTGAGAGTCGTGGTGGCGCGCGGTGCGAGCACGTTGGGCACCTTTCTTGCGGTACAGCAACGACTCGATGGAGCGGGCTTCGGCGTTGTTGCCGCTGAACTTCCGGCCGAGCGGGTCGAATCCACGTCGATCGTGGTTGCTGGACAAGGGGCAGCGGCTATCGCTCGGGGACGCTCCGTCGCTTCGGCGCTGGGGCTGCCGACATCGGTGGTGGCCGTGGACTCATCCGCTCTGGCCACGATTGACGTCAAGGTCACGCTTGGGCGCGACATCGCGCAGTCATGGGGCTGAGTCAGCTGTGAGAGGGTGAGGGACACGTCGAGCAAGGGAACGCAGCCATGACCGCAAGTCCAGAGTCGGTAGCCGCAGCAATCGAGGCCGCACGAGCAGCCTCGGACAAGTTGGCGCAGGACATAGTCGCCCTCGACGTGAGTGAGCAACTGGTCATCACTGATGTGTTCCTCCTGTGCTCCGCAGCCAACGATCGTCAGGTCCGAGCCGTCGTCAATGGAATCGAACAGCGTTTGCACGAGATGGGTATCAAGCCGATTCGGCGCGAGGGCGAGACCGAAGGTCGATGGGTGCTCTTGGACTTCGGCGATCTTGTCGTTCACGTGCAGCTGGCCGAGGAACGAATCCACTACGCAATCGAGCGTCTGTGGAAAGACTGTCCCTTCATTGCGCTGCCTGCTGACGTGACTGAAGGGCAGAAGGCCGCGGAAGCGTCCCAGTGAAGCGCATCATCCTGTGGCGTCACGGACGCACGACGTGGAACGCGGAGTCGCGATTTCAAGGCCAGACAGACATTGAGTTAGACGAGCTCGGATTGCGGCAGGCGCACGCGGCCGCTCACCAACTTGCCTTGCTTGAGCCTGCGGCGGTGGTGTCGTCCGATCTCAAGCGCGCACACCGCACAGCGCTCTTCCTCGCTGAGCGTCTGGGGTGCGAGGTGGAGATTGACCCGGGCCTGCGGGAGACGTTTGCGGGGGAGTGGGAAGGCCTCACCCGGCAGGAACTCGATGAACGCTACGGCCAGGACTGGTCACAGTGGACCGCGGACTCCTACATGAGGCCCGGCGGCGGCGAGACTCGCATTGAGGTGGCCGACCGTGTGGTGGCCACCATTGAGCGCGTCATGGCGGGCGTCAACGAGGACGCGACGGTGGTGTTCGCCACCCACGGTGGCGCAGCGCGCGCCGGTATCGGGCGACTCCTAGGGCTGCCGCCTGATCACTGGTCGGTCCTGGGTGTTCTCACCAACTGCTCGTGGAGTGTGCTGACCCAGAACTCCTCGGGACACGGGCCGACCTGGCGGCTTCAGGAGTACAACGCGGGCACGCTGCCCGAGACCGCCCTGTCTGACGACCGCTAACGAGCAAGGGTATGCTTGGCGCTCCCGCGCGGCAGTAGCGCAACGGGGCTGTAGCGCAGTTGGTAGCGCACCTCCATGGCATGGAGGGGGTCAGGGGTTCGAATCCCCTCAGCTCCACCAGCACACCTCGGTAGGGGGAGCGGTACGTTCGCTCCATGCGCATTCGATTCCTCACCGCAGCGGTCATAGTCGCCCTGTCGGCCGTGCTGGCAGTCCCAGCCGCCCAGGCTGACAGCGTCACCCCGCCGGCGCCGGTGACGTCCGCCCTGGCCACCTTCACGAATAATCCCCAGACGGCGATGGCTACGTGGTCGGCGTGGGCCGGTCGCCAGCCCATGCGCTGGACGTTTGTGGCGATCGATCGGAGCGTGTGCGCGATTGACTCGGCCGGGGTCTCTCGGTGTCGCTCCTATGACCGCAATCCCAGTGGCAAGGGCTTCATGACGAAGGGTGACACCACCTACACATTGCCCAATCACAAGCGTCAGATCTTCAATTGGAATGGTCGGTGGGTTTATAACGACGTCGGAACCAACGTCAATCCGATCACCGCGACAGGCAACTTTGTTCCTTACGACCCATGGAACCCCTGGCTCACGGCAGGAATCCCCGTCACGACATCGATCGGCAAGGACGGGTGGGTCGAGGTGACCTCGACGAATGTCAAGGGTGGCGACGACACCACGGCGGTCTACGTCACTCGCGTGTCCCCCGATGGACTCAAGGCCCAACTGCTCGGGGAGAGCAAGACGGGCACGGTGTCGATAGCTGAAGACATTGTCATCACCAACGTGCCGACCATCACGGTGCCCAAGGCGTCCAAGCAAAAGCTATAGACCTACATGTGTGGTTCGGACTCTTCGATCAGGGCGGCGCGACGCGTGGCGAGGTAGGAGCCGAGTAGCACGAGCGGGAAGCCGATGATGAGTCCAGCGGTAAGCGCCTCATGCAAGATCACTACGCCCAACAGGAGTGCAACGGCCGGGTTGACATACGTGATCAAGGTGGCGCGTGACGGACCGGCTTCCGAGATGAGCGCGAAGAACACGATGAATGCCACTGCCGTGCACAGCACGCCCAACACCAGCAGGCTCAACCAGACGTTTGCGCTTACGGGGTGATCGGGGCGACTGAACCACGCGAGAGGTGCGTAGACGACCGCGTTGATAGTGAGCGCAGCCGCAATGACCGCCATGCTGGGAGCATCCGTGAGTTTGCGCGCGATGATCAGCGGCGCAGTGGCGTAGCCCACGATGGTGACGCCGACCGCGGCAACGGATAGCAGATCACCGCCTCCGAGGTCCAGGCCGATGAGAAAACCAACACCTATGAGCCCGATGACCAAACCGGTGATCCGGGTGCCGGTCAGTCGATCGTCGATACCAAGTCGCCATGCAGTGATCGCAGCAACCATGGGTACGGCGGCGACGAGCAGAGCGGCGAGCGAACTGCTGATGCGCTGCTCGGCCCAGGTGAGGGTGAAGAACGGGATCATGATCTCCATCACCGCGAAGAGTGCGACCCAGTGCCAGCGACCGCGTAGACCGCTGAATTGACCACGTATCGCCGCGATCGGGGCGAGGATCACGGCCGCAGAAGCGACGCGAAGGAAGACCACCACGAGGGGTGACAGTTCACCAACGCCCACCTTGATGAGCAGGTAGGGCAAGCCCCAGATGATGCCGAGTGCGACGAATAGCAGCCACCCGCGTCTGGTCACCCCAGCACCCTAGCCGCGAGCGGAGAACAAGGCCTTGAGTGTGGCCCCCATGCTGGTGGCGGCATCCCAGACTCTTGCATCGCCGTGTCCCGCGTGTGGCACCACCGTCAGGGAGCTTTGGAAGCCTGAGTTTCGCAGCGTCTTATCGAGCTCGATCGAGTCGTAGATACTGACGGCGCAGTCCTCGTCGCCGTGAAAGATGTAGAACGCCGGGCGCTGCTTGAGTGCTGCCAGATAGGGGTAGAGGTTTCCCTGGTCGATGGCTGTCTGTGTCGCCGGCAGGCTCGTGCTCCCGAACCAGGGATTATCGGCCAGGGTGGCCGGCGCCGGAGTACTGAGGTGGGGGCCGCACGGGTGTGAAAGCAGGTTGGACCGCATGGTGCGAAAGTTGGCGTTGCCGAATAGATCGACTACAGCAGAGACCGCAGCCGAGGTCGTGCCATTGGCGTCGTGGGCATTGTCGAAGACGGTTTTCTGATCCCCTGTGGCTCCGGCCATGAGTGCCAGATAGGCACCAGCGGAGTCGCCCCACGTCGCGAACCTTTGCGGATCGACGCCCAGCGTTGTTGCATGCGCTCGCAGGAACCTGATGGCGGATTTCAGGTCCTGACCGGCAGCCGGGAACTTCGCCTCGTCGGCCAGTCGGTAATTGATGCCGGCGACGGCGAGGCCATTGCTGGTCAACGTCTGAAGCATGTGTGCCCCCTCGTCGAACCCGAGGACCGCCTTGTCGCCGAAGACGAAGCCACCCCCGTGAATCCAGATGACCAACGGCGGATTCGTCACGCCTCGAGGCACGTAGAGGTCAAGCTTCTGGGCCGCGGATGCCTTGCCGTAGGCGACATCGCGATGGACTGTCAGAGTGGAAAGTACAGCCGCGGGTAGCAGGTAGGACGGCTTGAAGTTAGGCGGCATATGGATGGGGGATGCGGGCGGCGATGGCTTCGGCAACGCAACCCCGGGTGTCCACCACCGCTTCGATCCATCAATCATCGTGCACACGAAGCGCTTACCGTTGAACGGACTGATCGCCACCTGACCGACTTTGCTGTCCGGACAGGTTCGTCCCGGCGCCGGCTGCCCAGGCGGGTACCCATCGTCCAAGGCGGCAAGCGCGCTCGGTGCACTGGCTGCCATGGCGATGAGCAGCGACGTCGTCAGAACGGCCAGGGTGACGCGGTGCCTGAGTTTCTGCTTCATCGACCGAGCACGTTCTACTTCGTCACGAATCTTTCCGTCAGGATTTACTTTGTGACGACGAAGTTGCCCTTGGCGTCGACCTTGAGGATGTAAACCGGAACCTTGATGCGGTTGCCCGTCTTGGGATCGATCGAGATCGTTCCGGTCGCACCCGTGAAGTTCTTGGTGTTCTGCAGGGCGGACATGACCTTCGCATAGTCGGTGCCCTTGGCCTTGGTGATCGCCGAGGCCAGCACGTTCATGGAGTCATACGTGAAGGGACTCCACACACCAGCCTGCTTCTTGAAGGACTTGAGGTAGGCGGCGGCATAGACCTTGGCTGCAGCGCCCGGCTCCTGAGCTGCAGCGGGAACGCCACTGAACGCGCAGCGCTCGGCAGCGATCGAACCCGCTTGTGTGACGAAGGATGGATCAACGTTGGCCAAGCCCATGAGGCAGGTCGTCGGCAGCTTCGACTTCGCGAGTGACTGGGCGATCTTGGCGCCCTCGGGGTAGTAGGTGCTGACGTACACCATGCTGGGAACACCGGTGAGGGCCTGCGCGACCTCGGCGCTGTAGTCCGACTTGCCCTCAGTGATCGGGATGGTGGTCACCGTGACGCCCTTGGCCTTGAGGGCCGTACTGAGTCGGTCGGCCATTCCCTGCGTGTACGTGGACGGATCGACGAGCATCGCCACGCTGGTGGCCTTCTGGCTCAGCACGTATGCCGCCTCGATGGGTGCGATCTGATTGTTTTTGGGCTGGACGGTGATGCCCATGCCATCAGTGTCGTTCGTCGATGTCATATGCACGGGTGCGATGCCGGCCTTGAGGTACAGCGGCAGGTTGACCACGCCGACCGATGAGTTGTAGGGGCCCACCACGGCAACCGCGCCGGCTGCCTTGGCCTGGGCGACCATCGCAGCAGCCTTGGTGGGATCTGCGGCATCGTCGAGCTCCACTATGCGCACCTTGTGACCGTTGATGCCGCCCTTGGCGTTGAGCTGGGCCACGGCCAGCTTCACGCCGCGAAGCATGTCCTGGCCATTGTCGGCCTGGCTGCCGGTCAGCGGTGCCTCAACAGCAACCACGATGTCGCTGGAAGCAGCCTGGGCCACGGGCGCGCCCAGTCCGATCAGAAGCGCTGAGCCAGCGAGGACGGTTGCGAGGGA
>JBAWXR010000098.1:0-7864 GCA_037143955.1 Actinomycetes bacterium
TGAGGCGGGTCTGCCCGAGGGTGTTCTCAACGTGGTCAACGGCACCGGCATCGAAGCGGGCGCGGCACTCGCATCGCATCCCGATGTCGATGTGATCACGTTTACCGGTTCCACGGTGACGGGTCGCGCGATAATGACCGCGGCAGCACAGTCCAACCTCAAGCGTGCGTGGCTCGAATTAGGTGGCAAGGGCGCAAACCTTGTCTTCCCTGATGCAGATTTAGACAAAGCCGCCGCCACTGCCGCCGCAAACATCTTCTACAACGCGGGACAGATGTGTTCGGCTGGTTCGCGCCTCATCGTGCATGAAAGCGTGAAGGACGCTGTCGTGGCCAAGGTGTTGGAGGTCGCCGCACAGATGCAACCTGGACACCCGCTGGACAATGATGCACCGATCGGCTCCATCGCCAGCGCCCGTCAGCTCGACATGATTCACGGCCTCGTGACCACCGGCCTGGCGGAATCAGGAAACCTTCTGGTTGGTGGCCATCCAGTGATGCAGGAGACCGGCGGCTTCTACTACCCACCGACCGTGGTCGACGATGTTCGCTTCGATTCACTGCTCGCGCAGCAAGAAGTTTTTGGACCGGTGCTGGCCGTGACGACATTCACCGATGAAGCGCAGGCTCTGCAGATTGCGAAC
Organism: Actinomycetes bacterium; assembly: GCA_037143955.1. Lineage (GTDB taxonomy): Bacteria > Actinomycetota > Actinomycetes > S36-B12 > S36-B12 > JBAWXR01. The sequence goes on from JBAWXR010000098.1 coordinate 644, forward strand.
TCGACCCCTTATGGATTGGCGTCCGCCGTCTGGACGAACGATCTCAATCGGGCTCGTCGAGTGTCCAAGGGCTTGCGCATGGGCGTGGTCTGGGTTAACTGCTACGAAGAAGGTGACCTCACGGTTCCGTTCGGTGGCGTCAAGCAGTCTGGATTTGGTTCGGACAAGTCCCTGCACGCGATGGACAAGTTCACCAATCTCAAGACCACGTGGATTGAACTGTCCTAGCGACTTCGCTCGGTGATGATCACGCCGGCAAGCACCACCACGGCCCCGACCAACTGAATTCCGCTGAGTACTTCGCCCAGCGCGAGCCAAGCCACCGCAATAGCGACGAGTGGTTCGGTCATCGCTACGACGCTGACCTGCGACGCGCGAATGTTGGTCAGTGCGGCAACTTCCATCCAGAACGGCACCACCGTGCCGAGGATCACCATGGAGCATGCCAGTGCCCAGATGGGAATGGCCGGATGGCCGTCGCCCATCGGGTGACCGGTCCCGCTGAGTGACGACCAAGGAAAGGACCACCACGGTTGCACGATGGCCCAGAAAAGTGCGGCGGCCCCGAATCCCCACAACGTCAATGACACTGCGTCACGCGGATCGGGCTGACGCATCTGCCGATCACCCAGCAGAAAATAGGTAGCAAGCGCAGCAGCTGCTCCGAATCCAGCGAGCACCCCGAGTCCGTCGAGTGCGAATCCCTCCCATACCTGGCCCACGAGTGCCAGGCCCACCATGGCGACGACTAGGCCAAGCCACATGGTGCGCCGAGTGCGTTGGTGCAAAGCAAATCGGAACCACAGCGCCACGATGATGGGCGCGGTGTATTCGAAGAGCAACGAGACACCGATGGGGAGTAATCGAATAGAAACGAAGTACAGGTACTGCGTCATGGCCACGCCGAGGATGCCGTAGGCGAGAAGCAGACCAATCTCGTTGCGTTTGATCTTGAGTGCCGATGGGCGCGCGATCGCGACGAACACTAAAAGCACGACGAACGCGGCTGACACTCGCAGTTGCGATAGGCGAGTGGGCTCGATACCGGTCAGCAGGATGGACTTGGAAACGGTGCCGTTGATGGCGAAGAGTGCTGCCGCACCGAGCGCCAATGCATAGCCAACTGTCGGTCGCGGGTGCCGACCAAGCGGTACTCCGGGAATGGGCTCTGCGAGATCGGTCATGACACAGACCGGTAGATACCGATGGTCTGCAGCGCGATGGCATCCCAGCTGAAGTCACGCTCGGCACGTATGCGACCAGCCACGCCCATCTCGCGAGCGCGGCCTGGATCATGGACAAGTGAATTGACGCGCGCGGCGAACTCCTGCTCAAAGAGGTCGGGATCGGCCGATGTGTAGGGCACGAGCAAGCCTGTCTCACCATCAAGCACGACCTCGGGGATTCCACCGACCGCACTAGCGACGACGGGAGTCTCACAGGCCATCGCCTCGAGGTTGACGATGCCGAGTGGCTCGTAGATCGAAGGACAGACGAATAGTCGCGCGTGGGTGAAGAGTTGGATCAGTTGCTGTCGTGATGCCTGCTGTTGGATCCACACGATGCTGCTCTCGCCGCGCACCGATTGCAGCTCGGCCACTGCGGCCGCCGTCTCCTCGCCGATCTCTTGTGTATCAGGCGAACTCGCACACAGCACCAGCGCCAGGTCGGGATCGAAGTGTCGCGCGGCGCGAAGCAGGTGCGCGATGCCCTTCTGCCTCGTGATGCGTCCGACGAACAATGCGTAAGGACGTGTGGGATCCACGCCGAGTTCGCTTAAACCATCGGTGCCCGAATCGGGTCGGTAGACCGAGCAGTCGATGCCGTTGTGCACGACGTGCACCCGCGTCGGGTCGACTTCGGGATACGTGGCCAGCACGTCGGTACGCATGCCTTCACTGACGGCAATCACCGCGTCGGCTGCCATGTAGGCGGTGCGTTCGGCCCACGAGGAGATGCGGTATCCGCCACCCAGCTGTTCTGCCTTCCACGGGCGCAACGGCTCGAGCGAATGCGCGGTGAGCACGTGAGGGATGTCGTACAGAAGCTTGGCGAACTGTCCCCCCATGTTGGCGTACCACGTGTGGGAGTGGACAACGTCTACTCCGTCAATGGCTGCGGCCATCTCAAGGTCCACGCCCAAGGTCTGAAGAGCTGGATTGGCGTCCCGGAGGGATTCAGGCACCGGGTGAGCCGTGGCATCGGATCGGGGCTGGCCAAAGCAGTGGACGTCGACTTGTACCCGATGACGCAACTGCGCCACAAGGTTGTCGACATGAACACCTGCACCGCCATAGATGTCCGGAGGCCACTCCCGGGTGAGCATGGCGATGCGCATGTGCGGAGCCTAGAGCCCGGCTACTCTTTCGTCGTGTCGTCTGATCCGCATGTGTTGGCCATGGTCCTCGCCGGAGGCGAGGGCAAGCGCCTGCTGCCACTCACGGCGGATCGAGCAAAGCCAGCGGTGCCCTTCGGCGGTTCGTATCGACTCGTGGACTTCGTTCTGTCGAACCTCATCAACGCGGGACTTCGTCGCGTGTGCGTCCTCACGCAATACAAGTCGCACAGCCTTGACCGCCACGTCACGCAGACCTGGCGCATGCCAACGCTGCTTGGTGACTATGTCACTCCTGTGCCGGCCCAGCAGCGACTTGGTCCGCGCTGGTACACCGGCAGTGCGGACGCGATCTTCCAGAGCCTCAACCTCGTGCATGACGAAGACCCCGACTACGTCGTGGTCTTCGGTGCAGATCACGTGTATCGCATGGATCCGATGCAGATGGTGCGCATGCACATGGAGACGGGAGCCGCCGTCACCGTGGCCGGCATCCGGATGCCTCGCGATCAGGGAAGCCAGTTCGGCATCATCGAGACGGCGCCCGATGGGCATCGCATTCAGACGTTCCTCGAGAAGCCGGCGAACCCGCCATCCATTCCCGAAGATCCGGATCACTGCTTTGCCTCCATGGGCAACTACGTCTTCACCACGGCCGCGCTGCTCGAGGCTCTGCGGGTGGACGCGGCTGATCCGTCCTCCATTCACGACATGGGCACGAATATCCTGCCGATGCTCACCGAACAAGGTCGTGCCTGTGTGTACGACTTCGCCCGCAATGAAGTTCCTGGTGCCACCGACCGCGACCGCGGCTACTGGCGCGATGTGGGCACCTTGGACAGTTATCACGACGCCCACATGGATCTGGTGTCGGTGCACCCCATCTTCAATCTCTACAACCGGCGGTGGCCAATCCTGAGCAACATCCCGCCCCTTCCCCCGGCGAAGTTCGTCGAGGGTGGAAACGCGCATGAATCCATGGTGGGAGCGGGAACCATCGTGTCGGGTGCACACGTCCGAACCTCCGTCATCGCGTCCAGCGTCTCTATCGAGGCGGGCGCCTATGTGGAGGGAAGTGTGGTGATGCCGGGTGCCCGGATTGGGCGAAACGCCGTCGTTCGTCGGGCGATCATCGATAAGAACGTCGTCATTCCTGACGGTGCTCAGGTGGGTGTCGATCTCGAAAGCGATCGCGTTCACTACACCGTGAGTCCGGGTGGAGTCGTGTGTCTGGGCAAGGGTGTCACGGCCGCGCTATGACCTTGTTCTGTCAGTCGCGACGCGCGGCCGTTGTTGCCGTGCTCAGCGGTGTGCTTGCGATGGCCGCGACGGTGACAGGTGGATTAGCGCCAGCGGCTCAGGCTGCCTTCCCGATGCGCCTGCCCGCCATCACCGGTGGTGGTCCGATTCCGATCACAAGTTCACCTTGGGATGTCGCGCTCATCCAAAAGGGAACCCTGTGCAGTGGATCCCTGATCTCCCCGACATGGGTCATCACGGCAGCTCATTGCATGAACGGCATTCAACCATCAGACATCAGTGCCTATGTAGGACTGTCAAACCTTTCTCAACGCGGGCCCGCAACTCAGGTGGCCATCGCCGGCGTGTTCGTGCATCCGCAGTGGGATTCAGCCACGTATGCCAATGACCTTGCCCTCATCCAGTTACAGACCGCGGTTGCGCAGTCGCCATCGGCCAAGCCCATTGCACTGCCCGATCGTGCAGACCCTGCGACCTGGCCGGCCAAGGGCACAGCGGCGTCAATCTCGGGCTGGGGCTCCACGACAGTTACCGGAGCAGCCTCGGATCAGTTGCAGGGAGCAACGGTGCAGGTGTTGGGCGGACCCGCGGACTACGCGTGTGGACGGTACGGATCGAGTTTCTCGTCCTCCCGCAGTATCTGCGCCGGCATGCCTGCGGGCGGCATCGACACCTGCCAGGGGGATAGTGGGAGTGGTCTCGTGGTTGGCCTCACCGATGTTGCCACCCTTGCCGGCGTAACAAGCGCGGGTGAAGGCTGTGCGGAGGCTGACTATCCGGGCATCTACTCCAGAATCACCAGCTACCTTCCCTGGATTCGCCAGTATGTCCCCGCGCCGGTAGCGCCTTCGACCGCGGTGGTCGCCGTGCAGGCGCTTTCGATGGGACGGGCCTTGGTCAGCTGGCCCGCTGCGGCAACTCCGACGGCGTACACGGTGACAGTGGCGCCCGCGGGCAAGACGTGTGCAACACCGAGTAGCCCCGCCTGTCTCATCGAAGGCCTTGTGCCCGGACAGGTCTACACGGCGGCGGTCACGACGGCTTCCGGTGTGACTCTGGGGCAGTCCGCATCATTCACCGCGGTCGGTGGAGCAGGTCGAACCGGAGTGCGCGTCGCAGGGTCTCAGGTCGCGAAGTGGGCGGGACTCAAGGGCAAAGGCGCGGTCCGCATGGTTCCTACGGCAGATTCACTCGGGGTGTGTCGCGTCATCGCAAAGAAGCTGTCATTGGAATCTAAAGGCCTGTGCACAGTCCACGTGACACAGAGCAAGCAGAGTGCCGACGCCTTCGTGACAGTTCTCCCCTAGGTCACGCTGCGGACGGGGTAATGCTCGGAGCGGTCAGGTCCAAAGGCCCACCGAAATCATGAAGTTTCACGACCAATTCGACAGGTCCCGCCACTCGGGTGACCGTGCTGATCCGCCCGCGATCATCAACGTCGACGTGAACGTCGACAGCGACGTCCACGTCGACGGCCGACGGGAAAGTCGACGCCGGAAGTGTGCCTCGATAGCTCGAGCAAGTGGCTCGCCCACACGAGGCCAATCGAGTTTCCAGATGGGTCAGCTGGCCCAGATCCGCGAGTGGATCAGCCAGCGCACGCGTCGTCGAGGTAGGCACCTTGGCCCAGTGGTCGGTGCGAACGTAATCCCCGCGTTCACTCACAAGTTCGGTCCGTGTTCCGGAAGCGTCAGTCCACGTCATCAGCCCAAGACCCTTCGCCAGGTCAACGGTCCCGCGCCCGGAGAGCCTGAGTGCACCATCGACCGTTAGCGTGACATCGATGGCGGACGTACCGAGCGCTTTGGTGCGCTCAATGTCGGTGAGAAGCGGACTGGCCGCTGGTGATTGGACGGGCGGAGCAGAGTCATGAGGTGTCGCGGTGCAGCCTGCGAGGCAGAGACAGAAAGTCACGAGCACCATCACGCGTGCACGGCCACTACTCACTTTCGAGAGAATGCCGCTCGATCGCTTCGACTCGAACCCCGCCGTCTACATCGAATGCGCGATGAATCACGATGAATGAACCCGGGGAAAGCCGCGCGTCGAGGGCCTTGGCGTGCCGCTTGTCGCGCAGGTCGACACCGAGCGAATTGCAGACGGCCCCGACCATCGTCGGCAGCACCGGTCGGTGGGAGCAGATGATCATGGGCGCAGGATCGTGTGCCAACGTGCGAATGCGATCGGACGTAGTGGAGGGATCAATCTCATGCTGGCTCTCGGCAAAAACTGATTCGGTGGACAGGTCAATGCGAAGTCGCTCGGCCAAGACGTCCACTGTCTGTCGACACCGAAGCGACGATGATGAATAGATCGCGCGGATACCGTATGCGGACAGCACAGGCATGAGCTGGCGAGACTGGCTGCGGCCCTTCCCTGAGAGCGGGCGGTAGGAGTCGTCGGCACCATCGAAGTTAGATCGCTTCACCGCCTGCGTATGTCGAAGAAGAATGATGGGGCTGGTTTCGGGCAGCGCTGTCGCACACTTCACGAGAGCCACATCGGAGGGATAGGTCAGGTGGTCTTTGACCTTCCCGACCGGAACCCAGGCGATCTCATCGGTCTCGTCGTCCGGATAGAAACCGACATCTTCACCAAGGGTGGCCCGCCAGTATTGAACGACCTTGGCCTGATTCATGGCCCGATAGGACTGGGTCGGCAGAGGGCACCCAAGGATGGGAACGAGACCGGTTTCTTCGTCGCATTCGCGTACTGCCGCACTGAGTACGTGCTCGCCTGGATCAATCTTGCCTTTGGGAATCGACCAGTCCTCCCGGATGGGTCGATGGATGATCAGGACCTCTTGCTGACCGTCGCGGTCCCGCAGCATGACAACTCCTGCTGCACGAACAACGTCGTCACGAGCCATGACTAGTCCATCCCTGCCTTGTGAGCGATGCGGCGCACATCGGGCCACAAAGTGGAGAATCTCACGCGATCGAGAATCTCCTCCTCGGCCTCATATTCATGCAGCAGGCCAAGAGCCATTCCGGTGACACCGTCGGTCTCCTGATGGGAGGAGATCTCGCGAAGAATGGTCTGCGCGACGAAGGCATCCTGATGGTCACCCAGAACTTCGGTGACCTGCGCCAGAGCGCTGGCGAATTTCTGCATGTCACGGCCGAAGATCGTGGCCACCGCATCTGCCGCGTAGCGAGCTCGCTTGGCTTTGATGCGCGCCTCGTGCCAGATCACGCTTTCCATTTCAAGCGTGAGCTCGTCTGCCGACTTCTCGAGGCGACGCCAGGTGCGCGCCACGAGTGGCAGGAGGGCCACATCGCAGGGGGCGAACGCGGCGTCAACAACCGGGGGGTCGATGGCAGCGGACACGAGGTCGTCCACGAGAGTGGCATGACGATCGCTGCGCAATGCTGCAAGTGCGCTGGACCTTGCACCGATAAGCCGACGCGTGAGAATGGGATCGATCGCCGCACGCGCGCGCTCGGTGTCGGCAGGGTCGTCAAGCTCACCCGCGTGCGCATCCAATCGCTCTTGCATGACCTCGGTGTCGCGAATGGCTCCGAGTTCACTTGCGAGCCATTTGAGCTCCTCTTTGAGCGTGGCAGCAGAGTCGTGGTCCAGTAGCGGTGCGAAGGTGGCCAATGCGCTGCGAAGCCGACGTGCAG
>JBAWXR010000099.1:0-7831 GCA_037143955.1 Actinomycetes bacterium
CCTCACCGACACAAGGAGTTTCCATGCAGAGCTGGATCACCGACACCGAGCAGAGCGAGCGCTTTCCGCTGTACACGCGCGGTAACGCCGACGAGGTCGGACCCGATCCGTTTACTCCGCTGAACTGGACCCTCACCTGGGAGCAGGGCATCGTGCCCGGCACCGCGCGGGGGTGGATCCACATGGGCACCTTCAAAGAGGGTGAGTTCCTGTGGAGCAAGCCCGAGACCTACGGCAGCTGGGGCGGCTACTTCTTCAATCAGGTGTCGGTGGGTCGTGTCTTCGGCTACCGCATGCCGGGCGCCAGCCCCGAGGCGATCGACATCTCCTTCTTCGGACAGAACCCGACGGTGCCGCCCTATGTCCATGACCCGCGCGACGATGACGAGGAGTGCTCGGCTGCCCTTGCCGCAACCATGGGCGCCATCCTCGGCGGCTCGCACAAGGCCGTTCGCGACGAACTGATCTCGTTCGCCAAGCAGTGCCGGGCCACGCGTCCCAACCTTGCGACGATCAGTGACGAGGAGCTCGTTGACTACGGACGCACGGCGGCCCGCTGGCAGAACCGCGGGTGGGACCTGTACGCGCAGGTCGTCATCGGCGCGGCGGTCGGCCCGGGCATCGTGCAGGGCTTTGCCGATGCCGTGGGCAAGCCCGAGCTCGGCATTCAGATCTTCGCCGCCGTCGGCGAGGTGGAGTCGGCCGGTGTGCCCAACCGCATCTGGGATCTCTCGCGCCTGGTGCGTCAGTCACCCGAGCTCACGGCAGCCTTTGATGCTGGCACCGATGGCGTGGCCGACCGCCTGGCCACGACTGCTTCGGCAGCGGACTTCGTGCACCTGTTCAGTGACTTCCTCGCCGAGTGGGGTCACCGCGGAGTCAACGAGTGGGAGATCAGCGCCGACACGATGCTCATCAACCCGCAGCTCGCCTACCAGATGATCGATCGCGTGCGAAAGCAGGAGGACTCCATGTCTCCCGCCATCCGTGGCGCTGAGGCCGCTGCTCGTCGCGCTGCTGCCGAGGCAGAACTGACGGCAGCCGTGGCGGGCGATGAGGCCAGCGCGGGCATGCTCGCCGCGGGCATCGCTGCAGGTCAGAGTTCCTACCGGTTCCGCGAGGGCGGCAAGAGCGCCTGCGTCATGATGTTGCAGGAAGCCAAGCTGGCGTTCCGCGAGCTTGGTCGCCGCATGGCCGAGCGCGGCAACCTTGTCGATGCCATGGACATCTTCATGCTCAAGGACGACGAGCTCGACGCCTACCTGAGCAATCCCGGCGCCATGAAGCAGGAGCTCGCCAATCGCAGCGTGGACTTCGCGGAGCTGGGCAAGGTTGATCCGCCTTACGTCGTCACCTACGGCAAGCCGGTTCCGCCGATCAGTGAGTGGCCCAAGCGCGCGTCGCGCACAGAAGGCGTTGCGGCGACCACCGGTATGGAGCTCAAGGGCGTCCCCGGGTCTACCGGCAAGGTCACTGCACGCACACGCGTCGTCGCCGACCTGTCGCAGGCCGACGATCTGCAGCCCGGCGAAATCCTGGTGTGCACCACCACCGACCCGTCATGGGTTCCGCTGTTCATGATCGCCAGTGCGGTGATCTGCGAAATCGGTGCACCGGGCAGTCATGCGGTGATCGTCAGTCGCGAACTCGGTGTGCCGTGTGTGGTGTCAGTTCAGGGCGCCGGTCACCTGCTCAAGACCGGAACACTTGTCGAGCTCGACGGTTCGACGGGCACTGTGCGAGTAGTTGAAGGGGCGTGAACGAACCACCGTTCGGGGTTCGCGCACCGTTCCTGTTCGGCAATCCGGACGCCACGCTCGTCACGCTCGCCCGTCATGGGCAGCAGGCGTATCCGGTTGCCGATCACTTCGACCCGGTCGCGTGGGCTGATCCGCCGCTGTCTGACGTCGGTGTGCGTCAAGCTCAGGCGCTAGGGCGCGCATTGGCAGGCGAACAGATCGATGTGGTGGCGTGCAGTGAGTTGTCTCGCGCCCGGAGCACGGCTGAGATCGCGATGGCCGGGCGCGACGTCGAATGGATCATCGACCACGAGCTGCGTGAGATCGACTCGTTCCGCGACCTCGAGTTCGGTCAGCTGCCGGTCGATCATCTCCCGCATGACGAGTGGCAGGAGCGCCAGCGCAGTTTCTTGAAGGACCGTCGATGGGACGCGATGCCGTTCAGTGAGTCATCCGCGGACTTTCGCATGCGAGTCCTTGCTGCGCTGAATCGCGTCATTGAGGCGCATCCGGGTGGCCGCATTCTCATCGTGAGCCACGGGGGTGTGATCAATGCCTACATCGCTGACCTACTCGGCCTGGATGAAGACTTGTTCTTCCTGCCGCACCACTGCTCGATCACCGAAGCGGCGGTGCACGACGACATTCGTCGGTTGCGGTCCATCAACGAACATCGCCACCTCGAACCTGACATTCTGACGAACTAGGCGAGCGCGAAGGAGAGCCATGACCGACACGGTTCCGCAGTATCAGGCCGGTACACACGACGCCATGGATCGAACCGAGGCGTTGTCGATTCTTGATCGTCTTGCGACCCATCTTCGTGATGGCACGACCGACATGGCGCCTGATCAGGTGCGCGTTCCGATCTCCTATTACCTCGACGAGGGCCTGTGGGAACAGGAGATGGAGACGATCTTTCGCCGCATTCCTCTGCCGGTGGTGCTCTCTGCGGAACTACCGAACCCCGGCGATTACAAGGCGCTGCGCGTGTGCGGTCGCGAAATTCTCGTCGTGCGTGGCGCTGATGGAGTCATGAAGGCGATGATCAATGTGTGCCGACATCGCTCGATGAAGCTCGTGTCGGAAGGCTGCGGCAATGCCCGCCGATTCAGCTGCGGCTACCACGGATGGACCTACGGCACTGACGGCAAGCTTCTTGGCGTCACGCAGGAAGGCACCTTTGGCGACGTCGATCGCGAGACCCATGGATTGATCGAACTGCCGTGCCAAGAGCGAGCCGGCATTGTGTTCGTGTGCCTGACCGCTGGACTGGCCATGGACATCGATGCGTGGCTGGGTGAGGCCCTGCCGTATCTCGAACGCCTCCAACTCGACCAGTGCGTGCACTTCACCACCAAGGAACTGCGCGGTCCCAACTGGAAGGTGACACTCGACGGTTACCTCGAGGGCTACCACTTCGCGACTTTGCACCCCAACACTGTTTTCCTCACCAATCACAGCAACCGCATGACTTTCGATCCGCTGGGTCCGCACCTGCGCAATGTGTTTGCGCTGAAGTCCCTCGACGACGAGATGGCCAAGCCGCGCGACGAGTGGAACCCGGCGACCACGATGGGGTTGGTGTACTGGCTGTTCCCAGGAATGTCGATTGCCGGGGGCTGGCGAGAGCGCACCGTGGTGTCAATCATGCTGCCGGGCGACTCGTGGGGGGAGTCGATGACGTGGCAGACGACATTGCTGCGTCATGCACCGGGCACAGCCGACGAGCGGGCCGAGGCAGAGCGCACCGCAGAGTGGTTCTTCGCGGCGTTCCGCGATGAGGACTACGCGGCACAGACGCAGGTGCAGAACGGGCTGGCGTCGATCGCCGACTCCGAGATGGTCATCGGCCGCAATGAGATCGCCGTCCAGTACGCCCACGACACCGTTCGCCGACTCATGGTCGGGGAGCCTGTCCACGGCACTCGGGAGTGGCTGGGCCGCGAGCCAGGTTCGTGGACTTCCTGCATTTCTCTCTGGCCGGTGGCAGACTGACCGCGGCCCCACGGGCCATCCCTGCATGCGCTGCCCAGGGCAGTAGACGAGAGGAAAAGTGATGTCCGAGAAGGCCTGGACCGTCGACACCGAGCCGAGCAAGCGGTTCCCGGTGTACACCCGACTCAACGCGGCCGATGTCATGCCCGAGCCCATCACCCCGCTCGGTGCGTCGATGTGCTGGCGCCCGATGGTGCTGCCGGGCTGGGCTTCCGGTTACGTGCAGGACGCCTGCTTCACGTCCGATGAGATGACCGAGGAGTCGTCGGTTGCCGGCTTCATCTACGGCTACCTCTACATCAACCAGAGCTCGGTGCGCGTTCTGGGCATCCGCAAGGGCATGACGTGGGAGCTCATCGACCAGATGTTCTTCAACTCACCCGGTGCTCCAGCACACGTTCCGTCCGACACGGACGCCAACGAGGCGCTGACCGCTGCTGCTCCGGCACGCTCCGGGGGGGTCCTGACCACCACCAACTTCCCGGAGGTCGAGGAGGACGAGATCCTCGCCGACCGCATCCGCAATGAGCGCCCGAACCTCAAGGGCCTGTCCAACCGTGCACTCATCGCACGTGCACGTTCGGTGATGCCGTACGAGCGCCTTGCCTGGCGTTCGGAGCAGATGGCGGCGTCCAATGCAGCACTCGGACCGGCTGTTGCGACCATGATGCTCGGCGACAAGGCGCATCTGCTCGTTGCGATCCTGGGTTACGCGGGCGAGGTCGAATCAGCCGCACCGACGTATGCGCTCTGGGCTCTGTCGCGCACGCTTCGTGCCGATGCCAAGACCTCCGCTCTGTTCGACAAGGGCCTTACCGCTGTTGAGGCTGCGTACCCCAGCGCCCACGGCCAGTTCTGGTCAGAGTTCGGCGCGTTCCTCGACGAGTTCGGTTACCGCGGACCCAGCGAATGGGATCTCGGCACCGACTCCTGGGAGTCCAAGCCCTCGCTGCCCTTGGCCCTCATCGATCGAATGCGTCACCTCGAGGATTCTGATTCCCCGCATGCCAAGCAGGCACTGCATGCATCGGCAACCGACAAGGCGATGGCCGAGGCCACCGCGGGAATGGACGAGGCCACCGAGGCTGCGTTCCGCGGAGCTATCGGCTCCGCCCGTCGTTTCGCCGGTTGGCGCGAGAGCGGCAAGTCCTCGTGCATCAAGATCATGAACGAGGCGCGCATGGCGTTGCTGGAGTTGGGCTACCGACTCGAGGCTGATGGCGTGCTCGATCACGCACGCCAGATCTTCATCGCCCTTGATGAGGAGCTCGACGCACTCGCCCTGGGAGGTACCGACTCCATCAAGGCGGCGATCCGTGAACGTGAGAAGGGCTGGAAGGAACTGTGGAATCTCGACGTTCCGATGTTCATCGACAGCTCCAAGGGCATCCCGCCCATCTCGTCGCTGCCGAAGAAGGGTGCGTCCAAGGCTGCTCGCGCGACCGTGGGCACCACGCTCAACGGTGCGGCATCCTCGCAGGGCATCGTCGAAGGCACGGTTCGCGTGGTGCTCAGCACCGATGCGATCTCGGACTTCCAGCCCGGTGAAATCCTCGTCGCACCGCAGACCGATCCGTCATGGACACCGCTGTTCATGGTGGCATCCGGCGTTGTCGTCAACACCGGCTCGATGGGCTCACACGCCATGATCGTCGCGCGCGAGCTCGGCATCCCGTGCGTGGGCGGCATCCCGGGCGCGACCGACATGCTCAAGACCGGCGACGTTGTGCGCGTCAACGGCGGCACCGGCGTGGTCGAGGTCCTGTCGATCGCCTAGCACTGTTGGTAGTCGGGGCCCGAGCGAATGCGCTCGGGCCCCGACTCTTTGCTTGGTGGCTTCAGTGCCTAGAGCTGCATGGCCAGTTCGAATGCCTGCTTGGTCGCGAATGTCATGCGTCGCGGTGCGAAGGCATCGCCCAGAAGATGCACTCGCGGATGGTGCGGTTTGACGGCACGGTAGAGCGCGTCGTTGCCGATGCCTCCGGTGACGAGCACAACCGAGTCGGTCTCCACGCTGAACGAGCGGCCGCTGTAGGAGTGCGCGAAGTCGACGCGGTCGTCATGGATCTGCACCGCACGTGCGTTCTGCACGATCGCGACTCCCTCGTTATCGAGGCTGGCCAGCATCGCTCCGATCGAGTACTTGCCCACCAGCGGTGACGGACCGGGGGTGCGGAAGGTCAACGTCACCTCGTGGCCCTGGGACGCAAGGTGATCGGCCACCGACAGTGGGGCGGGCCCATCGTCTTCGGCTAACACCAGTACACGACGGCCCAAGGGACGTGCGATCCCCATCACCACGGCGTCCGCGCCGCTGACGTGCGGCAGGAACTCACCAGGAATCCCGGGGCGGCGTCCGCGTGCCCCGGTGGCGAAGGCCACGACGTCGACGTCGGCATCGAGAACACTGCGGACGTCGGCTCGTCGGCCGAGATAGACCGGGATCTCCATCTGCTTCAGGCGTCGAGCGGACCAATCGATCCAGTCCTGGTACGGCGCATTGGCACGCAACTGCGCGGCGATGCCGAAGCGGCCACCGAGTTCGAGCTTGGCTTCCCACAGTTCGACGTCATGTCCACGCTCGGCCGCCGTCGCGGCGAGTTCCATACCGGCCGGGCCGCCCCCGACCACCAGCAGACGTACAGGCGTCGACGCAACACCCATGGGTGGCTTGCTCTCGCGTCCCGCGCGCGGGTTGGTGCCGCACCCGAAGCCCAGTCCTTCGAGTGTGTACCGGTGGATGCAGTCGTTGAGTGAGATGCACGGGCGCACGTCCTGCGCCTGCCCGGCCAGATTCTTGGTGAGCCAGGACGAGTCGGCAATGAGGGCACGCACCATGCCGACCATGTCTGCCTGGCCGTCCGCAATGATCCTTTCGGCGGTCTCGGCGTGTACGACGCGACCGACGTACAGCACCGGAAGAGACGTGGCCTGCTTTGCTTCGCCGCACATCTTCGCCCAGTGACCCTCGGGGTACATGCCGTGCTGGATGTAGGTGACCGGACCCCAGTTGCCGCCCACGTCAAGGTTGAAGAAATCAACGGTGCCATCAGCCTCGAATGTCTGCATGAACCGCATGCACTCATCGATGCCGAAGCCGCCATCCATGTACTGATCCATCGCCAGGCGCAGGCCCAGGGTGATCGGGCGACCCACGCGGGCGCGAATGCCATCGACAATCGAACGCAAGAAGCGCAGCCGGTTCTCGTACGAGCCGCCGTACTCATCTGTGCGGTGATTTGTTAGAGGTGACAGGAACCACTCGACCATGTCGTCGTGATTGGCGTGGATCTCCAGCGAATCGACTCCAGCGTCAGCGGCGATACCGGCACTTTCGATGTATTCGCTGATGATCCATTCGATCTCGTTGTGATTGAGGACGTGGACTCCGCGATGGTCGAGGTAGCCGGAGAACGTCGGCGATGGCGCGCTGGGCATGCCACCCTGCTGAACCAACTGAATACCGAGGTACGCGCCTTTGGCGTGCACTCGGTCGGCAAAAACACCCATGCGTTCCTGGAACTTGGCGTGACGAAAAATCCCCGGCTCCTTGCCGAGCGCGCCGACCCCGGTGGCTTCGAAGCCGGGGATGTGCACATGCTTGACGTGACCGGTCGGTCCACCGATCCACGCAAAGCCATCGTCAACGCGCGCCATCCAGTAATTGACGAGGTCGTCGAAGCGTGTGTCATCTGCGGTGATCGACCCTGCACCACCGCCGTGCGTCGGAACGAACAGGCGATTCGGTAACTGCATGGTGCCGACGGTGATCGGCTGCAGGGCAGCCTTGAGCGTCACCGTCACGGGGCAATCACGGCGCGACCGCGCAGTGTGCCCGCGGTCATGGCTGCGTACGCCTCAAGGGACTGGTCCATGGAGTACGTGGAGTACACCGGATTGATGCGACCGGATGCCGCCAAGGTCAGGACTTCACTGAGCTCGCCGCGTGTGCCCCAGTAGATCGACCGCACATTGAGCTCGTAGGGAGCGGTGAACAGGCCCATGGGAAACGTGCCGCCGCCCACACCCACGATCGTCATGTCGCCCTGGACCTTCGCGCACCCGACCGCCGTGGCCATCGACGCATCGGAGCC
>JBAWXR010000100.1:0-7609 GCA_037143955.1 Actinomycetes bacterium
CCGGACGAGCCTCCCAGGGTCAGGCCAGCAGGTCGCGATGCGTCCGCAGTGACGCCAGGGCTCGCTCCACGTCAGTGTCGTTGTTGTAGAAGTGCGGACTGATCCGCACATTGCCATCTCGACAGGACACGATGACGCCGTCCACACCCATGGCGGCGACCAAGGCGTTCTCGTCGGTGCTGGCCACCGCCAGCATGGGGCCGTGGGTCGATGCTGGAGTGACGACGCGGCCACCCATCTCGACGATTCCTGCCCGCAGCTGGTCGTGCAGCATCGACGATCTCTGCCACGCGCGATCCACCCCCACCTCAAGCAGCAGGTTCAATCCCGCCGCGACCGGATAGGTACTCGGCACCGCGGGAGTTCCACCCTCAAATCGACGTGCATCCTTGGCTGGGTCGTAAGCATTGATGTCCATTGCAAAAATGTCCCGCGCCGCGAACCATCCGGTGTTCGTCGGAATGAGTTCCGAGGTGGTCGCCGCGTTGACCAGGGCAAACCCGACGCCCGGCACACCCAGCATGTACTTGAGGCATCCACCCACGAGGAAGTCGGCGCCAAGCGCATGGAAATCAATCGGTACCGCACCAACAGCCTGATATGAGTCGACCAGTACCAGGGCGCCGCGCTCGTGGGCCAACTTCACGATGGCGTCAATGTCGGTCATGGCACCGTTGCGGTAGCAGACGTGGGTAACAGACACGATCTGCGTGTCATCGTCGATGGCCGCCGCAAGCGCGGCCAGATCGAGCGTATTGTCCGCCTGCGCAGGCACGTGGACAACCTCGACCCCGCGACGCTCTTGCGCGTGCCAGATCTGCCCGATGGTCGGGAACTCCAGTGACGTCGTCACTACCTTGCGGCGAGGACCGTCGAATAGCGAGCTAGCAATGGCGCTCACTGCGGCGGACGCCGACGACGTGACCGACACCTCGGACACGTCCGCACCCATGACCTGCGCGAGCAGCCCTCGAACTTCTTCCTGCTTGCCGACCCACGTTCCCCACAGCGAGCCCACGTCGTCCATGCCATCGAGGTACTCGATCATCGCCGCACGAACCGTGTCGGCAAGTGCGCCCTGCGAGCACGAGTTCAGGTAGGTGACGTTCTCGAACACCGGGAAGCGATCGCGGTAGGAACTCAGGTCAGCGGCCAAGGTAGGCCCTCCTCAACTCATCATCGTGGGCAAGTTCTGCGGCGACGCCGCTCAGGACAACTCGTCCCGTTTGAAGCACATAACCTCGGTCCGCGACCGATAGAGCCATATTGGCGTTCTGCTCAACCACCAGCATGGACACGCCCTGGCTGTGCAGGTTCGCGATCATGTCGAAGGACTGCTCCACCAGTGCTGGCGAGAGTCCCATCGAGGGTTCGTCCATAAGTAGCAGTCGGGGGTTGGCCATCAATGCGCGTGCCACGGCAACCATCTGCTGTTCGCCGCCCGACAAGGTTCCGGCTAACTGATTGCGTCGCTCGGCCACGCGCGGGAACAACTCGAACACCCGGTCGTAGTCCTCCTTGGCGACATTCGAGCGAGTGAAGGCCCCCAGCTGAAGATTCTCCATAACCGTCATGGGCCCGAACAATCGGCGGTTCTCCGGTACAACGGCCAGCCCGCGACGGATGCGCGCCGCTGGCTTTTCCTGCGTCACGTCCACACCATCGATCAGCACCTGGCCGGATCGCGGCGAAACCAAGCCCAGAGCGGTCTTGAGAGTGGTGGACTTGCCACACGCATTGCCGCCTAGCAGAGCCACGAATTCACCGTGACCGACAGTGAGGCTCACCCCCTGCAGGATGTGGATCGGGCCGTAGTACGTATTGACGTCACGAAGTTCGAGCAAGGGCGCGGTCACTTCTTGGCCGCCGATCCACGCCCGAGATAGGCCTCAATGACGCTGGGATCTGTGGCCACGCTGTCGAAGGATCCTTCGGCGATTTTCACGCCATGGTCGAGTGCGATGACGCGATCGCTCACACCTTCGACCACATGCATGTCGTGTTCGATAACCACGATCGTGTAGTCGCGCTCGGCGCGAAGTCGCCCGATGATCTCGGTAATCTCATGGGTTTCTGCCGGATTCATGCCAGCAGCTGGTTCGTCCAGTAGCAACACGCGTGCACCGGTCGCCATGGCTCTGGCGATCTCGAGTCGACGCCGATTTGCATACGACAGCGAATACGCGGGCTGATCAAGCCGGTAGCCCTGCAGACGAGTTCCGAAGAAGGACAGCGCATCAAGCACGCGCTCCTCGTTCTCGCGGCTCTCGCGACGCGCCCGCGGTGTACCGAGCAAAGTGTCGAGCAGGTTGGACTTCGTGCGGCCGTACATCGCGGCGGTGATGTTCTCACGAACCGTGAGGTTCAGGAACAAACGCACATTTTGGAATGTTCGCGCGACCCCCATGCGTGCCACGCGATCCGGAGTCATCCCCGCAATTGACCGTCCGTAGAGCAGCACGTCGCCACTGTCGGGCTGGTACACCCCCGTGATGATGTTGAAGAACGTGGTCTTGCCCGCTCCGTTGGGTCCGATGACACTGAGGACTTCACGTTCTTGAACGGACAGGCTCAACGCATCGAGGCTGACCAGACCGCCGAATGTCTTGGTCACCGATGTCAGTTCCAGCGCGGTGGTGGTCACAGGACCTCCACACGTGGCTTGCCCAACAGGCCCTGCGGCCGCGACGCCATGAGCACAATGAGAAGCGCTCCGATGAGGAGTTGACGCGTCACGCTGGGCTCTAGAAGCAGACGCACCTCCCACGTCCAAATAGCCAGCCATAGGGCCAGCGGCAACACGATGATGCGCGTTCGACGCCTCATGATGGACATCCACGCGGCCAACCCGACCAGCGCCACAAAGGCGATGTTGCCGTAGAGAACTCGATTCTCAGGCATGAAGACCCAGGACCCCAGCACAGGGGCGAGCGGTCCGGTGATCCACTCCTTGGCGGCAAGGTACGGAACCTGCAGTGCGAGCAAAATCCCGTTGACGAGGAAGCCGATGACAATCATCCCACCGAAGGCCCACAGCAGGACCTTCCACGATTTCACGGTCGCAATCACGGCGATGATCAGGACAGCGAGGAAGATTCCGTTGCTGTAGTCAGGGAAGCGAAGCACTTCTGGCAGCACCACCATGATGAACGCCCCCAGGAGAATGCCGGGGATGCTGCCAAGGCCGCCAAGGATCAGGGCGGCGTAGATGGTGATGAGCAGCGGGAGCATGAACTCGCTGGGGTACACACCCTGCTGCACAGACGCAAAAATCGCTCCGGCAAGGCCGGCCACTCCAGCGCCAATCGTGAAGGCCAGCAGCTTGAGGCGCACGGTGGGGATGGTCATGTGCTGTGCTGCAACCGTGTCCTCACCGAGACTGCGCCACGCAAGTCCATGCCGCGAGAAGTGGATCCGCTTGGTCGCCACAGTGAAGAACACCACCAGCACCACGAGCAGCAGGTAGTAGGACAGGTTCGTCTCGAAGGTGAACCCAAAAACCGAAATCTGATCCACCTGCGTGATGCCGTTCGCACCTCCCGTGAGGTCGACCGGATCCGACATGCCAGGAAACTGGAACTCGTCGGAGGACACGACAAACACGGCGAACATCTGCCCGAAGAACAGGGTGGCGATCGCGAGGTAGTCCCCTGTGAGCCGTCGCGATGGGAGCCCCAGAATGAAGCCGAATGAGGCGGTGGTCCCGATCACGAGAAGCAGCGCCACTATCGAGTTGAGATGGACTCCGAATTGCTCGCTTGACAGCATCGCGTAGGCGTAGGCACCGAAGCCGTAGAACGCAACGAATCCCAAGTCGAGCAGACCGCTGTACCCCACGACGAGATTCAGACCCAAGGCCAAAAGGACGAACAGGCCGAGGTTGATCCCGATGCGCAAGATGTAGTCGCTGCTACCGATGAACGGCACCGACAAGAAAATCACCAGTGGGATGCC
The DNA here is from genome assembly GCA_037143955.1 of Actinomycetes bacterium. Lineage (GTDB taxonomy): Bacteria > Actinomycetota > Actinomycetes > S36-B12 > S36-B12 > JBAWXR01. The sequence continues at coordinate 3,955 of JBAWXR010000100.1, forward strand.
CCAACGCACGAGCCCGGGCAGGCGCGTCCACTGCTGCGCGACGCGCGCCATACCTGTCTGGGGTGCGCCGACCCGATCCTCGTGTTGGGCAACCCACTCATCGGTGCCGATCCCGCGGCCGGCCTGATCCTGCTCGCTCATGACCTCACACCTTCACCAAGGCTGGGCGGCCCAAAAGCCCGCGCGGTCGAACAAGCAGAACAATGACGAGAATGAAGAACGCGAGGAAATCTGAGTAGGTCGGGTTGAGGTAGGCCGTCACCATCGCTTCAGTGATGCCTAGCAGGAACCCTCCGAGCATCGCTCCGGGAATGGACCCGATGCCACCCAGCACGGCAGCCGTGAAGCCTTTCAATCCGGCAAAGACTCCGATGTACTGGTCGACCGGGTACATCAGCAGACCGGACATCACGCCCGCGGCGCCAGCGAGGGCGCTCGCGATTCCAAAGGTCCAGACGACGGTGCGATCCACGTCGATGCCGTTCATGACCGCCGCGTCCTGATCGACCGCGACCGCTCTCATCGCTCGACCAAGATTCGTGCGATTGACCAGGAACCACAGAATGACCATAAGGAGCACAGCTCCGACAACCACCATGATCTCGGCGGTGTCGATGTGTACGCCGAAGATGGTTATTCCCGATTGAACGCTCAGGAAAAGGTTGCTGTCGTAGAGCCTGACTCTCGAACTAAAGAGCAACAGGGCAGCGCTCTGGAGGAACAGCGACACTCCGAGGGCAGAGATCAGCGGGGCAAGTCGAGACGATCGCCTCAGCGGTCGATAGGCGAAACGTTCGATCCCGATGCCCAGAAGTGCGCTGCCGCCCATGGCAACCACGAACATGAGCAAAATCATCAAGGGGACCGGGAGAACCGACATAGACGGCCCGCCGAGCGTGGTCATCGTGAAGAAGCCGAAGAAGGCGCCCATCATGTAAACCTCGCCGTGGGCAAGGTTGAGGAATTGCAAAACCCCGTAAATAAGCGTGTAGCCCAGAGCAATCAACGCATAGACACCACCGAAGATCACTCCGTTGACCAGCTGCGTTAGAAAGTACTGCACGGGATCCTCACTGTACGGATTGTGAAACGGGGGCCGGCAACATCTGCCGACCCCCGTTTCCCAGATGACTACTGAACCGTCACTGCGGTCCCGGCGTCGTCGATCTTGAAGATGTAGAACTTCGCACCGTCAACGTCACCCTTGGCGTCGAACTTGATGTCGCCACCGAGGATCGATCCGGCAATGTTGGTGTTGGGAAGCTCCTTCAGCACGCCAGCGCGATCGGCCGAGGCGCCCGCTGTCGTGCACGCACGCTGTGCGGCCTGCATGACTGCCTGAGTAGCGACGTAGACCGGCGGCCCGAAGGTGCCGAACTTGCCGTACTTGTCGGTGAATGCCTTAGCAACTGTCGCAGCGGCAGGGATGCCGTTGATGTCAGGGGCAAACGCGGACACGTAGGCGCCCGGGGTCTTGAAGTCGGCCGAGAACGAGCCGTCTGACCCGAACACGACGGCCTTCTTGCCAGCCTTCACGAGTCCCTGAGCGACCTGCTGCGACTTGGCAGCGACCTGGAAGGTCACAAACACCACGTCGGTGTCGTCGGCAACCTTGGCGATGACGTCATCGTATGACTTCTTGCTCTCAGCGACGGGGATGCTGGTGACCTTCACACCGGCAGCCGTGAGCGCATCGGAGACCGACATTGCGATGCCCTTGCCGTAGTCCGTCTTCTCTTCGATGACAACGACGTTCTTGGCACCCATGGTGGTGGCGATGTAGTCAGCATCTGTCGGGCCCTGGACAGCGTCAGTGGGCACAACGCGGAAGAAGCCCGGGTTGCTGCCATTGGTCAGGTCCGGATTCGTGGCCGAAGCCGAGACGTAGCCGATGCCAGCGTCCTTGAAGGTCGGGCCAACGGCCGAGACTTCCTGAGAACCGGCAGGACCGACCACACCGATGATGGTGTTGTCGGAGGCGATCGCGGTGGCCTGCGTGCTGGCCTGTCCGGCGTCCAGCTGCGTGTCGGACTCGAAGATCTTGTACATGCTCCCATTGGCCATGTTGAAGTCGTCGACCGCGAGCTTCGCGAAGTTGAGCTGCTCCTGGCCAATCGAGGCTGCACCGCCGGTGAGCGGGGCCATGACCGCGATGGTGCCGGCGCACTCAGGTGCCGCGCTAGCGGGGGCGGATGCGGATGCGGTATCCGCCGCAGCCTCTGTGGACGTGCTTGACGACGAGCTGCCAGCGCAGCCGGTCGCCATGAGAGCCAGGGCAGCAAGACTGCTTACCCCGAGCGCCACGTGCTTCTTCATACGTGCTCCGTTTCGTCAAAGAGATCGTTGGATGGATCCTGCGCCCCCGCGACGCCGCACGGACACACAGTTACGCGATTGTGACGATCGGAAGATACACGCGATCCCCCGGGAGCGCTCAGACAGCCACCGGGGGCCGGCGCGAATCAATAAGGCCCGACACGTGTCGCTGCGCCTCTAAGAACCCCAGTCGGCGATACAGGGAGGCCGCAGCGGCATTGGCTGTGTACATCTCTAGGACCACCATGGGTACGTCTCCCGCCCTCATGACAAGGTCCGCGCACACCCGACCCGCGAGCCCAAGGCCTCGGGCCTCCGGCATCGCGCACACGCTCACCAGCTGCACCGCACCGCTGGCCTCACGGGTGAGCCCGGCGACCGCGATCAAGCGCTCGTTGCGCTCGACTCCCGACCACATAACCACGCGAGGGCTCGTGGCTCCCAGATACGAGGAGGTCGAGTGCTGAAGAACCTCGTCAATTCGCGGGTCACCAGGCTCGATCGAAACGGCATCGCCGGGCTCCAGCAGGACGCCCGACTCCCCCAGCGTCCACAGGGACCACTCGCCGGCGTCGTGGCTGAACATGTCGTCAGGGACGGCTGGGCGCATAGCTGCGAGCACTGTGACGCCATCGAGACGCCGGCGTCTATCCAGCGCCCGGAGCAACCGCAGCACGATGGCCGGGTCCTCGCCCATGACAGTTCCCCACGCCTGCGGACCGCTGAGCCCCGGTTCGATCCACGCAATGTGACCGCTGTCGACCATCAGGTCGGTGGCCGACTCCGGGTCAACTCGCCATTTCACGTACGGATCGTGCGGTCTGGCCACCTGTAGGTCGGCCAGGGTCGTCATCGATGCCTCATGGCTTCGCGTCGATTCCTGCTTCCTTGCGCTGCTTGGCCGTAATGAAGGTCGGCGCTCCCGTCAATGGGTCCTGCCCGCCGCCTGTCTTGGGGAACGCGATGACGTCGCGAATGCTGCTTGCGCCTGCAAGGAGCATGCACAGACGATCCAGTCCGAACGCGATACCGCCGTGCGGCGGGGGTCCGTACTTGAACGCCTCAAGCAGGAAACCAAACTTGCTCTGCGCTTCCTCGGACGTCATGCCCAACAGCGCGAAGACACGCTCCTGCACATCACGCTGATGGATACGGATGGAGCCGCCGCCGATCTCGTTGCCGTTGCACACGATGTCGTAGGCCCAGGCCAAGGCTTGGTCGGGCGCCTCTTCGAAGTTGTCACGCCATTCCTTGTTGGGAGACGTGAAGGGATGGTGAACCGCGGTCCAGGCCGGCTTGCCTTCATCATCCTCAACCTGCTCAAACATCGGAGCATCGA
>JBAWXR010000101.1:0-7542 GCA_037143955.1 Actinomycetes bacterium
CGATGGGTGGCTGGACTCACCCTTCTTGGATGAGGCGGCCGCGTGCGATCTGCGCCACGCAGAACTCTCCGTCAGTGGGGGCTAGGTCACACTCCCGGCTTGCGGCTGTGTCGCTCCCGTGTTACTGGTGTGGCCTCTGTGACTATGGCTCACGTGAGCGCCCCCTCTCTCTCAGCGGATTCCGCGCGCTCCCGAACCGCAGCCTCCCTGCGCATCTTCCTGCAGACCTCCGCGGCCACCATGCCTCGCACCTCGCGGGGGCTGGCCACAGCCAGTGCCACGCTCGCTGCAGCGGCAGTGATGCTCCTGCCAGTGGCGGCTGCCCTGCAGATCGTGCTCAGCGGGCAGTTCGATGACCGTTCACCGACCCAGGCCATCGTCGTGCTGAATGCCACGCGGGTGTGGGGCGACTCCGCGCCGTTGCTGAACGGGCGTATCGATCACGCAGCCCAGCTCTATCGCGAGGGCATTGCACCGGTCGTGGTCCTCACTGGGCCGGCACGTCAAGGCGAGGCGGCCAAGCGAAAGCTCATCGCGCAAGGGGTGCCAGAGCGCGACATCGTCGGCTTCGTCACCGGTCAGGACACCACGGGCACCCTCGAAGTGATCGCTCATGTGATGCGCGATCTGTCGTGGAGCAGCGCCACTGTGGTCACCGATCCCGCGCAATCGGCTCGCGCAGCGGCGACAGCGTCGGCTCTAGGCATTGACGCCCATATGTCACCGGTCAAGGACGGTCCGGGTACCGCCCTCACGTCCGAGAATGTCGGACGCGAGACGGTGGCGCTCATGCGCTTTTACGGCATGACTCGATGGGCGCTGCCGCAGGTCATTCGCTAGCGCTGGCCACAAGATCGCGCAGTTGCTGCGCAGTGGTCGCGCCGATCACGCGCCCGGCAATACGCCCGTCAGCATCAATGATCACGGTGCTGGGAAGTGCGGCAGGCGGCACTCCGGGAATCGTGGCAAGTAGCGCACCTTCGGGATCCACGATGCTCGGATAAGTGATGCCGTACTTCACGACAAAGTCCTTGGCATCGCCGGACTTGTCAGAGACATCTAGACCCACCACGGCAACCTTCGTCGGATCAGCAGTGTTACGGAACTCCGCAATCTGCGGCGCCTCGTCTGTACATGGCCCGCACCACGATGCCCACGAGTTCAGCACGACGACCTTGCCGCGCAAAGCCGACAGATCGAGTGTTCCGCCCGACAGCGTGGGGCCATTGACAGGTGGCATGGGCTCGCGGTCAGCCACAGGGATCGACGATGCCCCGACCAGTGCCGACGGTGGCAGATCTCGACCACATGCGGCAAGGCTTAAGGATGCCGTGATGGATGCGAGGAGCGCTACTAGTGCTGTCAGTCGCCTCGCCTGCATGTCGGTGATCCTACGTTCGCGCACCGGTAGTCTCGCGGCCGTGCAGGGCTACGACGAGCATGACTTCGACCGGTTCGTCTCTGAGCCATACAAGGAGACGGCCCGCAGTTCGTTTGCCCGCGACCGAGCCCGAGTGCTGCATTGCTCGTCGCTTCGGCGACTGGCGGCCAAGACCCAGGTTCTTGTCGCGGGCGAATCCGACTTTCCGCGCACGCGCCTGACCCACACTCTTGAGGTATCCCAGATTGCCCGTGAGCTTGGTGAAGCGTTGGGCTGCGACGGTGATCTTGTTGATGTCGCTGGTCTCGCTCACGACCTGGGCCATCCGCCTTACGGCCACAACGGCGAGGACGCCCTCAATGAGCTGGCATCGGGTATCGGCGGTTTCGAGGGCAATGCGCAGACGCTTCGTGTGCTCTCGCGACTGGAGGCCAAGGTCGTCGATGACGATGGACGTAGCCTCGGTCTCAACCTCAGTCGCGCATCACTGGATGCCTCGTGCAAGTACCCGTGGGGCCGGCGCGCAGGTCAGCGCAAGTTCGGCGCCTACGAAGACGATATGGAGATCTTTCGGTGGTTTCGCGATGGTGCACCGGCCGAGCGCACCTGCCTTGAAGAGCAGGTCATGAACTGGGCCGACGACGTCGCCTACTCAGTCCATGACCTCGAAGATGCGGTGCATTCACATCTGGTGTCACTCGCCGCATTTCGTTCGACCACTGAGCAGCGGGCCCTCGTTCAGACGGCCGCACAGCGATTTGGGATTGACGAAGGTGCGTTGGAGGAAGGGCTGCAACGTCTCATCGGCCTGGAGTTCTGGCCGCGCGAATTCGACGGATCCATGGGCGCCCTTGTGGAGCTCAAGAGATTTACCAGCTATCTGATCGGTCGGTTCAGTGCTGCCGCCCAGATCGCCACGCAGGTTGAGTTCGGCAGCGGCCCGTTCACTCGTTATCGCGCCGACCTGATCGTGCCTGACGAGGTTGCGGCCGAGGTGGCGGTCATGAAGGCCGTGGCGGTGATCTACGTCATGCACCGACCCGGAGCCGATGAGGAGTATGCGCGCCAACGGCGCGTCATCGCCGAACTTGTCCATGCACTCGTGCTCGACGATGGCCGCGCCATCGAGCCGTGGCTGCATCCCACTTACGACGCAGCGAAGACCGATGGCGAGCGACTGCGCGTGGTGATCGATCAGGTGGCCAGCCTCACCGACGTCAGCATCATGACGTGGCACCGCGCCCTGGTCCGCTAGGGACCAGAGCGCGGTACGCGTTCATCGTTAGTGCGCCTGTCCGTGCACGTTGATCGTTAGTGCGCCTGTCCGCGCACAATCACTTCGCCTCCGGCCACGGCGTCCTTGTGGGGCGCCTTGTCCTTCGCGTCGACCACTATGCGGTCGACGGTGATGCCCTTGCCCTTGAGGTACTTCACCGCGGCCGCGGCGCGTGCCTGTGCCACCTTGGCGTTGGTGGCCGCGGACTTGCCGTTGCCCTGAGCCGCGTAGGCGGTCACGGTCGTGAGCTCATTGGTCTTGAGCTTGGGCAGCATCGCGTTGATGGCGTGGCGGTCCTTGGCCGACAAGGTCGCGTTGTTAGGCGCGAAAGTCGCACGGGTCTGAAGGTCAGGCAGCTTGGTGCCAGCCACCGCTCCGCCCTTCCACACAACCGTGGTCGTGTGCGACGTGTTACCTCCGTCAGCCGTAGGGATGCTGAAGGCGCACGTGCCCTTGTTCTTGAACACGAGCTCGTCACCACGCACCGCACAGATGGCAGGTGTCTGCGATGTGGCTGCAGAGTCCGGCAGCAGCATCGTGCGACCAACACCCACCTGCGACGGCACGCTGAACGGGAAGTTCGCGTTCACGTCACGAGTGAAGTCCGCACCCGTGATGGGGGTCAGAGCATTAGCGGCGCTCCCGCCACCGATAGCGCTACCGCCACCGATCGCGCTACCGCCACCGATGGTGCCGCCACCGCCGATGCCACCGCCGATGCCACCGCCGATCCCATCGAACGGGATGGAATCACCAGGGGTGCCGCCACCGCCGGAGCCACCGCCGTTGTCCACTGGGGTGGCAGGGGTGAGGCCAGACAATGGGCTGGTCTCGATCGCCGGAGTCGTGGGGTACGCCGGGATGGCGACCGGATCCTTGCCGTGGTCGCCGCCGCCACCCTCGTTGTCGCCGCCGCCTTCGCGATCACCACCGCGATCCTTGTCGCCACCGCGGTCCTTGTCATCGTCATGATGCTGGGACTGCACCAGGTGGTCAGGTTGGGTGGCTGCCGAAGCGGAGCTGGTGAATCCAGCGCCCACCATCCCCATGGCCGTCAGGAGTGCTGCACTTGCGGTTACCAGAATCACGCGGATTCTCCGTGTCTTCATCTCTGCCTCCTCGGGCGAGTGGTACAGGTAGGTGATCCCCGCCACACCCTGAGCTGAAACCTGTTCAATCAAAAATCTTTTTTTCGATATATCTGGAGCGCGCACCCACACAGGGGTGCGCGCTCCAGTTGCCGCTCTTGCCGACGTGCTTGGCCGGATCAGTGAAGGGGCTCGATCACGTGGGCGATGTCGGTCCACGGAACACTCGACGTGCTTGCCGCGGTGGGGCCGGGGGTTGGCGTAGGTGTCGGCCAGGGTTCTCCGGGCTGCGGGTTGCACAACCAGGACTCGATCATGCACGACGGTGCGTCGCTCTCAGGCACCTGAGCTGGTGCGAGGGCTACTTGCTGCGGGGCTGCTGATGCTGTGCTGGCCATGCCGGCTCCCACCAGTCCCATGGCCGTCAGCAGTGCTGCACTTGCGGTTACCAGAATCACGCGGAAGGTCCGTGTCTTCATGTCTGCCTCCTCAGGCGAGTGCTACAGGTAGGTGATCCCCCCACATCCACAACTGAAACCTGTTCTGGGTGGGCAATTTCTTCCGCCGACCTAGACTCCGGACATGGCAGGCCGCATCCGTGACGAGGACATCGCCCTCGTCCGTGAGCGCGCCCGGATTGACGAGATCGTCCGCGACTACGTGAGCCTGAAGTCCGCCGGTGGTGGTTCGCTCAAGGGTTTGTGTCCGTTCCACGAAGAGCGATCGCCAAGTTTCCACGTCACCCCCGCGCGCGGCATGTGGTACTGCTTCGGCTGTGGCGAGGGTGGCGACGTCCTGAACTTCCTGCAGAAGATCGATCACATGTCGTTCGCGGAATCGGTCGAGAAGCTTGCCGGCCGCACCGGAGTTGAGCTGCGGTATGTCGAGGGCGGTGCGGCCATCAACCGCCAGCAGGGCCAGCGGACGCGATTGGTTGAGGCGCACAAAGTGGCGGCGGAGTTCTACCGCCAGCAACTGAGTTCGCCAGAGGCGCAGACCGGCCGCGACTTCCTCACCGGCCGCGGCTTCGACGCCGAAGCATGCGCGCACTTCGGGGTGGGCTACGCCCCCAAGGGCTGGGACGCCCTCACCAACCACCTACGTCAGAAGGCCTTCACCGACGCCGAACTCCTAGCCGGAGGACTGGTCAGCCAGGGCAACCGAGGTGTCTACGACCGTTTCCGCGGGCGACTCGTCTGGCCCATCCGCGACCTCAGTGGCGATGTGATCGGTTTCGGAGCCCGCAAGCTTTACGACGATGACGACGGACCCAAGTACCTCAACACCCCTGAGACGCCTCTTTATAAAAAGAGTCAGGTGCTCTACGGCATCGATTTGGCGCGCCGCGACATTGCCAAGCAGCAGCAGGCAGTCATCGTCGAGGGTTACACCGATGTCATGGCCTGCCACCTCGCCGGTGTCACCACCGCTGTCGCGACCTGCGGCACATCCTTCGGTGCCGAGCACATTAAGGTGCTGCGGCGCCTATTGATGGACGACGATCAGATGCGTGGGCACGTGATCTTCACGTTCGATGGCGATGCGGCAGGCCAGAAAGCTGCACTGCGGGCGTTCGAAGAAGATCAACGATTCGTCTCGCAGACCTTCGTTGCGGTCGAGAAGTCCGGTATGGATCCGTGTGAGCTGCGACAGGCGCATGGTGATACTGCCGTGCGTGAGTTGGTCGAGAGTCGAAGTCCGCTGTTTGAGTTCGCGATCCGCAGCATCCTCGCCGGGTACAACCTCGAGACCGCCGAAGGGCGGGTGGGTGCGCTGCAGGAAGCTGCACCGCTTGTAGCGCGCATCAAGGACCCTTCGCTTCGCCCGGAGTATGCGCGGATGCTGGCGGGCTGGTTGGGAATCGATGTGGACGAGGTCCGTCGATCCGTCGAACGCGCCTCACGCACCAAAGCCGCACCAGCACGTCCGGCAGCAGGCGCTGGTGAGTCACTGCCGACGCCCCCTCCCAGACCATCGGTCAGTGCGCGGCGCGACCCCGGCCTGACGGTTGAGCGCGAGGCGCTCAAGGCGGCACTGCAGCAGCCGGCCGCTGTCTCAGCCTGGTACGAGAGCGTGGAGGAGTCGTCGTTCACGCACCCCAGTGGGCTCGCCGTGCATGCGGCGATCATTGCCGCCGGGTCTCCGTCGGCTGATGTCACCGGACTCGCGTGGGTGGACGCGGTGCTCGAGGCCGCTGACGACGACGACGTGCGAGGCCTAGTTCGCGAACTTTCGGTGGAACCGATGCCAGCGTCGGCAGGTCAAGACGCACGCTATGCCGTGGGGGTCATCGCTCGATTGCTGGAGATAGACGCGTCACGCCAGATCACCGAACTCAAGGGCCGCATGCAACGTGCCGATGCGAACTCGTTGGAGTATCAGACGCTGTTTTCAGAGTTGATGGCGCTGACCGAATATCAACGCTCACTCACACAGTCACAGGTCGACAGTGCGTAATCCCTTTGGGCGAACGCGGCCGCATGCACTCGTTGACCTGCCGATCCTGCCGGGCGAGCGGGTGGTGGCGTGGGCGGTATCCGACCAACCGCAGTTGACGTTGGCGGCCACCGAACATGCCCTCTACTTAGGACAGCAGGAGCGACTCGCATGGGACGACATCGTGCGCGCCACGTGGGAACCGTCGCTGCTGACGCTTGCGCTGGACAGCACAGGGCAGCAGGTGAGAAGGCTGAACCTGCCCGAAGCGGGTGACCTCCCGGCGGTGGTGCGCACGTATGTCACCGACAGCGTGGTGGTGAGCCAGCACGTCGAGGTGGCCCCGGGCAAGGGCGCCCGCCTCGTGGCCCGACGGGCCGGGCTTGATGGCGAAATCCGCTGGTCAGTCATTTTCGACGAGGGCTTGGACGCACAGGATCCGCAATTGCAGGCTGCGGCGATGGAGCAGTTGGCACTGCTGCGTGAGTCCCTGGGCATCTAGCGGCGGCCGTCTGCTGGACCATCGCCCGCGCTGGTATCCTCGGCGGGCACTTTCCTCCTTAGCTCAATTGGCAGAGCATGCGACTGTTAATCGCAGGGTTGATGGTTCGAGTCCATCAGGAGGAGCCAGCACGTCCACCGCGCCGTACTGTGCGCTGCCATCGATAGGTAGCCCCCATGCGCCGGCATTGCAGTGTGCCGACGGCCGCGGTGGTCACACGTTGCCCTAGGGAAGCCTTGGGGCACGGGGACCCCGGCTTCGGTGCCGGTGCCGGTGCTGTTGCCGCAGTCGACGGTGCCGTGGCCAGGACAGGGGCTAGGTCGAGCCCCTGACTGTCGAGGTACGCGAGTCGGTGCGGGATCTGTGAGGCAATGGCTGCCAATTGACCAGCGGAGTATCCACTTGCAGCGCCGAGTTTCCATGCGACATAGGGCCCAAAGGACTCTGACACGTCCTCACTCGTCGGGTTGTCCCGGGCGTACTTCGAGATGAATCCGGGATCTTGAGCTGCGGCTGCATTCCACTGTGTCCGGTCTAGCGAGCCCTTCCACCCGTAGTCGAGTGAGGTATGGGCACACTCGTGCAGCATGGCCTCCTCCATGTAGCCCCCATGCGCTGCCGCGTATCCGCTGTAGAGCATCAGTGAACGATTGCCGCCACCGACGTTCTCGTTACCCGCGTGAATCCACAGCGCATCTATCTGAGTGCGGCAACTGCGTGGCAGTTGACCGGTGATCCTGGCGAAGTACTGCGCTTGGGTCATCGCGGCATCGGTCGACCCAAATTCGGAGTTGACGATGATCTCCTCGGGCAGTGATCCGTTAAACGTGGCATTGAAGAGGTATGCGTTCTGCGTCAC
>JBAWXR010000102.1:0-7508 GCA_037143955.1 Actinomycetes bacterium
TGGAGGAGCGTGACTTACGGCAACGGTCTGTTCGTTGCTGTCGCAACTTCCGGCAGGGGCAACGGGGTGATGACTTCACCCGACGGCATCACGTGGACCACCCGTACCAGTGCGGCCGACAACAGCTGGAGGAGCGTGACTTACGGCAACGGTCTGTTCGTTGCTGTCGCAACTTCCGGCACCGGCAACCGGGTGATGACTTCACCCGACGGCATCACCTGGACCAGCCGCACCAGCGCAGCCGACAACGCCTGGTACGGCGTGACTTACGGCAATGGCCTGTTCGTCGCCGTATCAGCTGACGGCACCAACCGGGTGATGACTTCACCCGACGGCATCACCTGGACCAGTCGGATCAGCGCAGCCGCCAACAACTGGTTCGGCGTGACTTACGGCAACGGCCTGTTCGTCGCTGTCGCCTACACCGGTACCAACAACCGGGTCATGACTTCACCCGACGGCATCACCTGGACCATCCAAACCAGCGCAGCCAACAACAACTGGTACGGCGTGACTTACGGCAACGGCCTGTTTGTCGCTGTCGCAAGTTCTGGCACCGGCAACCGGGTGATGACTTCACCAGACGGCATCACGTGGACCATCCGCACCAGCGCAGCCGACAACGACTGGAACAGCGTGACGTACGCCAACGGACTGTTCGTCGCCGTGGCAGGCACCGGCACCGGCAACCGCGTGATGACTTCACCCGACGGCATCACGTGGACCATCCGTACCAGTGCGGCCGACAACAACTGGACCAGCGTGACTTACGCCAACGGTCTGTTCGTTGCTGTCGCAAATTCCGGCACCGGCAACCGGGTGATGACTTCCGGCACCTTCACGGGCAACGCTTCATCTGACCCTTCTCAATGGATCAAGGTTAGCCAAGCACTCCCGCTCTCATCCACCGGCAGCTGCAGCGATATGCAGGACACCGACGTCGCCTACGGCACAGGACTCACCGGTGGATGGATGAAAGCCTGGGAGCCATGGGTCAACTCAACTCTCGGAGCTGACGGCAACCGCATCGGCGGCTGGGCCTGCACGCGCACGCTCATCAACAAGGGTGGCCAGACCTGGATGATCGGGTAGTCACCTGGAGTTGTGCCTGCTGACACCCTCCGCAACACGAAAAAGTGTCCAAATGTGCCTCTGGTGGAACTCCTGGGGAGAGTCCCGCCCCGAGTAGGGCGATGATGGCGTCATGGTCGGTGGAGGCAGGAGCGTGCTGGTCGTCGAGGACGACAAGTTGACCCTTGGCCTGCTCGCCGAGACGTTGACCCAGTCGGGCTTCGTGGTGGGCGCCGCTGCGACCGCCACCGAGGCGTGGCGCATGTGGGAGAAGATGGATCCCGATGCCGTCGTACTCGATGTCGATCTCGGCGCAGGCGTCAATGGCTTCGACCTTGCCGACGCCTTCCGTGCGCAGGAGCCCTACTTAGCTGTGCTGTTCTTGTCCAACCTTCCCGATGCACGATTTGCCGGTCGCAATCCGGAGTCGCTTCCCAAGAACGTCGGCTATGTGCGCAAGGGCCAGCTCGCCGATTCCAAGGAGCTCGTCACCGCGCTTGATGCCGTGCTGCGCGGCTCAGGTCGTGCGGTACCTCGCCACGATCGTGATCCGGAGCGCCCGCTCGTGGGCCTGTCTCGTACCCAGATCGAGGTGCTTCGCATGGTGGCTCTCGGGATGACAAATGAGCAGATCGCCGCCGAGCGCGGCACTAGTGCGAAGGCCGTCTATAACGTCATCAGTCGCGCGATGCAGTTCATCAGCAATGAGAACTTTGACGAGGGCAATGCACGCGTCGTAGCGGCACGTGAGTTCATCCGCGCCGCCGGTCTTCCGACATCCTGATTCCCGTGGGAATCTCTCGCGACCGACTTGCGCTGCTCATCGGTGGCCAGAACGCGCTTTCGCGACCGGTGCTCATCGGTCTCGCGGTTACCGGCTTCATTCTCAGCTTCGTCTACATTCTGCGAATCCCCGGGCAGTCGTTGCTTGTGTCGGTGATCTCGACCGCAGTGATGTCGGCCATCTCGATCGTGGTGCTCCTGGTGGTGCGCGCGATCGCTAATCGTGATGGATGGGTCAGACCGCATCCGGCAATCATCATCGTCGGTCTAGCCGTCGCCAGCCTTAGTCGCTCTGCTGCTACCTGGATCGATGTTGGCTGGCACTCCGCGGGCCAGCAGCTCGATTCGAACCCCTTCGGTCGGGCCGCATCGTCAGTCATCATTACCGTCGCGCTCGGGCTCATCATGGCGGCATCAGCGCAACTGGCACGCGAGCGGCGGCAGGCGAATGACGGCCTGCTCGCGGAACAAGCCAGGCTCCAGTCGCTGATCGAGACCGCGGATGCGGAACTCATTCGATCGGAAGTCGAATTACGCGCCCGAGCTCACTCTCTGCTGGAGCCGGCGGTCGAGGAAATTCGCGGATTGATTTCGGGAGAGATCTCGGAGGAAGCCGCCTTCGAGCTCGCGGAGCGCATCGACGTGGCGGTTAATGATGTCGTGCGACCGGCGTCGCGCGAGTTGGCCCTTTCTCCATTGGTGGAGTCGCGGCAGATCATCTCGGAGACGCCGAGATCCGTGAGTTTGCTCAAAGATCGGCTCGACATCACTCGAGCTATCCGACCGGGATGGCTCATGGTCGCCTGGTGCGGCGTGCTGCTCCCTGGCGTGATCGTGCTTGGTGCCCAATGGCGAGGGGTGTGGAGGGCACTCCTGCTGGCAGCCCTCGCATTTCTCGTGATCTGGGCACTGAAGGTGCTCTGGCCTCGTCGCCTCAGGAACATGCCGGTAGCCCTTGCTCTGGTCGTGCTCCTGATCGTCTATGCCGCCCTCAACGTGACCTTCCAGTTCTTCTTGCCGACCGGGGAGCAGGCAGTCTCGGGTTCTGAAGCCTGGGTGGCCAATGTGCAGGCAGGCATCCTCATCAGGGTTGGTCTCGCGATGCTCGTGTCGATCCTGGCCATCTTGAATGTGCGAGCCGAGCAGATTCGAGTCAGCCTCATCGAGACAAATGCTGCGCTCGAAGAACTTGTTTCGCGAATCAAGCGCGAGACATGGCTGCTTCATCGCTCGGTATCTCTGGCCGTGCATGGCACCGTGCAGTCTGCTCTCATTTCGACGGCTATGCGCCTGACGGCTGCGGATCGCACACCCGACACCGTCGCCGATGCCCGGCGCAGGCTCGAAGATGCACTCTCGGCGCTGTCGACTCGCCAGGGCATTGAGGTATCAGTGCCGCATGCCATGACCGATCTGCACGGCCTCTGGAGCCCGGTCGTGCGATTCACCTCCGATATCAGCCCTGAGGCGGTCGAACGCCTAGCTGACGATGCCGGGCTGTCGCGATGTGCCATCGAGATCTGCCGCGAGGCCACGAGCAATGCGATTCGCCATGGAGGCGCCGGCTCAGTCAAGATCCGCATCATCACTAACGGTGACTTGCTCGAAATCCGAGTCGTCGATGACGGCGATGGGCCTTCATCCACGACAGTCGCGGGCCTGGGTTCACAGATGCTTGACGAGACGTGCCTGCGGTGGCAGTTGGAGAGAAGGCACGACGGCGGCTCCGAACTCATCGCAGTGCTTGTCTGACCGACAACGGAAAAAGTAGCGATAACGGAACGTCTTGCCATGTTGCAATGTGCTCACGTAGCACCAGCGCTACTTTTCAGGGGCCACGCAATTTCGGGTTCTTAGCGTTTTCTCATGACTCACGACATCGCAGACCACAGCCCTCTTCAGCGAGCTCAAGGAAGTCCTCGTCGACGCCACGCGCGACTCGCGCTGGTGGCGTGCGTGAGTATCGGTGGGTTGCTGATTGGTGCGAATGCTGCGGCTGCTGATTCGATCAAGTACGAGTCGTATCAGCGTGCTTCGCAGAGTGAGGAGTGTGCGGCTCAGCCGGGGGAGACTGTGTGGCAGGCGTCGTGGGGAGCCGACTCTTCCTGGGGGCCGACGTGGGAGCAGTGGGCCAATGGCGGCAATGGTGGTTGGACGTGCACACGGAGTATGACCTGGGCGAGAACGCCTGTGGCCAGCGGTGGCGGTGGTGTGGTCAGCGGTGGCGGTGGTTCTGTGTCGTACGCCGTGGGTGACATTGGCCCGGGGGGTGGCTTGGTGTTCTTGATCTCAGGAGGTCTGACCTACGAGATGGCGCCAAAGACCTGGAGTGGCGCTGATGACCCGGCACTGACGTGGTGCGGTGGAGCGACTAATACACCTGCTGCGAGTGGGACGGCTGTTGGTACAGGAAGTGCGAACACTGCGGCGATGGCTGCTTCAGGTGCCTGTAGTTCAAATGCAGCGGCAGCAGTTCTGGCCTATGCCCCTACTGGCACCAACGCCGGTGAGTGGTTCTTGCCATCGAAGGATGAGCTCAATGCGATGTGTAATTACTCGCGCAACCCGGCTTCACCCTCCGCACCGAGTGTTGCCTGCTCGGGATCTCAAGACTCCACGTTTAGCACTAGTGCGTACGGGTTTACAGCAGCCTTGGACTACTTCAGTTCGACTCAAGACAGCGGGGGTGGTGGAGTTGCCGCGTGGGTCCAGAGTCTTAGGGGCCAGTTCGGAACCCCAGTTCCCTCCCGGAAGTTCTTCGCACGATCGGTGCGACCGGTCCGGGCTTTTTAACGATGCAGTACCTCACCGCTGCGTCTGTCTCACCTGCCTGTGGCTGAGGTCTCGATCGGCCGCTATCCGCGATAGGGAACGACCGGATCCCACTGCGGCGTGGCGGCCAGCGGTCGCAAGCCTGTCCCTGACGCATCGAGCACGAGTTCGGCGATTCGCTCAGAGATAACGGGTGGGGAGAAAGGTGAGTCAGGCGCCAGCACGCCGTAGATCGTGAAGTGAAGAACGCGAATGCCTTGCGGAGCCAGGACGGGTTGAAGCCCGATGGCCAGATTGCGCAGGGCCGCCTTCTGCATGCCCAAGCCAAGGCTCGCGGCCGAGGGCTTATCTGCTGCACCTGAGCCCGTAAAGATCACTGCACCCTGCCCAGCGGCGGACATCCGCGGCTGCACGGCCTGCACCATGGCAAGAGCACTCACCGCACCGGCATCAAGGCCCGCGGAGACTGCCGCCAGGTCGCTGTCGAGTGCACCGGGCACCCACGTCGACACGTTGTAGTGCGCAACGTCAATGCGTGAAAGAGCTAGCGCTTCGATTGATGCACGCAACGCGATCGGGTTTCCCGCATCAGCGACGCATGTCAATGCGCGCGGAGCATCAGGGCGCATCTCCGCCAGTTGGTCAGCGACTGACTCCACCGCACCGATCTCGTGACCCACGAGCACCGTGCGCCAGCCGTGCGCGGCGAAACGGGACGCACACCACAGGCCCATGCCGGGTCCGGCACCGACCACCAGATAGACGGGGCGATCATGGTCGTCGGGCACGCAGGCTCCTAGCGGTGAAAAGAAGACGTCAACATCGGTGATGTGACCAGTGACCTACTTGGTAGCGTCGGCCGGGGGACAGTGTGCCTCAGGAATTTCTGCTCATTTTTGCAACCACAGGATTCAGTGGAGTGAACATTTCCCTCCGATTCACTCCTCTCGCGCCGATGTGCACAGGGAAGTGGGATTCTCGGTAGGCCTAGGGGAGGTGTGGTGCGGCGGATCGCGGGCGGACTTGTTCTTGGCCTTGCCCTCGTCGCGCTGCCCAGCACCGGGGTGGCCCATGCCGTGGGCACAGCCCCGCAGTCGCCCCTTGTCGTCACCAAC
This sequence comes from Actinomycetes bacterium, assembly GCA_037143955.1. Lineage (GTDB taxonomy): Bacteria > Actinomycetota > Actinomycetes > S36-B12 > S36-B12 > JBAWXR01. The sequence goes on from JBAWXR010000102.1 coordinate 5,742, forward strand.
ACCACCCTGACCGGGACGGTTGGCACGCCCATCACCGTGGTTCCGGGCGGCGGATCTGGCAACGGGGCAACCTCGATCGCCGTCTCCGGTATTGGATGCACCGTGAGTGGTTTGGTGCTGAGTGCCTCACAGCCCGGCACCTGCGCAGTGTGGGTGGTCAAGGAAGGCACCACCACCTATGCCCGGGCGAGCAGCCCCGCGGTGCGATTCACATTCTCCGGACAAGCGCAAAGTGCACTCACCATCACCAATTCGTCGACGACCGGGTATGTAGGAACCCCCATCACTTTGGTGGCGAGCGGCGGTACCGGTTCGGGCGCAGTGTCTTTCGCAGTGACCGGCGCCGGTTGCGCCGTCAGTGGCGCGCAGCTGTCGGCGACCCAGGCTGCCACGTGCCAGGTGACCGCGATCAGAGCTGCATCCGGCGCTTATATAAGGGTGTCGAGCGCGACCGTGGCGTTCACGTTCATCGTGGCTTCGCCCGACGGCCTGCGAGTCACGAACTCGGTGACCACCGGGGTAGCCGGTACGCCGATCACTTTGACCAGTACAACTGGATCCGGCTCGGGCGCACTCACATTTGCGACCAGCGGCATCGGATGCAGTGTCAGCGGTTCCGCGTTGGTCGCAACCCAACCGGGTATCTGTGCCGCATGGGTTATCAAGGCAGCGGATGCGACCTACCCCCGGGTGACGAGTCCGTCTGTCAGATTCACCTTCAGTGCCGAGACACAGCACGCGCTGTCCATCTCGAATTCGCTCGCGGAGAGAACGGGCGTTGCGGGAACGCCGCTTCCGGTTACGACGACTGGCGGTGATGGCTCGGGTGCAGTAACCCTCTCGGCCATCGGGACGGGCTGCTCGATCATCGGATTGACGGTCAAGGCGACGTCGTCACCAACCTGCATAGTCACGGCAACCAAGGCCGCGTCGGGGATCTATGCGCGAGCTGCGAGTGCCCCCGTCACCTTCACCTTTACTGGCATCGCCCAGGCTGCATTCGCTATCTCCAACGGATCACGCACCACGCCTGCAGACTCCACCTTCACGCTCACCACCGCTGGTGGTTCTGGCTCAGGTGCCGTGACGTACTCGGTCACCGGCACAGGGTGCAGCGTGAGCGGTGCGGTTCTTTCCACCACGCGAGCCACGACCTGCACGGTCACGGCTACGAAGGCGGCGTCAGGGGCTTACGGTGCGGCGACATCGAACGCCGTCGTCTTCACGTTCGCGGGGTTGACGCAGTCGCCCCTGTCGATCACCAACGAGACGTTGACAGGCGAGGCGGGGACTGCGATCACGGTCACCACCGACGGCGGCTCCGGCACTGGCGCGGAGTCACTTGTTGTCGTGGGGGCGGGCTGTTCGCTCAGTGGCACGAGCCTGTCCGCAAATCAGACCACCATCTGCACGGTCACCGCTGCGAAGGCGGCGTCAGGTGTCTATGCGCGTGCTACAAGTGCGCCGGTGCAGTTCGTCTTCACGGCACAAGACCAGGCAACTCTGCTCATCTCGAACACGACGCTCACAGGCCCGGCCGATACACCGATCACCGTCACCACGTCCGGTGGTTCGGGCACTGGCGCCGTGACCTACTCCGTTGTGGGTGCGGGCTGCTCGATTGCGGGTGCCGCATTGCAGGTCACGCAACCAACCACATGTCGGGTCACGGCCTACAAAGCAGCATCGGGCGTGTTCGGACCGGCGGCCAGCGCGGAGCGAAGCTTCACCTTCACGGCTGCATCGCAAGCCGCTCTCGCTATCTCC
>JBAWXR010000103.1:0-7396 GCA_037143955.1 Actinomycetes bacterium
CGAGCGCATCAAGCCCCGCACGCTGGTCATGATCGTCGTGGGCACCATCGCGGGATACCTGCTCGTCACGCAGCTGGCGAAGGTCAACCTCGTCGAACTGGTCACAACGGCGAAATGGGGGTGGGTGGCGGCCGCGGTCGGCTTCAGCCTCATCACCTTCTTCGGCGCCGCGTGGTCGCTCAATGGGTTCGTGCCCGAACGACTCAAACTTCATCGCACACTGGCCGCACAACTCGCCGGAAACTTCGCGACGCTCGTGTCGCCTCCCACGATCGGATCCATCGCGATCAATGTGCGTTACCTGCAACGTTCAGGGCTTCACCCTGCGCTGGCGGCCGCCAGCGTCGGCGTCTCTCAGGTTCTGGCGTTTGTCTTCCATATCGTCCTTCTCTTTGCCTTTGGTATCGCCGCGGGCACCACAGCCGAGCACACCTTCAACCCGCCGCGCTGGGTCGTGATCGCGGTCGTGGTGGTGGTGATCTTGATGCTCGCGTCGCTCGCCGTTCCTTACGTGCGCAAACAGATTTCGGCCCGCGTGCTGCCCCTGCTCAAAGAGGTCGGCCCTCGACTCGCCACGGTCGCCCAGCGCCCGGCCAAACTCGCAGAGGGCATCGGCGGCATTCTCCTGCTCAACCTCGCGTTCGTGGGAGTCCTCTACGCGAGCATTGAGGCATTCGGTGGCTCGATGGCCATCGCCGTGGTTGCGGTCGTGTACCTCGCCGGCGCCACCCTCGGCCAGGCCGCGCCCACGCCCGGTGGCCTTGGCGCAGTTGAGGCGGCGCTCGTCGCCGGACTCACCGCTGGCGGACTGGATGCCGGTATCGCTGTCTCAGCAGTGCTCCTCTACCGCCTCATCACGTTCTGGATTCCCACCATCCCCGGATATTGGGCATTCACCTGGCTTTCTCGCATCGGCGCCCTCTAAAACGCGCCATCCGGTCGCTAGCCCGACATACTTGGGCCATGAGCGACAACGTGACCATCACCCCCCTGGACAACGGCCCTCTCGAAGTCACCGGTCAGGTGAGCATCGTGGCACCGGACGGAACGGTGATCTCCGACACGGAGAAGTCGTACCTGTGCCGCTGCGGACAGTCCGAGAAGAAGCCCTTCTGCGACGGCAGCCACAAGCGAGTGGGCTGGACCTCCGCCTAGCACTGCGCCCCGGCGGTTTCACTCAGCGCGCACGTGGCTCCGCTGCGCGGCTTTGCTCCATGTCAACGTGACGAGGACGACGATGCCTGCCGCCACGACCGTGGCGATAATTCGCACGACGATGTCGTCAACGATCGAATCACCCACAACGCTGAACACACCCAGGATCACCATGGTGATTCCCGTAACCGCCACCGCATAGAACGCAAAGAGAAAAGCCACGGTCAGATAAGCCCCGAGACCCACCACGAATGCCGCCAAGAGACCCTGGTTCATCCATGGCAGCAACAACACCGCTGCGGCTAAGGCCCCGACCATGGTTCCCACAATTCGTGCCACAACCTTGACCGACGTGAGCCGACTGTCCGGAAGCGTGACCCATGCGACCGTGACCGGAATCCAATAAGCGTGCATCACCGGGACGTTCCAGGCGATGAGCGTCGCGATACCTATGCCTACCGGCAGTCGAATCGCATGCCAGAAGAATCTGTTGGACGGAACGCAGCAGTCGCGGAACCGAGACCAGAACCCCCGCGGTCCGGTGAGGGCATCCGGCGCCGCCACGGCGAGCGAGGACCAGTGTCGCGCAAGGTAGGGAGCCACTGTCACAACCGTGATCACAAGGCCGCCCAGCGCGATCAGCAGCGCGTTGATCTCCGTTGCACGCATACCCGAAGGCGCCCCGGAAAATGCGCAGAAGACCACGAGGGACAGGACTCCGATGAGTCCGCCTCGGTAACTAAGCGCACCCCCAAATCCGCACACCGCCGCTACAAGCAGCGTCACCAGGAAGGTCACGAGATTTCGCTCACTGAAGAGCCCGCCCAATTCGGCTGCCAGTGTCAGGCTCGTCGTGGTCCAGAGCATCGTGCGCCATCTTTGACCAGGGATCTCACCAAGATCGGCCGCAGCAACAAAGACCGCGCCTATGGTGAGTGGGACGACATCTGCCTTGTGGTCCGTTGCAAGACACACCACGACGAGGCCGGTCGCCACGATCGCAATGCGAAGAGGAGCAAGCAGGCGAAGACGTGATCGGTCTAGGCGGATAGCGTCGTTGAACAGCGGATGGCCGGTGAGTGCATCACGCATCAGTCAGTGCCCTCACGCCTCTCCCCCGTGTGATCGCGCCCCTTGTGCGACAAGGTTGCGCAGCGCCCGCAGTGCCACCGACAGTGTCGCCAGATCTGGATCGTCCACCCCCGCGATATCCGTCAGGGTGGTTGTCGCACGCATCACGCCTTCCATGTGCGCACCCTCCCACGCGCGCAGACGCTCGGCGGCACTCTGGGTGGCGGGCGTTGCGCGGACCACGCGTGCGGTCAAGCCAGCCACTGCCGCATAGAGGTCACTGCGCAAGGCCTGGCGAGCCAGAGCCGACCAACGATCGCCCCGCGGGAGATTGGTGATGTGCACGAGCGTGCGATCAATGTCGTACCGCTCTGTGATGGTGAAGAAGAGGGGCGTGACGGTGTCCACGTCCTCGCCTGTCTCGACACAGATATCGGTGATATCCAGTAGCGAGAATACATCCAGAGCCGCCGCGGTGCTCGCGGCTAGTTCCTCCGGTACCCCCGCGGACGTGAATCGTTGACGCAGACGATCGAAGCGATCGTGCTCGACGCCCAGCAACATGCCAGGCACATCATTCGCATGAGCGGACACCACCGAGGCGAAATCCTCGATCTCACGCTGGACATCGAGTGTTCCGCCGCGCGTCTGCAGAAACCAGCGTGTAGCACGATCAAGAAGTCGCCTGATCTCAAGATGTAGTGCCGTTTGAGCGTCGGATGGAATGAGATTGTCCTGCTCATTGATGCGATTCCAGATGGCGGCGATGCCAAACACCTCCATTGAGGCACACGCTGCGCGCACCACAGCGACCGCACTGGCACCGGTCTCCTCCATTGCGCGGAACACGAAGGTGATGCCACCGATATTGATAAGACGATTGACCGTAACGGTGCTGATGATCTCTCGACGAAGTGGATGAGAAAGCATGCCGGCCCTGAAACGATCATGCAGGAGTGTCGGGAAGTACACCTCCACCATGCGAGAAAAATAGGGCTCGTCGGAGATGACAGAGGCGTTGAGCTCACGGGTCAACCAGATTTTGGAGTAGGCAAGGAGCACCGAGAGCTCAGGAGAGGTCAGGCCTTGCCCCGCAAGTCGCCTTGATCGAATCTCCTCATCATCAGGGAGGAACTCCAGAGCGCGATCAAGCAAACCGTCGTGTTCCAACTGCTCAATCATGCGCTGGTGGACAGACAAGAGTGCATCGGCTCCCGCGCGCGCATTGCCCAGGACGACGTTCTGTCCGTAATTGTCAGACAGCACGCGGGCAGCCACGTCGTCGCTCATGCTGGTCAAGAGATCGACACGATCCGAGGCGCTCAACTCTCCAGATCGCACCGCAGCATCGAGCAGGATCTTGATGTTGACCTCATGATCTGAGGTATCGACTCCGGCTGAGTTGTCGATTGCATCGGTATTGAGCCGCACGCCGTGGCGAGCGGCTTCCACCCGGCCAAGTTGGGTGAATCCCAGATTGCCACCCTCGCCGACCACTGTGCAGCGAAGATCATCACCGTTGACGCGAATGCGGTCATTGGCCTTGTCACCAACGTCGGCATGCGACTGATTTCGAGCCTTGACATAGGTGCCGATGCCCCCGTTCCAGAGCAGGTCGACCGGAGCGCGCAGGATCGCGCTGATGACCTCATCTGGCGTGAGCGCCGTGGTGTCCGGTGCCAATCCCAATACTTCGACAATCTGAGGTGACAGCGGAATGGACTTGAGCGACCGCGAAAAGACACCACCACCGGGTGACACGAGGGCGGCGTCGTAGTCCTGCCACGACGAACGCGGCAGGGCGAACAGTCGGCGGCGCTCTGCCAGTGATTCGTCAGGGACAGGTGCGGGGTCAAGGAAGATATCGCGATGATCGAATGCCGCGACCAAACGGATATGCGGACTCAGCAACATTCCGTTGCCGAATACATCCCCGCTCATGTCGCCCACGCCCACCACGGAAAAGTCCTGTGTCTGGGTATTGCGGCCAAGATCACGGAAATGTCGCTGAACTGACTCCCATGCGCCGCGTGCCGTAATACCCATCGCCTTGTGGTCGTAGCCAACCGAGCCGCCCGAGGCGAACGCATCGCCCAGCCAGAAATCATGCTCGAGGGCGATGCTGTTCGCCAGATCGGAGAATGTTGCGGTCCCCTTGTCTGCCGCAACGACAAGGTACGGATCATCGCCGTCATAGCGGATCGTGTCTCGTGGTGGCACCACCTGTCCGTCCACCAGATTGTCGGTCAGGTCCAGCATGCTCGAAACAAACTCGCGATAGGCGGCCTTGCCCTCGGCCAGCCATCCGTCACGATCGACGGCTGGATCCGGCAACGACCGAGCGAAAAATCCACCCTTTGCGCCCACGGGCACGATGACAGCGTTTTTGACCTCCTGCGCCTTAACCAAGCCCAAGACCTCGGTGCGGAAGTCCTCCTGCCGATCACTCCAACGCAATCCGCCTCGGGCCACCGCTCCGAAACGCAGGTGCACTCCTTCTACGCGCGGAGAGTGCACCCAAATTTCGTACTTCGGCCGAGGCAGCGGTACCTCGGCTAGACGATGCGGGTCGAGCTTGAGTGCGATTCCCAGAGGCTCACTTCCGTCATTTCGTGATTGATACAACGTTGTCCGAAGGGTGGCGAGGACCAGAGCCACGAACGAACGCAAAATGCGGTCATGGTCCAGGCTGGCGACCACGTCGAGCTCAGTCTCGATCTCACGAACTATCTCCGATTCGCGATCAGCTCGCCCAGATGTGTCGGTGGGGCGTGCGAATCGGTTTTCGAAAAGGTCGATGAGCAAGCGGACGGTCGGAACATTTCCGGCGAGCACGCCCTCGATGTAGCTCTGGCTGAACGTCGTGCCGATCTGGCGCAGGTAACGTGCATAGGCGCGAAGCACCATCGCCTCGCGCCACCGCAGTCCCCCGCGAGTGATGAGAGCGTTGAATCCATCTATCGCGCATCGACCCTCCCAGGCCGCGAGGAATGTCTCTTCGAGTCGCTCGGGAAGCGTTGACCGGGCAGCAATCTCACCAGCCGGAAGCACCATGGCAAAGTCCAGGATCCAGGCGGGCTCCCGCATCGGCCGAGTTATCTCATAGGGATGCTCCTCGACCACGTCCAGACCCATCGACTGAAGAATGGGCAGAACGTGCGAAAGGGACATAGGCATGCCGACTCGCGTGATCTTGAGCCGCAGGTCTCTCGGCCCCGCATCGCCTGGAGCGTGAAGCTCAAGCGAAAGCTCTCCCGGCTGGAGGCTGGAGATCGTCAACGCGTCTTGAACGCCATGCGCCGGTGCGTACCTCTCTTTGTACCCCTCAGGGAACGCGGACCGAAAGCTACGCAGCATCGGGCCGGCTTCACTGTCGCCCACACGATTGACCAAGAGGCCCTGAAATGAGTCCTGCCAGCTTCGGGCTGCTTCGATGATCTTGGCCTCGAGATCTGCGGCATTGACCTCCGGCACGGTCTGACCTGATGGCACCCGAATGACAAAGTGGAGTCGAGCTAGAAGAGCATCGGTGACACGCGTGGTGTAGTCGCAGTACTCGCCACCGTAGGCCTCCGTCAGGATGGCCTGCATGCGAAGTCGTACCGCGGTCGTGTACCGATCGCGAGGGAGGTGGACTAGGCATGACACGAACCGACCGAAGTCATCGGTGCGGACAAATAGCTTGGTGTGACGCCTGTCTTGCAGGTGCATGACCGATCGGCACAGCTCAGCCAGCTCTGCGTGATGAATCTGGAAGAGCTCATCACGCGGGTACGTCTCGAGAAAGCGCAAGAGTGCTTTGGCGTCATGCCCGCCCTCTGCGTACCCGAATTCAGAAGCAAGCTCGTCATAGCTTCGACGCAGAAGGGGAACAGTCACGAGGCTTTGGACATGGGCATTGGACGTGAATAGGCCGAGGAAGCGATCCTCTCCGACCACAACCCCCGCGTCGCTAAACCTCTTGACGCCGATGTAGTCAAAGTAAGAGGAACGATGGACCGTGCTGCGTGAGTTAGCTTTGGTGATCAACAGAAGCCGCGGTTCGGTGGCAAGAACCCGCGCCTGATCGCTGAGCTTTGCGAAGCTACGGGAAGTCGACGAGCGAGGGCGATGTTCTTCGTTGAGCAGTCCACGACCCGTTGCCGGCACCGGACGAAGGGACAGGTGCCCGTCTGGTTCCACGAGGTCGTACTGCTGGTATCCCAAAAAGGTGAAGTTGTCATCGCAAAGCCAGCGCAAAAAGTCCACGCCGTCGAGAACCATTCCGGCCGACATGCCCCAGGGCGGCGCAGCTTCGAGCTCGGTTGCGATAGCTAAAGCGCGGTCACGCATGGCCGACCAATCCGATACAGCAGCACGCACATCCGACAGGACGCGCCGCGCATCGACATCCACCGCTGTGCCCTCGAGCATGTCTGGGTCTAGGGCGTACTCCACCCACATCCACGACTCCGCGACCGTGCCCTCAGGGAGAGCATCATCCACATCAAGGTCAAGAATCTCTCGCAGAGTTCCGTCAGCCGCACGGCGGACGACAAACTGAGGGTGGAGGACAAGGTGAATGTCATGGTGCGCCGAGAGGAGCATCGCGCTCACGGAGTCCACCAGAAACGGCATGTCGTCAGTGGACACCTGAAGCACGGCAAGGTGTGCGGGCAGATTCGCCGGGGTTAACGACCGCACAAGGGGGTCACCGCTACGCCGAACCTGCGCCAGCTCGATCATCGAGCGGGCGATGCCCTCCAGAACAGCTGCAGGGTGCGTGGCTCGATCCTCATCGGCCAGATAACGAGATAGCCGCGTTGCAACAATGTCGAACTGCTGGTTCTGTGGACTTTCCACGTCATCGCCTCGTCCCGAAGTGTCCAGGGTCCACGGTAGTCGTTTGGGGATCACTTCATGCCATGATGCGACCGACCAATTCCATGAGGGGACAGCACATGGCTACCAGCCTTGATTTTGAGCAGACCTACCCTGCCGACCCGGCCACCGTTGTGGCCATGCTCAAGAATCCTGACCTCACCAAGGAGAAGATGGAGCGCACGGGTTCGATGGCCACCACTGTCGACGTCAAAGATTCATCTGATGGTGGCTTCGTGATCACCACAACGCGCGTGCTGCCCTCCAAGGTTCCCGCAGCGGCGGCCGCATTCGTGGGCGAGACGCTCAA
>JBAWXR010000104.1:0-7391 GCA_037143955.1 Actinomycetes bacterium
CGGACATCAGCCGGTCGTGTGGCTCAGTGCCCGGCCCGATGTGGAACCTGCTGCCTCTGTGCACAGTGGCGTGCCGGTGGTCTTCCCGTGGTTCGGTGCGGGGCGAACCGGTGACATGACCCCGTCGCATGGATTTGCACGCGTTGCGGACTGGGCATTGGCGGGCATAGCCGAGGGGGAGACCGCCAAGGTCGCCGTGTACCGACTGGACAACACTGCGGCGACCAGCCCGTTGTTCCCGCACCCCTATCGAGCCACGTACGCCATCAGTGCAGGTTCCATTCTCGATCTTGCCCTCACGATCGAAAACACCGGCGACCAACCGTTCACGTATGAGGAGGCGCTGCACACCTACCTTCGTGTGGGGGATGTGCGCAAGGTGCAGGTTCACGGTCTCGACGGTGCCTCGTATGTCGACAAGGTTGACGGATCACGCGTGGGTGTCCACGAGGGAGACCTCGGTTTTTCTGGTGAGACCGATCGCGTCTACTCATCGACCGCTGGGGTGCGCATCGTGGACCCTGTCCTGAGTCGAGTCATCCATATCCGGAAGATTGCGTCAGCAAGCACGATCGTGTGGAACCCCTGGGATGCCAAAGCGGCGGCCTTGACGGACATTGCTCCGCACGATTGGACCACCTTCCTGTGCATCGAAGGGGGCAATGTCGGCGACGCCGCGATCACACTTCCGCCGGCAACGTCCCACACCATGCGCTACCGCGTGCGCGTGGATTCCATCTAGGTCGGGAGTCATCAATGGAAATTGAAGTGTGGTCCGATGTCGTGTGTCCATGGTGCTTTATTGGGAAGCGTCGCCTGGAGCGTGCCCTCAAGGACGCTGGGATCACCGACGCACATGTCGTGCACCGCGCGTTTCAATTGGATGCCAGTGCCACTACTGACGGGCATCGCACGGTCGAGGTCATTGCTCGCAAGTACGGCACCGATGTTGCTGGCGCGGAGCAGATGATGAGCCAGGTCGCCGACGTCGCCACGACTGAGGGACTGACCTATCGCCTCATGGACACGACGAGCGGCAACACGCATGTGGCCCATGAGTTGTTGCTGTGGGCGCAGGATCAGGACGAGGCCACGTCGCAACATTTGCTGGAGCACCTGTACTCCACATATTTCGAGAAGGCAGAGCCAATCTTCACCGCTGAAGAACTGCTGCCGCACGTGGCCGCGGTCGGGCTCGACGGTCAAGCGGCGCACGAGGCCCTCGCCTCGGGTGCCTATCGAGGCCGGGTCGCTGATGATGTGGACCTTGCGCGCCAGTTCGGCGCAACCGGTGTGCCGTTCTTCGTGTTCGATCGCCAGTACGCGATCTCTGGTGCGCAGCCCATCGAGGTCTTTATGCAAACCCTGGATGCCGCACGGGGACGATGACTTCGGGTCGCGAGACACCCGTGGCACCATTCGGCTCATGGATCCCATGGACGAGATCACCGGAGCCCGCATCAGCGTGACGCGCAGGTTGGCGTGGCATGAGACCGATGCGTCAGGACACAACCACTTTGCTGCCGCCATGCGATGGGCGGAGGAAGCAGAGCACCAGTTGTACCGATGCCTGGGTCATGTCGAGCACACCCCCCGCATTCCACGGGTCCATGTGGAAGTTGACTATCAAGCGCGCCTGTACTTCAACGACCTCATCACGGTGCGGCTCGGCGTCGTCAAGGTGGGGACGAGCTCGTGCACGTACGCGTTCGGAATAGATCGCGAGGACGGCGAACGAGCCGTGTCTGGTCGGATGGTCATCGTGCACGCCTCGAGCACCACCGATGGCTCTGCGCCGTGGCCCGAAGCACTGAGGCTCATGTTGGCTGAGCCGCGAGACTTCGTCATGACCGCATCGGACTGGACGTCAGTCACCCGTCGGTGAATTCCGCCCTCGTGCGATTCGATATTTGATAACTTCTCAACCATGCTCCCTAAGGCCCAGGTTGATAGCGCCTCGGATATCGCGGCCAGAGAGCTCTTCGACGCCATCGTCGATGGCCGTATCCCCCCTGGCTCGCCACTGCGCCTGAAGGAACTGTCCGAGCAGTTGGGCATGAGCATGATGCCGGTGCGCGAGGCCATCAGGCGGCTGGCTGCCCTCGATCTCGTCGAGATGGAGCCACGCAAGGGTGCCCGCGTGCGCGAGCGCACCCTGGCTGATCTGGAGGACACCTACTTCTCTCGCCTGCACCTCGAGACCATCGCTGTGTGGGAGGCCGCTCAGAATTTCACCGCTGACGATGGTGCGCGCGCGGCCACTGCTCTGGCAGAGATGGATGCGGCCATTGCCGCCGACGATCCCGTGACTGCCCGCGACGCTCACGAGCGGTTCCATTTCGCCATCTATGAGGCGTCACGCAGAGACTGGCTCATGCGCAGTCTGATCCCCGCGTGGCGAAACTCGGAGCGCTACCGCGTCGAGTGGATGCGTATGGATGTCAAGGTTCGGCGTGACCACGAGCACGCCAGTGTCTTGGCCGCTCTGCTGTGCGGCGATGGTCCCGACGCGGTGCGCTGGCTCAGACAGCACCTCAATGCGTCCGTCACCCTGGCCGCGGACAAGTTGGCGGCTGAAGGAGGGCAGGCACCATCCGACGTTGCCATGCCCACGTTGGGGGATTTGATGTCCGGGCTCAACTTCGCCCACCTCGGCCCGGATGCGGTTGCTCAGCTGCCCGATTTGTCATGAAACGGCTGCGGCCGTGTAACAAGTCCGTGACAGGTGGCAGATCGCGTTGCTCCGCCCGTGATCAAATGTCACACTGCGACCCTGCCGCAGCGCACTGCTGTGGTTCGCCTCGTTTCGACCGAAACGGGGATACCAGATCTAGGGAGGTCACGTGAGACGCAGTCTCATGTCTTTCGCTGCGGTGCTTGCCGTGGGCACGGTTGTGCTCGCGGGCTGCTCGTCAAGCTCCAGCTCTGACTCGTCTTCGGCTGCAGCGGACACCGCTTCTGCCGCGGCACCGGATTCAGCTGCCCCCGCCACTGGCGACCCGCTCGTGCTGGGCATCGTTCAGGCTGGCAGTGGCTTCATGGGCCCGATCGATACCCCGGCCCGTAATGCCCTCATGCAGGAGATCGAGAAGGTCAATGCCGCCGGTGGCGTCAATGGCCAGCCGATCCAGGTCAAGTTCATTGACACCGAGAGCAAGCTCGACCAGTACGCGGCTGATGCTCAGCAGGTTCTCGACCAGGGCGCCAACGTCCTCGTCGTCACCTGTGACTACGACGTCTCGTCCCCGGCCGCTCTCGTAGCCGAGGCCAAGAACGTCCTGAACATCGCGCCGTGCGTCGGCGATCCCATCTACGGCCCCAAGGGCGGCCTGAAGATCGGCTTCTCCGCAGGCGACGGAACTCCGGGCGAGGCCTCCATCATGGCCGAGTTCGCAGCGAGCAAGGGCTGGAAGAACGCGGTCCTCCTCAAGGACAACTCGATCAAGTACACCCAGAACCAGTGCGCGATCGTCAACAAGGCGTTCACCGCTCTCGGTGGCAAGGTCATTCAGACCTACGAGTACACGCAGGGCGACTCCGTCAAGGAGACCGTTTCCAAGATCGCGGCAGGCCCCAAGCCTGACGTCATCTTCAACTGCGGCTACAACCCCGGTGGTGGCGCAGTTGCCAAGGAGATCCGCGATGGCGGCCTGAACCAGCCCATCGTCTCCGGCTTCGGTATGGACGGCGACTTCTGGGTTGGCGCTATCCCGAACCTCAAGGACTACTACGTCGTGACGTACGCGTCCAAGAACGGTGACGATCCGGACCCGGCCGTCAACGCTGCTGCTGCGGACTACGCCAAGAAGTACGGCAACCCGCCCGACGTCGGTGGCTTCGTCACCGGCCCGACCACGCTGCAGCTCATCCTCGAGGCCTACAAGCAGGCTGGCAGCTGGGATGGCGCAGCACTGGCCAAGGCGATGGAGAGCTTCATGGACGTGCCGACCCTGGCCGGCCCGAGCTCCTTCTCGCCCGACCTGCACATCAACGTGAAGCGCCCGATGCGCATTCTCGTCGTGAAGGACGGCAAGCTCACCTACGTCGCAGAGCAGGCACCTACTACGGTCGTTAATCCGTAGAGTCTGCCTTTATGACGAACAACCCGGAGCCCCGGTCGCGCGTGTTGCGCGTGACCGGGGTTTCCCGGTCTTTCAGTGGCGTTCAGGCGCTGACAGACGTGAGCCTGGACGTCACGCCGCACGCGGTACTCGGTCTCATCGGCCCCAACGGTGCCGGCAAGTCCACGCTCGTCAACATCATCAGCGGCTATGACCAGCCGGACACTGGCGCGGTTGAACTCGATGGTCGCGACATCACCCGCGAGAAGCCTTTTGTGCGCTCGCGCCACGGGTTGGCACGCACGTTCCAGCACGCGCATCTGTTCAATGGCCTTACGGTCCGCGAAAACATCAGTGTCACCGCGGTCGGCACCGGACAGAAGTCAAAGGCCGCTCGCGAACGAGCCGACGGCCTCATTGAGGAGTTCCACCTCGGGCAGTGGGCCGACCGACCCGCAGCCTCACTTCCTCACGGAGTTGAGCGCCGAGTGGGCGTGGCTCGCGCCCTGGCGACCGATCCGTCCTATGTGCTTCTCGACGAGCCTGCCGCCGGGCTCAATGAGGGTGAGATCGGCGAGTTCGCCGACAACATCAGACTTGTGCGCGATCGCGGTATCGGCGTGCTCCTTATCGATCACAACGTCAAGCTCATTCTCGACGTATGCGATCGCATCCACGTTCTCGTCGAAGGTAAGACTTTGCTCGAGGGCACGCCGGCAGAGGTTCGCAACAGCGATGCACTCGTCGAGGCTTATCTGGGAAAGAGTGGCAGTGTCCATCGATAACTCAGCGAACAGCACAGTGGGCCTTGACGTCACGGGTCTCACCGTGGCGTACAACGGCGTGCCTGCCGTGCGCGGCATCGATATTGCCGTCGCCGGCGGTGAAGCGGTGGGACTCATCGGCCCCAACGGCGCCGGTAAGTCCTCCAGCCTTCTGGCGATCATGGGAGCCACGGCACGCAGCGGTTCTGTGCGTATCAACGGGCGGGACGCCTCGGGGCTAGTGCCCGAAAAAGTTGTCCGACTGGGCATCGCCCTTGTGCCCGAAGGCCGTCACGTGTTTGCCGACCTGTCGGTCAAGGACAACCTTCGACTCGGGGGAGTTGCGCGTCGCACCAAAGCGGGGGCGCACGAGGCCATGGACAAGGTCATGGATTTGTTCCCCATCCTGCGTGAGTTTGCGGCCCGACCGGCCGGACTTCTCTCCGGCGGCCAGCAACAGCAGTTGGCCATCGGCCGCGCGTTGATGTCCGACCCCGACGTCCTCATGCTCGACGAACCATCCCTTGGCCTTTCGCCCACGGCCGTCGACACGGTCTTCGAAGCACTCGCAGCGGTTCGAGCGGCGGGCAAGGCCGTCCTGGTGGTCGAGCAGCGCGCTGAATTCACCATCGCCTTCTGCAATCGCACCTATGTGCTGCACGACGGAGTCATCACCCTGAGCCTTAAGCCCGAAGATGCAGAGAATGTCCAGATTCTGACGGAGGCGTACTTCGGATGAGTCAGTTCATTCAGTCACTCGTTGACGCGTTGTCCGCTGGCGCGGTCCTCGGTCTCGCGGCGCTCGCGATCGGCTTGGTCTTCGGAGTCATTCGCCTCGCGAACTTTGCCACCGGTGAAATCATCACGGGTGCTGGCTATGCCCTTGTGCTCACCTGGGACCTCGGCTGGTACGTCGCGATTCCGCTCTCAATCCTTGTGGCAGTGATCCTGTCGCTGCTGATGGAGCTTGCGGTCTTCTCGCGCATGCGCAAAGCGGGGCCGGCCACGTTGCTCATTGCATCCTTCGGCGTCAGCTTCCTTTTGCAGCGCGTCTACGAACTCATCTTCGGCAACAACGTTCGCTCCGCGCCCGTGGCCAGCAATCTGTCGCAGTCGGTCGATGTGGCGGGAATCCGCGTGCAGTTGCTTTCGGTTACCGCGATCGTGCTGTCCGCGATCCTTTTGGTACTGCTCCAGTTGTTCTTGACGAGGACGACCCTGGGCCTGCAGCTGAAGGCTGCCGCGGCCGACTTCACCACGGCCCGCCTGGTGGGCATCCCTGCAAGTCGCGTCATCGGATTGTCGTTCGTGCTCAGTGGCGTGCTGGCCGCGGCTGTCGCGTTCGTCCTCACGACGCAGAGCGGCGCAGTCGGCCCCACCTTCGGAGTTCGCATCACGGTGCTGGCACTCGTCGGCGCAGTCATCGGTGGCATCGACAAGATTTCCGGGGCACTGGCAGGCGGTTTCGTGGTGGGGTTCGCATCGTCGATGCTCGAAACATGGCTGCCGCAGGGCGCGGGCAACTTCCGCGACGCGTTCGTCTACGTGCTTGTCATTGTTGTTCTGCTGCTTAAACCGTCGGGCTTACTGGTGCGAGGACGAGGGGCGGTGCGCACATGAGCACGCCATCCGTCATCAAGCGTTCACTGGGATACCGACTGGCACCGGGCTGGTCGTTGGTCAGCCTGCTGCTTCTTGTCTTCGCCGCAGTTGCCGTCAACAGCCTCTTCGGCAAGAGCAACCAGATCGCGATGCAGTACGCCTTGGTCGACCTGATCATCGTTGTGGCGCTTCAAATGTTCATCGGCACCTCTGGAGTCCTGAGCTTTGGTCACGTCGCTTTCGTTGCCGTGGGTGCGTGGACCGTCGGCCTGCTCACGATTGATCCCACGCTCAAGCACTCGCTTCTGCCCAACCTCTTCCCCTTCCTGTACGACATCGGATCTCCGTGGCTTCTGGCGGTGTTCATCGGAGGGATCGTCGGCGGAGTTCTTGCTCTTGTCGTGTCGCCTGCCCTCATGCGCCTCAACGGTCTGCAGGCGGGCATCGCCACGTTTGCGCTGCTGGGATTGGTCAACCAGGTCCTGACCTACTGGTCGAGCATCGGCCCGGAGAGCGGCCAGTCGATGGTCGGCATCCCGGATGTCCTCAACGTCTGGCTCACGATGCTCTTCGCGATGGGCGCGATCATCGTGGCGTGGCTCTTCCAGCGCACGCGCCCGGCACGCCTGCTGCGAGCCGCTCGCGAGGATGGCACGGCCGCGGCCGCGTCAGGCATCAACGTGGTCACGCAGCGCATCATCACCTTCACGGCCTCCGGAGTAATTGCGGGTGTGGCCGGTGGCCTCTTTGCGCTCACCAACCGAGTGGTGCAGGCAAGTCACTCAACATCGACCTGACTTTCGTCACCTTGGCGATGCTGGTACTCGGCGGCATGCTGTCGCTGAGTGGCGCGGTGGTAGGCACGCTGGTGTTCGCCCTGGTCGACCTCATCTTGGTCAAGTTTCAGGCGGGGGTGTCCATCGCATCGCACATGGTGCAGATCCCGCAGGGCACGCGGCCGATC
>JBAWXR010000105.1:0-7360 GCA_037143955.1 Actinomycetes bacterium
CGTACTCGGCCTCACTGGCCACTCCGGTGGGTGCCGCGTTGGCATAGGACACCTTGGGATGGGGATGAAATCCGGCGCTGTAGGCCATCGGGATATCAGCTCGTCGCAGCGCGCGCTCAAGCGCACGCTGGAAATCACGGTGGCTTGAAAATCTCAGGCGACCACGTTTGGCGTATCGAAGTCGGAGCTTTTGGACCGTGGGTGCTACATCGCGATCGGGGGCCTTGCGCGCCATGGGCTAGGCACGCACGGCGGACGCGGGACCGACCTTGGGCAGAACCGTCGGCATCGGCAGCGTCGTGACACCCGTAGGCCCTATCTGGATCTCCGTACCCATCTGATCGCAGACACCACAGTCGAAGCACGGCGTCCATCGGCAGTCATCAACGGCAACCTCGTTGAGCGAGTCCTGCCAGTCCGCCCACAGCCACTCTGAGTCAAGGCCGGAGTCAAGGTGATCCCAGGGCAGAACCTCGGACTGCTGACGCTCACGAATCGTGTACCAATCCACGTCGACCGGTTGGTCGGCAAAAGCCACCTGTGCCGCGGACATCCATCGATCGAATGAGAAGTGCTCACTCCATCCATCAAACCGCGCACCATCGCGCCAGGCCTGCAGGATCACGCGACCGACGCGGCGATCGCCGCGCGAAAGCAAACCTTCGACGATCCCCGGCTTGCCATCGTGATAGCGAAGCCCGATGGCCTTGCCGTACTCGCGGTCCGCACGAATAGCGTCGCGCAACTTCATCAGACGCGCATCGGTCGCCTCGTGATTCAACTGAGCTGCCCACTGGAACGGGGTGTGCGGCTTGGGGACGAATCCACCGATCGACACAGTGCAGCGAATGTCGCGCTTGCCGGTCGCCGCACGCCCAGCCTTAATCACCTCGCGAGCAAGTTCCGCGATCTGGAGGACATCCTCGTCAGTCTCGGTCGGCAGCCCGCACATGAAGTAGAGCTTCACCTGACGCCAGCCAGCGGCGTAGGCGGTTGTGACCGTGCGAATGAGATCTTCCTCGGTCACCTGCTTGTTGATGACCTTGCGCATGCGCTCGCTACCACCTTCAGGTGCGAAGGTCAGACCACTGCGGCGTCCATTACGACTGAGCTCATTGGCGAGATCGACATTGAACGCATCGACGCGAGTACTGGGCAGCGATAGCGCCGTCTGCGATTCCTCGTAACGATCCGCAAGGTTGCGGGCGATGTCCGCGATCTCGGAATGGTCTGCGCTCGAAAGTGACAGGAGACCGACTTCTTCATATCCGGTCTTGCGCAACCCGTTCTCGACCATGTCTGCAATACCGGTGATGCTTCGTTCGCGCACGGGGCGAGTGATCATGCCGGCCTGGCAGAAGCGGCAGCCACGTGTGCAGCCACGGAAAATCTCCACGCTCATACGCTCATGCACGGATTCCGCCAGAGGCACCAAGGGGTTCTGGGGATATGGCCACGCATCGAGATCCATCAGCGTGTGCTTGCTCACCCGGAAGGGGACCTCTGCACGATTCGGTGCAATGCGCTGGATGCGGCCGTCCGGTAGGTATTGCACGTCGTAGAAGGCGGGCACGTAAATGGATCCGGTCATCGCAAGTCGCATGAGCAGACCTTCGCGGCCGCCAGAGCGTCCGTCGCGTTTCCAGTCACGCACGATGTCGGTGATTAGGAGTACTGCTTCCTCTCCATCACCCATGACAGCCGCATCGATGAAGTCCGCGATCGTTTCGGGGTTGAAGGCCGCGTGACCACCGGCAATAACAATGGGATCGTCGATTGAGCGCTCTGCTGCCATGAGCGGAACTCCGGCGAGGTCAATCGCGGTGAGCATGTTGGTGTACCCGAGCTCGGTGCTGAACGAGACGCCAAACACGTCAAAATCGCCCACGGGTCGGTGCGCGTCAACGGTGAACTGCGGAACACCGTTGGTGCGCATCAATGCCTCAAGGTCCGGCCACACCGCGTAGGTGCGTTCTGCCAGTGCATCAGTGCGCTCGTTGATGACTTCGTAAAGAATCTGGACGCCCTGATTAGGTGCTCCTACCTCGTAGGCGTCGGGGTACATGATGGCCCAGTGCACGTCGACCGAGTCCCAGGGCTTGGTGACCGCATTGACCTCGCCGCCCACATATTGGATGGGCTTGCTGACCGATGGCAGAAGGTCCTCGAGTTGATCGAAGACCGAATTACCCTTGGCGCGGTCAGATGTACGGCTGGAAGTCACGGTCACGGACGTCAGGATACGCGGCGCGCGTGCAAGCGCACATTCTCCAGCAGTCCGACGGCAATCCAGGTGGCCATCATTGACGTTCCACCTGCGGATACAAATGGCAACGGGATACCCGTGATGGGCATGATCCCCATGGTCATGCCGATGTTCTCGAACATCTGAAACGTGAGCCAGGCCACGATGCCGGTGGCCAGAAGCCGACCAAAGAGGTCGTCTGCCCGGTAGGCGATGACGATGGCGCGCCACAGAATCACACCGAGGAGCCCGATCAGCACGACCGACCCGATGAAGCCCCATTCCTCCCCTGCCACGGTGAAGACGAAGTCGCTCTCATTTACCGGTACGAACCGACCTTGCGTCTGGGGACCGTTGAACAGTCCCCATCCGGTTATTCCTCCACCACCGATCGCGATGCGTGCCTGGTTCGCGTTGTACGCGGCACTTCCCACGTCAGCGGTGGGATTGATAAAGGAGGTGAGGCGCTGAACCTGGTACTGCTGCAGCAGTCCCACCTGGATGGCGACCAGCACGCCCAGGATGGACCCCCCGATGAGGCCCACCACCCATCGAGTTCGGGCACCGGCCACGGCGATCATCGAGATGGTGATCGCACCCATGATCAGGATGGTGCCGGTGTCGTTCTGCACCAGGATGATCAGCATCGGCAAGGCCGCTGCCCCCAGGGCAAGGAGAACGTCGCGGTTGATCGGCCCATCCTCGATGTCGCGCCGCTCGGACAACAGCACCGCGATCATGAGGATTACCGCGAGCTTCGCGAACTCTGATGGTTGAAACGTAAAACCACCCGGTAGCGCGATCCACGCACGAGCGCCAGCAATGCGTGTTCCGAGCCCGGGAAGGAATGGGAGCAGCAGGGTGAAAACGGACACGCCCCACAGAACCGGCGTATAGGCGCGCAACCACCGGTAATCAACGCGCATCGCGAATGCGCCCAGCGTGAGTGCAATGGCCACGTTGATCAGGTGCTTGCGCAGGTAGGACGTGGGGTCACTCGGGGACGCCATGTCAGACAGGCTTGCCGACCAGACGAGCATGCAGCCGTACACCGTGACCGACACCGCAGCGGCAAGCAGAACCCAGTCAAGGTCGCGCAGAACGCCGCCACGGCCGCGTTCGAACGTGCGAACGCGATTGCGGGTCATGAGGCTCATCAGCCACTCCCATTCGACGACGACGATGTGGGGTCATTGCGTTGCGCTACGACGCCCGACTCCTTGCCCGACGGGCCAACCGGCGTGCCATCCGGCCGGAACACAGGCAGAGCATCTCGCGGCCTGCCGCCCATCAGGACACTGCTGGCTGGATCGACGTTCTTTCCCGAGATACCAAACAGCGCTTCGTAGATCTTGCGCACGCTCGGTCCCGATGTCTTAGAGCCCGTACCTCCCTGGGCGATCATCATGACGATCGCGTACTTGGGATTGTCGGCGGGTGCGTACGACGCAAACCACGAGGTGGACGGCTTGTTGCCAGTGACCTGCGCCGAACCCGTCTTCGCTGCGACCGGTATCTGACCCAGGGGGAATCCCGCGAAGGGCGTCTCCGCCGTGCCGTTGGATGTGACGCCCGGGAGAGTCGCGTGCAGGAAGTTCATGGTCGATTTGGGAACGTTGATGGTCGACTTCACGACGGGGTCGAATGTCTTAACCACCTTGCCCTCCGGTGACACCAAAGCTTTCGCGATCTGCGGCTGATACACAGTTCCACCATTGGCTACTGCCGCGTACACCATGGCCATTTGCAAAGGCGTGACCACGGTGTCGCCCTGCCCGATCGCCGCGTTGAGCGCATCGCCTACTCGCCACTGATAGCCGTCCTTGCAGTTCTCGGCATCAATCGCGGTGTAGAACTCTGCAAGTGCCGGGTTCTGCTGCCGGGTCTGCGGGTAGCCCGCTTTAGCGTTGGCACACCACGTGTCCTTCATCGCATTCCAGTTCGCTGACTTGAACAAACGGCTGCTGATGCGTCCACCGGCCTCACCCGGCAGGTCAATCCCCGTGGGCGAACCCAGGCCATACATGCGCGCGGCCTCGGCAATGGGGTCGGCGGACTCCTTGGTGGCCGTGATGCCGCCCGCTTGCTGCCACATGCGATCCGCGATCTCATAGAAAACGGTGTTGCACGACACTTCGATCGCGCGCGACAGTGAAATCGATCCGTAGCCGGACGACTCGAAGTTGCGGAACGTCTGCGTGCCAATCTTCAAAGACGCCGGACAGTCGTAGGAGCCATAGAGATTGAAGCCGTCCTTGCCCGCAGCGGTCGTGCTGATCACCTTGAACGTGGAACCGGGAGCAAAGAGGCCCTGATAGGCATTGGACGACAGCGAGTCGCTCTCCTGAAGCTGCTGATATTGCTTGGCAGTGACGCCACCCACCCAGATGGCGGGGTCGTAGGTCGGGTAGCTCGCCATCGAAAGCACGTGACCATTGCGTACGTCAATCACGACCGCCGCACCTGCACTGCCCGGGTACCCCTGCTGCTGTGCGCGAGCTACTGCAGCCAAGAGTTGATCCTCGACGACTTTCTGCAACTTGGCATCCAGGTTGGTCACGATCGTGTCCCCAGCCTGAGGCTGAGTGACGGCTGCCGTACCAACAACGTGACCTGCAGTATCGACCGCAAGCTGCGTCACGCCAGGCGTGCCACGCATCTGCTGGTCATACGCCTTCTCCAGACCCGATCGACCCACCACGTCGGTTCTGCGCAGTCGCTCGGGAGCTGTCGGGTTGGCCTGATCTGTGACCTGCGCTTCGGTGACAGGGCCGAGGTAACCCAACATGTGCGCCGCGTTGACATTGAATGGTGCCGGATACTGGCGGATCGCCTGCAACTGGGCGGTGACGCCGGGGAAGTCGCTTCGACGCTCCATGATCGATAGCGCAGTCTGACTGTCGATGTCGCTCATCACCGGCACGGGCTGATAGGTCGAGCCGTTCCAGCAGACCGGCGGCGGCTTGGCTCCCTTGGCTCCACACGTAAGCAAGCGGTCGCCGATCTCTGCCACGGGAACACCGAGTAGGTCAGCCAGCTTTTTGAGAAGGATCGCGCCGCGCTGCGGCTGTTTCGCCAGTACCTGGCGATCGATCGTGACAATCGTTGACGTGCGGTTAGACACCAGCGGGCGTCCGACCTGGTCAAGGATGAGGCCTCGCACGGCCGGAGTCACAATCTCGCGCGCGGTGTTGCGGTGCGCCTGGGCCTGGAGCGCCGGCCCCTCGACCACCTGCAGGAAGAAGGCTCGGGCAACCAGGGTGGCCAGCAGAGAGAACACGAGCACCGCCAACACGAGCAGACGAAGGCTGGAGCGTTGACTCACCCGGACCCTCCCTTCTGCCGTGTCCCCATGTCTGCCTGTGACACGCCCACAGATGACGGTACGTCAGGGCGTCTGACGCGGCGACCAGCGTCGATCGTTCCCGTGCCCGATATGGCACATATCACCCGATTGTCGTGACCTTCACGGGCTCGAGCTTGCGCGCCAACCAGCCGATTCCGGGCACCACGAGAGGCGACAACAGTGCGGCGTAGACGAAACTCGTGACCAGGAGTCCGCCCATGCGATCCCAGGGGACGGAGGTCCGCCCCACAAGCCCATCCACAACGGCGACCACGAACATCGCCGTGGCAGCCGAGCCAGCGACGATGCCGATGGTGATGGGCACGGTGCGGTCGCGTCGATCGATGAGACCTCCGGCGACAAAGCCCAACGCCATGTAGGTGAGAGACTCGACACCAAGGATCGTCGTGGACGGCGGCGTGATAGCCACCAGGACGCCGGCCCCGAAGCCGGCGATCGCGCCCGGCAGTCGTCCCAGGGCAAGTGCGAGGGCAACGACCGTCACGACCACGAGATCAGGTGTTGCGCCCGGAAGTCCCAGCCGAGTCAGCAACGTGACTTGCACGATCACGGCGATGCTCAAGGTCACGGCACCGAGCAACCACTGTCGCCACATGGGTCAGCCGGCCGACGGTGAGGTGAGGGCACCAGCCGCAGGCGAGGCGGGTGACGATGGCAGCAACTCCGCACCGGTCGGGGACGGCGACGCCGAACCGCCCAACGTCAACGGAGCAGGTGTAGACCCATCCGCGAGCGGAATCGGCGCCGGTGAGTTTTGCGCAGAGGTGCGAGGGAGTACTGAATCTCGCGGATCGGTGCGCGGCGGCCGTGTGACCACCCCCACGATGCTCAGGCGAGAGATGTCGACGTAGGGACGCACCACCGCCATGCGTGTGAGCTGTCCCGCGGTTCCTTGCACCTGCCTGACCTCGCCGATGGGGATGCCCGGTGCGAAGGGGCGTCCACCCTTGGATCCGAACGTCACCAACGCATCACCTGTGCGCACGTCTGCACGCGGGTCAAGGAGCTGATATTCCAAGCTGTATTGATCGCCGGTTCCCGCGATGATGCCAATTTCCTGCGAGCCAGCAATTCTTGCGCCGACCGCCGATGACGAGTCAACGATCAGGACAACCGTCGCAGTGGTGGCGGTCGTTTTGAGGACGCGCCCCACCAGCCCCTGCCCATTGATGACGGACATGTCCTGCTCGATTCCGTCATTGCGGCCCGCGTCGATGGTCACGGTCCAACTGAAGTCCTGCACCGGATTCACGGCGATGACTTCCGCGGGCACGATGGTGTATCCACCCACACCGGCAACTTTGAGAAGTCCGTCCAAAGCCGCGACCCGACCTGCGTCATTGGCCTGCTCTCGCACCTGAGTGCTGAGCTTGAGGTTCTCGTCGGTCAGCGCCTGGATTTGATTCGACTGATCGCGCACCGTGGACCACCAGTTCGCCAGGCCCGTGACGGGCGAGAACGCGGTGGCCGCACCCTTCTCCACTGCCCCCACGATGGACGCCGCGACGGTGCGCACCCCGCTGAGCGGGCCATCACCGCCACGCAGGTCGAGGATCAACACAGTGATCGATGCAACGACGAGGGACACGACGATGACCCTCACCCGGCTCGACTTCACCGGCCTAGTCTCCCCCGACCTTCCCCCGGCCGATGCCAACCCCGCCCCCATGACCAATTCCAGCGCCCAGCCCGCGATGAGGAAGGGGCCGAAGGCGATGGCAGCTCGCCGGGAGCGGCCTGTGATCATG
>JBAWXR010000106.1:0-7343 GCA_037143955.1 Actinomycetes bacterium
TCCCAGTGATGACACCTCCTCGCCTGCATGCTCCTTGACGAATGCACGGCCCGTCTTTGCTTCCTCGTAGACCCCCGCTATCTGCTCGTCGAGGTAGGCCATGAGCTCGCGTTCACCATCGGTGAGACCGGTGTCGCGCGTGCTCTTCTGAGAGGTGCGCTCCTCAGTAGCGGCGTCTAATTGGCCCTTCTGCTCGCGACCGAGGCCATGCGTGCGTGTGAATTCGATGTCGTCCTTGGCTGATTGATGTTGATCCACCATCGTCTGCGCCTCAGGAGACAGGTTCAATTCCGAGGCGTCGGCCTTCTTGAGACGGTCAATCTCCGACTTCGCCGACTTTTTGCGGTCGTACTCATCCGAGGTCAGCCCAGAGGCCTTTTGCTCCTTGAGCTCAGTGATGCGAGTACGCAATCGCTCTTGATCCATCTGCGTCTGAAAGTCTGAACTCTTACCGCCCTTGGAGAGTGCCTTGAGCTCAGCCTCACTGCGGGTGAGCTCTGCGGCCAAAGCTGGTGGCAGGGTGCCCCTCGTGACTGCGCGGAGAAACTTGCCGGTTGTCTTCTGATGCAGGTCCTTGTACTCGGCCTCGTGTGGTGACAGCTGTGCGGTGCGGTCGCTTTCAATGATGCTTGACATTGTGTCGTCATGGCCCTTGAGCCGAGTGGTCTCTTGGTGGGTATTGCTGTAGCCGATCAGGTCGGTTCCTGTGCGCTGTGCGCGATCGGCGGTCTTCGCCTGATTGAGCTGGGCGAGCTGATCCTTTAGTTCACCTCGGCGTGTGAGCTCGTCCGGTCGGTAGCCTCGAGAACTCGGGTCGGCAGTTTGGAGTGATACGCGCTCTGCCTTGTCGTCAGTCGCCTTCTGGGTCAAGGCTTCTTTCATGGACCGGTACGTCTCCAGCCGCATCTTCTGCTCATCGTCAAGCTTTGCGGTGTTACCCATCGGGCGGTCGGACAGGGGATTCAGCGACGTCACTCCGCGTGCAAGGTCACCCTTGGTCGAAGACGCGACGACATCGCTGGCGGCGATCGTGTGCCCAGGGGTGAGGGTTTCTGCCATGTGCTCTGGCACGGCTGCGCCGACAGTCTGGTCCTGATTCCAGGCGGGAAGAACGTCGTTTCCCATCTTCTTGTCGTGCGTGAGAAGCCTGTTGTTTGCAGCGACCTTCTTCATCGCGGCGAAGATGGCCTTGTTCCCCTTGGACTCGCGATATCTCCTGTCGAACTCCTCTTTACCGTGAGTGTCCATCAGGGCTTGGGCACCGGCTTTGCGGTCGTCGCCGGCTGCGGGCAAGGAGCTCAGCAGTCCTTTACCCATGTTGTCCTTCCAGTCGTTGACACTGGAATGAAGTTCCTTGCTGTGGATGCGGTTGTCCACGCGTGCGGCCTCGGCTCGCGCGATATTGGTCTCATTGAGCCGGGCTGTTGCAGCAGCACCGATCTGTGTGCCTAAGAGCGCATTCTGGGCGTGAGCCACGACGTTCACGCCCGCGGCTTCGTCGACCCCTTTGCCGACTGCCTTGCCGAGGGTGCTCCTGGACGCCTCGAAAACTGACTTTGCTCCAGCCTGCACCTGCTCGGCAGAGATTCCGCTCGACTTGTAGGCCCCTTCGCCCTTGCGGCGCGCGAGATAGGCCTTGGCAAGCTCCACGTGCTGCTCGCTCGACATCTCATCGGTCATGTCCGGGGCATCTTTGGGTCGCTTCGGGATGACCTTCGGCCGCTGAAGGCTGCCTATGCCGAGCCCCGGCGAAGGCGAACCACCCGATGCCGGACCTTTGGCCGGGTCGGGGCCCGATTTTGCCTTCCGCTCACGGTCCTCGGGCACGTATGCTCCTTGATGCGTGGTCGAACCTATAAGGCACTGTAGGCGGCCTGCCGATCGAGTGCTACGGCGCGGTCACTTGTCCGTGCGGGTGAGGCTTCGACACGACGTCCTCCCCGAAGTGCAAGCGCGTGAGGTCAGCGATCCAGTTCCTCGAGTACGACGGCCCACGCGGTGCTTGCCGGATCGATGAGCTCGAAGTGCGCCGCATCGGGCAACTCCACGAGACGGACCCCATGTGCCGCTGCGAATCGGCGGCTGAGCTCGACCGGCACCCGAATGTCACGCGCACCATGCATCCACACCGTGGGTGAGACGGGTGCAACCTGCATCGGGTCGAGGTCGGGCCGCTCGTGCGGCGAGCAGCCCAGGAACGCCTCAACCGCGCCGTCGCCCAGTGACTGCTCGTGACCGGACGCCAGATCCGCCACGGGAGCCAGCGCCACGACGTCCGCCTCGACACTCATCGAGGCCAGCCACAGCACCAGGTGCCCACCGGTGCTGTGCCCGACTAAGAGCGGCCGCTGCCCGGTGGTCTCGGGCACAGAATCGGCGATCTCACTCACCCCTAATAAGAGGTCTCCGATGGTGAGGTCGGGATCCCCCGGCACGCGGCGATATTCCATGAGGACGACCACGTGCCCGCGCTCTGCAAGAGCCTTGGCCAGCGGTCGAGCATGGGCCCGGTCGTACTCCGGGCTCCAGAATCCGCCGTGCACGAAAACCACGGGGCGGCGCCGGGGAGCCGTTTCGTGTGGCAGGTAGATGTCCGCCACCTGGTCGGCCTCGGACCCGTACCTCCATAGGCGATCGCCTTCGCGCGCGGCGCGTGTGAGAACTGACCGGTCCTCACCGTCGGCGTCCCGCGTGCTTGGCATCGGGTCAGTATGGCGTCCGCGCCTAGACTCGGCTGTGTGTTCGTGTGGGCGTACCCGGCGCAGGTGAGCGGCTTGGCCTGGTGGCCGGTCGCGCTCGTCGTGTTGCTCTTGGTCGCACTCAACGTCATCAACAATCGTGTTGCGCCCAACTCGCACTACCTGCTGTGGACCTTCGGTGGCTCCGTTGCGCTGCTTGCGATCGGCCTGCTCGACGGCAACTCGTTCACCGACATGGGCTTGGGTGTCCACTACCTCGTGCGCGGTGCCATCTGGGCGGGCGTCAGTATCGGCTTGATCACCGCGGTGTATCTCGTCGGCAGCATGTTCCGGCGCACGCGCGAGGCCTTCCACAACGAGGACATGGGTCGACTCAGCCCGGGCAAGCTCTTGTTCCAAGCGCTCATCGAAGTGCCGTTCGGCACGGTCGTTCTCGAAGAGATCGCGTTCCGCTCCGTGTTGTTCGCGATGCTGGTGCGACGGTACGGGCTGGTGTGGGGACTGGTTATCGGAGCATTGCTCTTCGGTCTGTGGCACATCCTGCCCAGCATGGGCACGCACGAAGCCAATCCGGCGCTCGTCAAAATGGTGGGCACTGGCGTGCGCGGCAACATCCTCGCGGTGGCACTGAGCGTCCTCACCACCGCGGGAGCGGGGATCTTGTTCAGCATCTTGCGCGTGGTCAGCGGAAGCGTGTTGGCCCCGATGGGCTTTCACTGGGCCACAAATGGCTTGGGCTATGCCTTCTCGTGGATCCTTATCCGTGAGCGCAATCGCCGTCGAGCCGTCCACCGACGACGCGTTCGACAGCGTCGCCATGCTGAGGCCGAGGTGGCCGGACAGGCCGCGGGCCAGCCTGCTGACACCCGACACGACACGAGGGGAGGGGGCGAATGACACCGATGGGATTCGACCCGTACGATTCGCCGGAGGACGGCGCCCCGTCCGACAGTTTGGTTGAGACTGATCAGGTGGAGGAATTGGTGGAGGCAATGCGCGTTGAGGTGACGACATCCCTGAGCGATCGCGACCGCCACATCCTGGAGTTCGAACGGCAGTGGTGGAAGTACGCCGGCGCCAAGGAGCAGGCCATCCGCGATCTGTTTGAGTTGAGCGGCACCCGGTACTACCAGATCCTCAACACCCTGATCGACGATCCGGCCGCCCTCGCCTACGACCCGATGCTCATCAAGCGCCTGCGACGCATGCGTAGCGAACGCCAGCGCGCACGCTCCGAACGACGCCTCGCGCGCTAGTCACACATGGCCGGGGGGCCCTTCGGGGAGAACACGGTCTACTTCCTTGGCTTCGGCCTCATCGCTGCAGTAGCACTGCTGGGCGTTGCGGTGCGGATCGTGCGCTACCTCTGGAAGAGAAAATAGGCACGTCCGCCGCCACGTCGGTCTTTACAGCGAATCAAGCACGCACTCCGCCGCACTGTTAAGGATCTTCAGCCCGTCCTCTTCGGGGAACACACTGGTCACCACGCCGTCCTGGATCACCATCGCGTAGCGCTGCGAGCGCACGCCAAGCCCCAGACCCGTGGCATCAATGTCAAGGCCCACAGCCTTGGCGAACGACGCATCGGGGTCGGCCATCATCGTGAACGTGTCAGCCACACCGTGGGCCTGGCCCCAGGCGTCCATGACGAACGCGTCATTGACGGAAGTGCACGCGATCTGGTCGACGCCCTTGTCGGCGAGGTCCTGTGCCTTCGCCGCATAGCCCGGCAGGTGCACCTTGGAGCAGCCGGGAGTGAAGGCGCCGGGCACCGCGAACAACACCACGCGGCCTGTACCGAGTAGCTCTGCGGCGGACACGACGGCCGGCTTTCCCTCCTGCATCACGCGGACGGGCACGTCGGGAATGCGGTCACCGGGCTGAATGATCATGGTGGCTCCTGTGGGGGGTCGTTATCGGGTGGCCGCATCTTGTCAGGATGGCGCTGCGAGGGGAACCCGGGCAGACGGCCCGACTTTGCACTCTCGCCCCCCGAGTGCTAACTTTTGAGTTAGCACTCGACCTATCCGAGTGACAACTTTCGGTCGTTCCTGGAGGAACCCCCTCATGGCAAAGATGATTGCATTCGACGAGGAGGCCCGTCGGGCCCTCGAGCGCGGTATGAACGTGCTCGCCGACGCCGTCAAGGTCACCCTCGGCCCCAAGGGCCGCAATGTCGTTCTCGAGAAGAAGTGGGGAGCCCCCACGATCACCAACGATGGTGTGTCCATCGCCAAGGAGATCGACCTCGAGGATCCCTACGAGAAGATCGGTGCCGAGCTCGTCAAGGAGGTCGCCAAGAAGACTGACGACGTCGCAGGCGACGGCACCACCACCGCCACCGTTCTGGCCCAGGCGCTCGTGCGCGAGGGTCTGCGCAACGTCGCAGCTGGCGCCAACCCGATGGGCCTGAAGAAGGGCATCGAGCGCGCCGTCTCCGTCGTGTGCGACGAGCTGCTTGCGATGGCCAAGGACGTCGAGACTAAGGAGCAGATCGCTTCGACCGCAGCCATCTCGGCGGGCGGTGACATGGAAGTCGGCGAGCTCATCGCTGAGGCCATGGACAAGGTCGGCAAGGAAGGCGTCATCACCGTCGAGGAGAGCAACACCTTCGGTCTGGAGCTTGAGCTCACCGAGGGCATGCGCTTCGACAAGGGCTACATCTCCGCTTACTTCATGACCGACGCCGAGCGCATGGAGGCGGAGCTCGAGGATCCCTACATCCTCATCGCCAACTCCAAGATCTCGTCGGTCAAGGATCTGCTTCCGCTGCTGGAGAAGGTCATGCAGAGCGGCAAGCCGCTGGTCATCATCGCTGAGGATGTCGAAGGCGAGGCTCTGTCGACGCTGGTCGTCAACAAGATCCGCGGCACCTTCCGCTCCGTGGCGATCAAGGCTCCCGGCTTCGGCGATCGCCGCAAGGCGATGCTGCAGGACATCGCAATCCTCACCGGCGCGCAGGTCATCTCCGAGGAGGTCGGCCTCAAGCTCGACACCGCTACGCTCGACCTGCTCGGTCGTGCACGCAAGGTCGTCATCACCAAGGACGAGACCACGATCGTCGAAGGTGCAGGCGATGCTGAGCAGATCGCCGGCCGTGTGTCCCAGATCCGCTCGGAGATCGAGCGTTCGGATTCGGATTACGACCGCGAGAAGCTGCAGGAGCGCCTCGCCAAGCTGGCCGGCGGCGTCGCTGTCATTAAGGTCGGCGCGGCCACCGAGGTCGAGCTCAAGGAGCGCAAGCACCGCATCGAGGATGCCGTTCGCAACGCGAAGGCAGCCGTCGAAGAGGGCATCGTGCCCGGCGGTGGCGTGGCCCTCATCCAGGCGATGAAGTCCGCTACAGCCAAGATCGATGCACTCGGTCTCACCGATGAGCAGCTGGTGGGCGCGAACATCGTTCGCGTGGCCGTCAACGCACCGCTCAAGCAGATCGCGGAGAACGCCGGCCTCGAAGGTGGCGTTGTCGTGGAGAAGGTGCGCGAGCTGCCCGCAGGCATGGGCCTTGATGCGGCCACCGGCGAGTACGTCGACATGATCGCCATGGGCATCATCGATCCGGCCAAGGTCACGCGCTCGGCGCTGCAGAACGCAGCGTCAATCGCCGGCCTGTTCCTCACCACCGAAGCTGTTGTCGCGGAGAAGCCCGAGAAGTCGGCTCCCGCGATGCCCGGCGGCGACGGCGGCATGGGCGGCATGGACTTCTAGTCCAACCAGTACAACGCAAAGGGCGGTTCCCTATCGGGGGAGCCGCCCTTTCGCATGCGTGTCGAGAGGGTGTGCGGACTAGCCCTAGTTTGCCTGCTGCTGGCTCAACGTCGTTGAGAACGTGGTGCCGTCTGCCACATGCATGGTGACCGAGCAATTGAGGAAGCCATTGAGGATCTGTTGTGCGGTGAACGTCTGGCAATTCACGGTGAAGGCTTGCGATGCGGTGGGACCCATCAGCTTTCCCTGCTGCCAGTCCTGGGTGAGAATGGATACAAGAGCAGCTTGAACTGCCGCCCACGTGGCTGCGTTATTGGGTGAGAACACATATTGCTGCATCGCCTGCTGGAGCGAAGCAGTGATGCCGTCGGTGACGCTGCTGCCTGCATCATCGATGAACAGACTGGCACTGGTGAAGGTGTGCGGGGTGGCCGGACGCTGCCAGTCCTTGCCCTTCTGGCTCGGGTCCAAGGTGCGGTAGGTGCGTGTGGCGGTGAACGTCAATGTGCTTCCAGCGCTGTTGTAGCGGGGCCGGGTAAGCGTGACGACGATCGACTGCGGGGCTTTGCCGCTCGTCCGTGCAAACGTCAGCACTGCATTGGGAGAGGAGTCGGCAAACCAGGCGTTCCAGTTGGAGACCAAAGCGGCCGGGCTCATCACCGAGGCCGCGCGAAAGGGTCGGTCGGCGAACTTGGTGACCGGATCAACACCGCGAAGAGTGAGAGTGAAACGCTCGTCCTCGCCGGTAGCGGAATGACCGGGCGTAGTTGACCCTGCGACCGCCTGAACGGTGAACAGGTATGCCGGTGTCGCTGCCTGCGCCGGGGATCCCGCAGTCAGGAGTCCGGCGACCGCCAAAGTCACGAGTGCCAGAGTTGTCGCAGCCGTTCGTTTGAGTCGCATGTCTCACCCTTCGTGGACTGCGAGCATCGCATA
>JBAWXR010000107.1:0-7315 GCA_037143955.1 Actinomycetes bacterium
GGGAACACATGCATCTTGGCGGCAAACTTCATGGTGTCCGCGCGGCGGATGAGGAAGGTTTCTGGTCCTCCCTCACCGTCGCGCACCAAGATGACGGTGCAGGCCCCGCGCGGAGCCGGGGGAATCCATTCCCCGCTTGCCGACTCAAGCGCCGCTACCCGAGCGCGCGCTCGTTCCGACAAGGTGCGCGGACCGGCCACGACTAGTCAGCGACCTCGACGATGAGCTCGACCTCCACGGGAGCATCGAAAGGCAGTACCGCCATGCCGATTGCCGATCGCGCATGTGCACCAGCATCGCCGAACGCGGCCTTGAGCACATTGCTGGCACCGTTGACGACGACCGGCTGTTGAGTGAAGGACGGGTCGCTCGCCACATAACCGACCACCTTGACCACACGCACGATGGAGTCGACATCGACCACGGTCGAGATCGCGGCAAGGGCATTGAGTGCACATTGCTGCGCAAGTTCGGCTGCCTGCTCCGGTGTGACATCGACTCCCACCTTGCCGGTCATCGGCAGGGCTCCGTCCACAAACGGCAACTGCCCGGCGGTGAAGACAAGGTTTCCGGTGCGCACCGCAGGAACGTATGCCGCTGCCGGCACCACCGGTGTCGGGATCGTGAGACCAAGCTCTGCCAGTCGATCAGCTACAGCGCCCACGTCAGCCTCCGATTGGTCGCTTGAGGTAAGCGATCAAGTTCTCAGAATTGGGACCGGGCACAACCTGGACGAGTTCCCAGCCATCGGTGCCCCAGGTGTCGAGTATCTGCTTGGTCGCATGCACCAGCAGCGGAACAGTCGCGTACTCCCACTTAGTCATACCCGGACCCTAGCCCGTCCGCCTTACGCCCTCACGCGCGATTAGGCTGAGGAGGTGAGGGACGCCATGACCGGGCCACTGTGGCCAGAGGTACGTCTGCATGTGGTCTCCGGCAAGGGCGGCACCGGCAAGACCACCGTCGCCGCAGCGCTCGCGATGGCGTTGGCTCGCGATGGCAAGCGCACCCTGCTCATGGAAGTCGAGGGGCGGCAAGGCATTGCCCAGTTGTTCGACGTCCCTCCCCTGCCATACGAGGAGCGCAAGGTCGCCGTCGCTCCCGGTGGCGGCGAAGTGTGGGCGTTGGCTGTCGACGCACAAGAGGCACTTCTTGACTACCTCGAGTCGTTCTACAACATGCGACGTGCCGGCTCGGCACTGCGCAAGATGGGCGCCGTCGACTTCGCCACCACGATTGCGCCCGGCCTTCGGGATGTTCTGCTGACCGGCAAAGCGATGGAGGTCGTTCGGCGTCGACAGAAGAATGCGTCAGACGCCTATGACGCAGTGGTGCTTGATGCACCTCCCACGGGTCGCATCACCAAGTTTCTCAACGTCAACTCTGAGATATCCGGCCTGGCCAAAGTCGGTCCCATTCGCAATCATGCGGACCTGGTCATGGGTGTCATCGCCTCGCCGCTGACGACCGTGCACCTCGTCACTCTCCTCGAAGAGATGCCGGTGCAGGAGACCATTGACGGCGTTTCCGAACTTCGCGAGGCGGGCCTTCCGGTTGGCGGCATCATCGTCAATATGACCCGCAACGCGCTGCTGACGGACGATCAGTTGGAGTCCGCGATAGCCGGACGTCTGCCCGTTGACGCACTGCGGGCATCCTTAGTCTCTGCCGGTCTAGGCGCTCACGTAGATCAGGTGCTGCCCGGATTGATCGATGAGGCAGCCGATCACGCACACCGGGTCATGCTCGAACGTCGAGAGCGCCAACGCCTCACAGAGCTCGACCTGCCCGTCGTGGAGCTGCCGTTCCTCACCGGTGGAATCGATCTTGGCGCGCTCTACTCGCTGGCACACGACCTTGTCGACGGGCGCATGGCATGACCACCTTCGACCGCGCCCCTCGATTGCGTATCGACGAGCTGCTTTCTGACATGCGTGTCAACGTCATCGTGTGCACAGGATCCGGTGGCGTCGGGAAGACCACGACGGCAGCGGCATTGGCCCTGCGCGCTGCCGAGATGGGTCGCAAGGTGTGCGTGCTCACCATTGATCCCGCCAAACGCCTTGCGCAAGCAATGGGACTGACCGTTCTCGACAACACCCCACGCCATGTTGCCGGGGTCACCAGCGAGTCCGGTGACGGAGAGCTCTTCGCGATGATGCTTGATATGAAGCGGACGTTTGATGAGGTCGTCGAAAGTCATGCGGATCCCGTTCGCGCTCAACAGATTCTCAGCAATCCGTTCTACCAAGCACTCTCGTCGTCGTTTGCCGGTACGCAGGAGTACATGGCGATGGAGAAGCTGGGACAACTCCGTGCGGATCCCAATGCCTCGTGGGATCTCATCGTCGTCGACACTCCTCCGTCGCGTAGTGCACTGGACTTCCTGGATGCCCCCGCGCGATTGGGTTCCTTTCTCGATGGCCGACTGATCAGGATTCTCACAGCGCCTGCCCGCGGTGCGGGACGCGGTTTGGGGCGCATCGCCGCGATGGGTTTCAGTTTCTTCTCCGGAGTCCTCGATCGCATTCTCGGGGCGCAGGTCCTTGCCGATCTCGGGACGTTCGTTGCCGCCATCGACACAACGTTCGGTGGCTTTCGCGAGCGTGCCGATGCAACGTACGCACTTCTGCAGGCGCGCGGTACCGCATTCGTGGTCGTTGCCGCGCCCGAACGAGATGCCTTGCGCGAGGCTGCCTACTTCGTGGAGCGACTGCGCACCAGTGATATGCCGCTGGCTGGACTGGTGCTGAACCGTGTGCAGACCACTCTTGCCGCAGAACTGTCGTCCGAGCAAGCCTTGGCCGCCGAGCAACGGCTTCAGGTGTCCGGCACCGATCCGATGGCTGCGGCGCTGCTGGAAATCCACGCGGAGCGCATGAACCTCGCCGCTCGCCAGCACCATCTGGCGGAACGATTCACCGCGGCGCATCCCGGCGTCTCCGTCACAGCAGTTCCCGCACTGGCCGAGGATGTGCACAACCTTGATGGATTGCGTGAAGTCGGACGACAACTCGCCGCGAAGTAGGGCAGTGGCGTGCCAGTGACGCCTAGCTGACCTTTTCTGTCGTGGTCAGGATCCGCTGGCGCGAGTACTCATCCTGGGCGGTCTGGAGCAGGTGCCGCCACGAGGTGACGTTGGGTCGACGACGCAGAAGGGCGCGACGCTCACGCTCGGTGAGTCCGCCCCAGACGCCGAACTCAACACGATTGTCGAGGGCATCGGCCAGGCACTCGGTTCGCACCACGCATGCGACGCAGATGGCTTTGGCCCTGTTTTGCGCCGCTCCCTGCACAAAGAGGGTGTCGGGGTCTGTGGTGCGGCACGCGGCCTGAACGGCCCAATCTGCATCGAATGACATCGGGATCCTTCCCTCTCGGCTCGGCGGACGTTACGCGTAACACCAGACCCGGAACAGGCTAGAAAGAACTACTTCCTTGTGACCACCTTCACGAGGTAGAGGAACCACGTCACGGCAGGCTTCTCCAGCACCGCCGACGTACTCTGGAAACCTCATGGCCCGCCTTCCCATCTCCGGCCGCCGACCAGCGCTGCGCGTAGTCGCAGGACTGGTCGGCCTCGCTGTCGTGGCTGGGGTGGTCGTCTCCTTGATGCTGTTCCCGTTCGTCGGGGGGCTCGGCGTCATCACCCGGGATTCGATCCAGGGTTTTCAGGAGCTTCCTGCGGCACTGAGCACACCACCACTTCCGCAACGGACCGAAATTCTGGCCTCTGACGGCAGTCCGATAGCGACCCTGTACTACCAAAATCGCGCAGAGGTGCCACTCATGAGCATCTCGCCCAACATGCGCCAGGCCATCGTCGCCATCGAAGACTCGCGTTTCCTGGAGCACGGTGGCGTCGATCTTCGAGGCGTGCTGCGGTCCGTTACCGCGAATGCCAACGCCGGTGGAGTTCAGCAGGGAAGTTCGACGCTCACCATGCAGTACGTCAAGAACGTGCTGGTGAATCAGGCATCGACGTCCGAGGAGCTTGTCGCTGCCCGAGGCAAAAGCATCACGCGCAAGATCCGAGAGATCCGCTTCGCCATGGCTCTCGAACAGCAGTACACCAAGGCCGACATCCTCGAGCGCTACCTCAACATTGCGTACTTCGGCGCGGGCGCCTACGGAGTTGAAGCTGCGGCACACCGATACTTCAGCAAGGCCGCAGCCGACCTGACCATCCCCGAAGCCGCCACACTGGCCGGCATTGTGCAGTCACCCACGCTGTATGACCCGCTTCGCAATCCCGACAAGAGCACGGTGCGTCGCGATGTGGTGATCAAGCGGATGCAGCAGATGGGCTTCATCACGCAACCTCAGGCCGATCAGGCAACTCAGACGCAGATGGCCAGCATGCTGCGTCCCACGACCGCGCAGAACGGGTGCACGTCGTCCTACGCACCATTCTTCTGCGACTACGTGGTACGCGTCATTCGCACCGACCCAGTCTTCGGCGATACATCCGAGGCCCGCGAGGCATTTCTTCGTCGCGGCGGATACCGGATTCAGACCACGCTGGATCCGATCGCCCAACAGGCTGCGTTCAACGCGATCACGTCACGCATCCCTGTGGACGATCCGAGCGGACGTGCCGGAGCGGTGTCGATGGTGCAGCCGGGTACTGGTCAGATCATCGCGATGACACAGAACCGGCAGTGGGGTACCGCAGGACAGGGAAACACGACTTACAACTACAACGTCAACGCCTCTATGGGCGGCACTATTGGAATGCAGGCAGGCTCCACCTTCAAAATGTTTACGCTTGCCGCCGCGATTGAGCAGGGAATCGATCCCAACGAGTACATCGATGCCTCCAACCCCAAGACGTTCGTGAATTTCACCAACTGCGAGACCGGTGCTGTGTATCCGCCCATCACGGTGCACAACTCGACGACCTCCGGAATCTTGAACATGGCCCAGGCCACTGCTTACTCGACGAACACGTACTTCATGTCGATCGAGGAACGGATCGGCGTCTGTCGACCCGCGGACATCGCGGAATCCATGGGCGTCATGCTGGCTAACGGCAATCCACTCATACGGGTTCCGTCCTTCACTCTCGGGACGATGGAAGTCAGTCCCCTATCCATGGCCGGCGCTTACGCGACCGTCGCGAATCACGGCATCTACTGCAAGCCCATCGCTATCGCCGCCATCATCGATCGCGATGGCAAGCGGCTCCCGGTGCCCTCCGCAAACTGTCACGAGGTCATTGATCGCACGTCCGCCGACACCGTCACCAAACTCCTGAATGGCGTCATCAACGGTGACATTCCGGGACGTACCGGCGCGCCAATGGCCCTGCGCGGCCGGCAAGCCGCTGGAAAGACCGGCACCACGAATGATCACGCGGCAGTGTGGTTCTGCGGCTTCACTCCTCAACTTGCCGCAGCAGTCTGGGTGGGTGATCCACGCGGTGGCTTCAAGTTCCCGATGCAGAACGTCACCATCAACGGGATTCGGTATGGCCAGGTGTTCGGCAGCACCATGCCGGGGCCCATCTGGCACGACTCCATGGAAGCAGCCCTCGCCGGCAAAGACGTCCTGCCCTTTGATCTTCAGACACCCATCGTGATCAGCACGGGTGTCGCACCGTCGCCATCTGCCGGAGCATTGGAGTCACTGGGCGCCGTGGATCCGGGTGCGATCGATCCCAGCAGTTTCGCGAGTGCAGCTCCGAATGCCTCGCCATCGGCAGTGCCTGGAACAACGCCGGCCACACCACTGCCGCCTGCGCCGCTCGCGCCGACGCCCGCACCCGCGCGCTAGAGCCCTAGAGCCCTAGAGCCCTAGAGCGCTAGGGCTTTCTTCACCAGTGCCGAGACGGTTCCTCCGTCGGCCTTGCCCTTGATCTGCGGTTGCACAATCTTCATGACCGCACCCATGGCCTGGCCACCACTCACGCCCGTTGTCGCGACCTGCGCTACCGCTGCGCTCACAATGGCCTCGAGGTCGGCCTCGCTGAGCTGCTCCGGCAGGTAGCCACTGATGACACCCAGCTCATCCCGCTCGCGAGTGGCCAATTCGGGCCGCTGAGCCTGGTCGTACGCCTCCGCCGCTTCGCGACGCTTCTTGGCCTCGCGGCCCAGCACCGTCACGACATCCTCATCACTCAGCTGACGGGCCTCCTTGCCAGAGACCTCCTCGTTCGTGATCGCCGTGAGAACCATGCGGATCGTGGCCGCGGACAGTTCGTCGCGCTGCTTGATAGCCGTGGTGAGGTCTGCCTGAAGTCGGTCCTTGAGTGCGCTCATGCGGTCAGTGTGTCATCCGCGTGGCAGCATGGGGGTATGCGTGCGTCGACGGTGGCCCTCGTGGGGGCCGTGGCAGCAGGGGCCGCCGCTCTTGCCTACGCCCGCTGGGAGTCTGAGCACTTCATGCTGCGGCAGGCGACAACTGCGCTTCTTCCCGCAGGACAGCCGCCACTGCGCATTCTCCATCTCAGCGATTTGCACTTCGTGCCCGGCCAAGTGAGCAAGCAGCAGTGGGTGAGTGCCCTCAGTGAGCTTCAGCCCGATGCCGTCATCGCCACCGGCGACTTCATGTCACACATGCTGGCGGTTCCGCACGTATTGGACACCCTCGAACCACTGTTTTATGTACCCGGAGCGTTCGTGCTCGGAAGCAACGACTACTACGCACCCAAGCCCATCAACCCGGCCAGGTATCTGCTTGGCCCCTCGGGCCTGGAACCGGACCGAGAGATGCTCCCCTGGCAGGACCTCGTGGATGGTCTCGTCGACGCCGGCTGGCTTGACCTCTCCAATACTCGTGGTGCGCTGACCGTGGACGGCCGCCACGTGGATATTCGCGGTGTCGACGACCCACACATTGGCCGGGATCGCTATGACGATGTGGCTGGCGAATTCGATAGCTCTGCTGATCTGGCGCTCGGCGTTACGCATGCCCCCTATCTGCGAGTCATCGATCGCATGGCGGCAGATGGAGCAGACCTCGTCCTTGCTGGTCACACACATGGTGGCCAGCTGCGCATTCCGGGGCTCGGCGCTCTGGTGACCAACTGCGACCTTGACCGTGCGCGCGCTCGCGGCCTGTCCTCACATGGGGATGCGGCTTTGCACGTATCGGCGGGCCTTGGCACCTCGCCCTATGCACCATTTCGATTCGCCTGTCCGCCCGAGGCAACTCTTCTCACGGTGACCGCCCGCCCGTGAGGGGCAGATCACCCGTGGCTCAGCGAGTACGCAACCTCCGTTAGACTCCGGCAGTCCTCCGGGGTGTAGCGCAGCTTGGTAGCGCGCTTCGTTCGGGACGAAGAGGTCGTGGGTTCGAATCCCGCCACCCCGAC
>JBAWXR010000108.1:0-7031 GCA_037143955.1 Actinomycetes bacterium
TCGCTTCGAGTTGGTCAACGTCCTCCGGACTCGGAAACGCGTCGTCGTTTCCGAATAGACCCAGAAGTGGCGCGCGAAGGTCGGGCAGCTGCGACTCCAGACCGCTGACTTTGAGTGGGAAATCCGGGCCAGGCGTGCCGGTCACGTAGGCGCCGTAGCAGTCCACCACCGCATCGACATCAACCCGGCACCCCACTAAGACAGACTGCCGCCCCCCGGAACAGAAGCCGATCGTGCCGACTCGAGCATTGGATGTGGCAGCGCACGCAGAAAAGCTGCGGCCCCGGCGGCATCCGCGACGATTTGGTCATCAGGTACCCCACCCATGGCGCGCGCCACAGCCGCCGCGTCATCCGGAGTAGCCGTGGGTGCCTGTCGCCAGTACAGGTTGATGAGCAACGCGTCGTAGCCCATCACCGCAATGCGGCGGGTGATCTCCCTCGTCGCTCGATCAAAGCCAGGAAGGTGGTGCAGCACGATGACCGCACCGCGCAGGTCATTGCCTTCCGGAGAGGCCAGGTATCCCTGAATCGGAGTCCCGTCGGCACTGTCGAACATGACGAAACGGGTGTTCATAACGTCGCTCATGCGACGCACGTTAGCGGCAAACTACTGCGACATCACCGAGATCTGAATCGAATAGGTCTTGCCCGCGTCGTCGACAGTCGCAAAGGCATCCCCCTCGCCGACCGCGGTGCCTCCGGGGTTGGTGGTGACGCCGCCCGACGTACCGCCCGGCTCCACCGTGAACACCTTGGCATCCGTGGAGGCGTATGTGGCGTCAGGTCCAAAACCCTGGAAGAGAACGTGCTGGCCTACCTTGAGGCGAATGATGGCGTTGTCATCCGCCGGCGTGATCGGCACGGGCGAATAGGTCCCGGGATCGCTGCCGAGCAAGGATGCACTGGGCGCAGCGTCTGTGCTCGCAGGTGCGCTCGCGGCTGTGCTCGTCGCGGTGCTGTCCGACGCGGAGCTCGAGCAGGCCGTCAGGCTGACAGCCGAGGCGACGAGCATGACCGTGGCTGTGGCATGACGTAGACGCATCATTCTCCTTTGCAGAATTGGACAATGTCAGGGTGGCGGTGCAGGCCACCCTGATCAAGGCGCCACGCAGGACTATCCGGCCGCACTTTCGTTCTGGCGTCACGAAGACACATTCGCCGGGACAGTCGCCCTCCATGCCGTGTTCGTGTGTGACCGAGGTCAGGCGCCTGCGTTGGCGTCGACGCCCTTGATCCGCGAGATCGTCGCCGCATTTGCGAGCATCTGGGGAATGCCAGCGCGCAGCGACAGCGTGAACTTGGTGTCCTTGGGCCGCTCGCCCTCTTGGAACAGGGTCCACAACTGTTCGAGTTCCGACGCTCGCTTCCAGATGTAGAAGGTCTCGTACCAGTTGATCAATGACGTATCCCAGCGAGTTTCTAGTTGATACACGTTTGCCAGTTCACGGCGCGACAGGAAAGCATCCTCGCGAGTGATCGGAGCCGTTTCGAGCGGGGTCTCGGGAAGGTAATCGGCGTAGAACGCCGTGAACTTTGCCAGGTCCATCATGGGGTCACCCAGGCTCAGGCGATCCCAGCCAAAAATTGTATTGACGTGGGCCGGGGCATTGTGGGAATAGACGAGGTTGCGAAGGCTGTAATCACCGTGGACCACCGTGAAATCCGCCGGCTTGGGCACCTTTTCACTGAGGTAGTCGTAGATGATCTCGAAGCCCGGGATATTGCGCAGAGACTTGCGGCCTAGACGACGGATGATGAGCAGTTCCTTTTGGAAATCAGCATTCTTGAGATCGAACTTCCTGAACTCCTTGACATCAAGTTCGACGTGAATTCGCGCAAGGTCGTCAACCGCGCGTCGGCACATGCCATGGCGTTCTTCGAATGAGTCCAGATTGGGCGGAATCGAGTCGACCAGCTTTGCCCCGTCGACGAAATCCATCATGACGAACGGAGCACCGATGATCTCCGGGTCATCGACGACCCGAGTCACCTGGGGAACACGCATATGGTGCTTAGTGAGCAGCGCAAGGAGCTCTACTTCGGTTGCCAGATTGTGCGTGCCCGGTTCGAGCGGTTCTGTGGTCTCACGTCGAAGAACAAACCGCACATCGTCGCGCTGGATCTCATAGGTGCCGTGAGTGCGATTCTTGCCCAGGCGCTGCCACTGAAGATTCCCGGTGCCGATGCCCTGCTCATCCAGCCATTGCGTAAGGTTGTCAATGATGAGGAGGGGCTTTTCCTCCATGTGCTCGGCCCGCTCAGCGGTGGCGACCACGTAGATGTTGTCTGGCGCGCGAGTCAGACTCACAACGAACTCCTTTCGCCCCGAAATCTCACTGATTGACCCCCAGTGTTTCCACGGTAATCATCGGCATCTTAGCCAGAGATCAGAGGCGATCTGACAGGTGATCACCCTTGATGTGGGTTCAGGCAGGGCCGTCCTCAGAGACCAGGCGTCGGGTCAGATTGCGAAGCTCGTCGTCGGTGAGTACTCCGTCGGCGTGAAGTTTGTGGACCCTTTCCAACTCTCGAATGACCGACGAGGTGTCCCCTGGTGCAGGGACCTCCGCTGGCACGCTCAGGGTCGCAGCGGCAGTTGCCGGGTTCTCGGCGGCCACCGCAGCCATGATGGCCGCCGCCACAGCGCCCACATCGCCATTGTCCGGGATGGCTGACTCTGCGGCAGGAGCCTCAACGCTGGCTTCCGCCTCCGGCACGGGCTCTGGCTCCGGTGGCAATTTGGTGGCCGCGATGATCCGGTCGGTGCCGGTCTGATCGGTCATGAGTACCAAGCCGACCAGATCATCGACGAAAACCATGAGGACCAGGTGCGGCTTGCCGCCATCGGGGTCCTCCCGCGGCATGCCCCGAAGCCGCATGGGGCCCAGGAGTGTTTTGGCCGCAGTGGAATCCGCGAGGGGGCCCGCTTTGAGTTCACTGGCGATGATCGCCTCGTTGTCGAGCCGCAGACCTGGGTCGTTGGCCGGCAGAGAAATGATGTCCTCGCCGGAACACACGATGTGAACGACGTTATTTGCCGTGAGGACGACCTCGACCGTGGACATCTCCGACACCGTGCTGCCTGAGCTCGGAGACGTGAGCGTGCCGCGCACGTACTTTCCCGGCGTACGTACCGTGACGGGGCTGGGGTGAGCAGGTATGTGACGTGCTGGCAAGGGAAAGACACCCACGTCGACAACTTTGGCCGCGTGAAAAGCGGCTGCTTCAGGCTCGACGTTGGCCCATTCAAAGGGTTTGCCATCGATCATTGCAGAGAATTCGCACTGCGGGCTGTTGGACTGCCACCGAGCCAACGGATTCTTGACGTCCTTGAGGTAGTGCCAATCCACTCGATTCTCGTTGATAATGGCCAGTCTCATGCCGGTCAGGACCAGCACCTGCGCCTGCATCTTGAGTGTCTCGGCCATCAGCACGTATGACACGTGCTCGTCGGGCTGGAGCGCCGCCTCGGCCTCACTGATGCGCGACCGCAGTGACTTGTGGAGCTCGCGAAGGTGGTAACTCTTGATCAACATCTGGTCATGAGCCAAGGCCAAGTGGATGGGGCCTTGGTTGACGACGTCCTCTTCTTCGTCGTGGTGCTTCTTCTTGGGCTTGGGGCCGGGTCGGCCCGAGCCAGTGAGCCTGCGCTTGCCTCCCGCCTCCGCCTTGGCCTTCTTCGCCTCGGCCGCTTTGCGGGCCATGCGTTCGGCAGCCTCGGCCGTTGTCACAAGCGCCGCGCGCAGGTGGCTGGCCACTTCGCCTTCACGCATCCGGGTCAATCCGGTGACGGACATGACCGCGCCGCCGACGCCAAGCAGCATGAGTGGGCCATACGAGAGAGCCCCACCTCCACTGGCCGAGGAGATGACCGCCCAGAGGGCGCCGATCAGCACGACCACCCCACCGA
This sequence comes from Actinomycetes bacterium, assembly GCA_037143955.1. Classification (GTDB taxonomy): domain Bacteria; phylum Actinomycetota; class Actinomycetes; order S36-B12; family S36-B12; genus JBAWXR01. The sequence continues at coordinate 3,913 of JBAWXR010000108.1, forward strand.
CGGCAAAGAGTGCAGCGCCCGTATGGCCCTTCTGCTCATGAGCAGCCATGTTTGCCGCCATCTGCCACAGGTGGGAAGGGTCCGGCGGCGGTGCCTTGTCGGCCTGCGCCGCCTCAGGCTTCTTCGCGCTCGCATCGGCCGCCTCGGGCTTCTTCGCCTTCGAATCGGCCGCCTCTGTGGACATATGCCCACAGTAGACGTCCGCCGGCTCGAGCGCCGTACTGGACCCATCGGGCGCCTGCAGATAGATAGCGTGGCCTGCACCCAGGGAACCCGGGGTACCCGACGCGCCTCGTGAAAGGGATGGGAATGGACCGACTGGAGGATCGCGCGGCCATCACGGAACAGATGTTTCGCTACGCCCGAGCCACGGACTGGCTCGAGACCGAACGTCACCGCGAGGTATTCGCTACGGAGTGTGTCTTTGCCTCACCCCATAGCGGGGACATGCACGGGGTCGATGCTGTCGTGGCGTGGATGGACCGGGTCCTTCCGCAATTCGAGGCCACCCAGCACCAGGTCTCCAACATCTCGATCACTTTCACCGGTCCCACAACCGCGGACGCCATCAGCTACGTCCGAGCGTGGCACCGCTACCTCGACGCACAAAAGTCGGACATGGTCCTGTGGGGCGAGTACCACGATCGCTGGGAACTGCTCGATGGCACCTGGCGTATTCGCGAGCGCAGAGTTCTGGAAGCTGGCATCGAGCCGCGTCGCGACGGCGGCGTTCTCAACCCACGAAGGGCCAAGGCATGAGTACCCCACACCACTGCGCCGCATGGCAGGAGATTCACAACGTCATCACGTCCGTCGCGCATGCTCAAGACGACCATGACTGGGAACGCCTGGCACGTTGCTTCGCCACCGATGCCCGCTACGTGCATCCCAAGGGTGAACTGGCCGGACAGGCCGAGATCGTCGCACGTTCGCGGGCAGCGTTGGAGCCACTGGATGCAAGCCAGCACCTTGTGGGGAGCATTCATATCGTCGTTGACGGGCAGCGGGCGCAGGCGCGTTCGTATTTCCAAGCGCAGCATGTTCGTGCCGCCGCAACCGGCGGCACGCTGTTCTTCATCGCCGGCACATACGCCGATAACTTCGAGGTCGTCGACGGCTCATGGCGAATCGTGGTGCGCACACAAACGTACTCGTGGCGCGACGGGAATCCCGATGTGATCGTGCGGCAGACGGGACCAACCTCGTGACCAGCCCTTCACCGAATCCGTCAATGCCAGCCGATGATGAGGCGGCAGCGAGTGCCATCCTCGACGTCAAGAATGAGGTCCTCCAGCGCATCACCGACTTCAACGATCCCCATCAGGAATGGCGACGACTGTTCTCCGAGGTTTTCGGCACCTTCTTCCTTGTTCTCGTGGCGGCCGGCGGCGGCATGATGGCCGCCCAGTTCGATGGCGCGATCGGACGTGCCGCCGCCGTCACCGCAGCAGGACTCATGGTCATGGCGATGATCTTGTTCATGGGCAAGGTGTCCGGCGCTCACTTCAATCCCACGGTCAGCCTCGCCTTCGCGATGCGCGGTGACTTCCCGTGGCGTCGCGTGCCCGGATACATCGTCGCCCAGTTCGTCGGCGGCGCGCTGGCCTGCCTGTTTCTGCAGGCCGTGATCGGCACGTCGGCCGCCAACGGGGCGACGTACCCAGCGTCAAACACCACGGACGTGGCCGCCTTCCTCATGGAGGCCGTGCTCACGCTCGGCCTGATCAGCGTCATCCTCGGAACGGCATCAGGCGCCCAGAACATCGGCGTCATAGGCGCACTGGGCGTCGGCGGGTACATCGCCCTCGCCGGACTGTGGGCGAGCCCGCTTTCGGGGGCGTCGATGAATCCCATCCGCAGCCTCACGCCCGACGTAGTCGCCAACAACTACGCCCATTACTGGGTCTACCTCGCCGGGCCACTGCTCGGTGGACTTGTCGCGGTGTTGTGCGCCTTCGTCTTGCGCGGACGGGGCGGTGGCCGATCAGGGTCCGAGGCGGCACAAGGAGCGCTGGACACCCGGATTGGCATTCCGGGCAAGAGTTAGTCACTCACGGGCCCAGTACCGAGGCCTGGACTATCGCTCGACTGTGCGCCGCTCCATCTTCGGAATGCCCGGGGTGGTGTCGTTGATCGCCCAACTGATGATCACGTCCGGGCTGATGCGGAACCGCTCGCCTCCGCCATGCGACTCGATGACGCAGGTTCCGATGATCTTGAGCCCGCGAGGCGACCAGGGGTTCGTGGAGGCGAGGTCGTCGATGACGACGGTGACGCGGGGGTTCTCCTTGACGTTGCGGTACCGGACTGTCTTGGGGATGTCGAAGCCAGAGGTGAGGATGTCGTCGCCTTCCACCTCGAACACGACGGGTGCTACGTCCGGGCGTCCGGACAGCGACGCGGAGGCGAAGCGCATGAGCGGCTGGCTGCGCAGGTAGGCCACTTCAGTATCGGTGAAGGCGGGCATCAGCGGGAGACCTCCAGGATCGTGGTGGCGATGGCAAGGATCAAGATGATCATGGCCGGAAGGGCATGCCCGACTCCGGACCTCGATCGGATATGAGCGAGGACCGCCCCGAGGAAGTAGGCCGTCAGTCCGACCGCCGCCGCGATGCCGACCGGAGGCCACCAGATGCCGATGAGCAGGCCCAGCGCTCCGAGCAGCTCGAGGATCGCCAACAGGGGGATCTGTCGATCGGTCACGCCGACGGCATGCATCGAGGCGACGACGGTGGTGTCGCGACGCAGCTTCTGGATCGCGGAGCCGGCTGCCGCAACACCCAGAAGGGCGGCAACGACGATGAGGGTGACGGACACGAGGAGCCCCTTCGGGTCAATGGTTACGACTTGTAACTGACCCCACTATGAAGCACCATTGAGGGGCCTGCAAAAGGCACAGCGGTGTTCGTCGGTGATCTGGAGGTACCCCATGACTGTCTCCACGCCCATACGGCGCGACGCCGAGCGCTGCCGCGTCATCCGAGAGACGTTCGATCGACTGGGCGACAAGTGGAGCCTTCTCCTCGTGAGCATCCTGAGCCAGGGGCCGCTGAGGTTTACTGAGCTGAAGAATGCAGCCGAGGGAATCTCCCAGCGGATGCTCACCCTCACCCTGCGCA
>JBAWXR010000109.1:0-6818 GCA_037143955.1 Actinomycetes bacterium
AGGTCCCGCCGCGCCGGTGGTCGCGATACCCACGCTGGACCCCAAGGAGTGGCGCACTCCCGCAGCCATGGCCAAGGCCACCTCGCTGCTGACCAATCCCGCATCAAGACACGTGACATCCAGGACCGAGGCCTTCACCGAAGGGTTGTAAGCGACGACACCCCCGGTGAACACATCCGAGCACCCAGGTACGTCTGCGATCGACGAACACACCAAGCCCGCGGTGAGCGACTCTGCCACCGCCAACGTCCACCCGCGTTGCCGTAGCAACTCCACGAGATCGGCTTCCACGTGTGTCGCTCCCATCAGCCGGCCGTCCTCGTATTGGACCCTCGAAGGCGTGCCACTGTGATCAGGTAATCAAGGCCGGTCGCAAGAGTAAGGAGCACAGCCGCAACCATCACAGCGTCACTCACCGCTCCCCACCACGACCACGCCACAGGCATCAGGAACATCGTGATCGCGATCATTTGAGCAACGGTTTTCGCTTTTCCACCACGTGACGCAGGAATCACCGCGATACGGACCACCCACAGTCGCAATAACGTGACACCCACTTCTCGAATAATGATCAGGATCGTCACCCACCACCACAGTTCACCCAGCAACGACAGGCCAATCAATGCAACACCGGTCAACGCTTTGTCTGCAATGGGGTCAACGATCTTGCCAAATGTCGTGACCTGCCCGTAACGGCGGGCAAGCGCACCGTCCACGAGATCGGTGGCACTCGCCAACACGAAGAGGCCCGAACACCACCAGCGTGCAGATGGATACGCCAGAAGTACCGCGAGCACCGGTACGCAGACAAGCCGCGCGATCGTCAGCGCATTGGGGACATTCACTGGCGAGACTGCATTAGTGGCGTCGGGCGGGTGCCCGGCAGGACTCATGCCGACGCGTCCGCGATGAGGTCAACTCCATCAGTGTCGACCACCAACGCGCGCACGTACGAGCCAACGGGTTGCGTGCAGTTGAGGATTAACGTTGAGCCGTCGTCCGGACCTTGATGAGCGGCTCGCCCTGAGGCACCTTCGGTCGACACGTCCTCGACGAGCACGTCGACCATGGTCCCGACCCGATCTTCGGCACGTTGCGCCATGACTTCTTCAGCCACATCCGTGGCCACCCGGACTCGGCGGTCTACTTCTTCCTGGTTGATCTTGTCGACAAATGATGCAGCTTCAGTGCCATCCTCATCGCTATAGCCGAATACGCCGATGGCATCCAGTTGCGCGGCTGCAAGGAAGTCCAGGAGCTCCTGGAAGTCCTCGAGTGTCTCCCCGGGGAAGCCCACAATGACATTGCTACGGACTCCAGCTTCAGGGTCGCGTGCCCTGACGGAGGAGACGAGCTCGAGGAAGTCCTTGGTGCCACCAAATCTGCGCATGCGCCGCAGGACCGTGGCACTGGCGTGCTGGAAGGACAGGTCGTAATACCCGGCCACCGCGTCTACCTTGGCCATGGCTGCCAGCAAACTCGGGCGAACCTCGGCGGGTTGGAGATACGCCACCCGCAGACGCGAGACACCGGTCTCTGCGTCCAGTCGAGCGAGGAGTTCTTCGAGCAATCGAAGATCGCCGAGATCCTTGCCGTAGGACGTGGAGTTCTCGCTCACCAGCACGACCTCACGGACACCTTGCTGCACAAGCGACGCGACCTCGTCGACGATCTCTTGGGGTTGGCGAGACACGAACGAACCTCGAAATGACGGAATCGCGCAGAAGCTACAACGCCGGTCGCAACCGGACGCGAGCTTGACTGAAGCACTGGGCCCACCCAAGAGTCGATGCCTGGGTGCGGAATGTCCTGGAACAGACACCTGATCGCTGGATCGCTCGACAGGTGTTAATGGCAGCAATGCTCGTCGATCTGACGGAGTGTGAGCTGGCAGCGACTCCCCCGCGACTATGCGGGCCAATCGATCGGCAATATCTGGATAGTCATCAAAACCCAAGACTGCGGCGGCCTCCGGCAACGCGGATGCAAGTTCAGATCCGTAGCGCTCGGCCAGACACCCCACCGCTACAACTGGCCGATCATCAATCGACAGGATCGTATCGATGGAGTCCTTCTTGGCGGCCTCAACAAACCCACAGGTATTAACCAGCACAATGTCGGCTGAATCGGCGTCCGCCACAAGGTTCCAGCCCTCTGCGGCCAGCCTGCCGGCTAACTCGTCGGAGTCCACTTCATTGCGAGCGCAACCAAGAGTCACCACAGCCACGGAGCGCTTCACTGCGCCAGCCTACGGTGTTAGTGCGGGGATCCCTCGAATGCCAGGACGAGCACCTCAGGGTCAAGGCCCAGGATGGGAGCCAGCGTGCGCAGGTGACCCTTGGCGTAAGCGTCGCCCCCGCACATACTGAAGTCGTCCTGCTCCATCGCCGTGAGGATCGAGGCGCGCAGACGAGTGACGCTGGCAAGTTGCTCCACGCTCTGCCCTGAGGCGATCCGCGCAGAAGCGATCATGCGTCCTGCCGTCATGACACCTCCCCGCGGGTAACGAATTATCGGTCAGGGTAGTGAACATGAACCCACCCCGACGTCCGAACCAGCACCAGACCAGCTGAAGAAGTTCGCCCCTTAACTACCTTCGCCCCTCAGAAGTAACACAAGTCCCGGGAGTTCTTCCGGCTTCACGAGGACATCACGGGCCTTGGATCCCTCGCTGGGACCCACGATCCCCCTCGTCTCCATGAGGTCCATCAAACGCCCAGCCTTCGCGAAACCCACGCGCAGCTTGCGCTGCAGCATTGAAGTGGAGCCAAACTGCGTGTTCACCACAAGCTCTACGGCTTGCAGAAGCACATCGAGGTCATCGCCAATCTCTTCGTCGACCTCGCGAGCAGTGCTGGGCACCGCAAGAATTTCATCGATGAACTCCGCTTCACCCTGAGCCTGCGCGTGAGCCACCACCGTGCGGATCTCGTGTTCGCTCACAAAGGCGCCCTGGATTCGCATCGAGCGATTGGCGCCCATCGGCATGAAGAGCGCGTCACCCTGACCAACGAGCTTCTCGGCCCCGGGTTGATCGAGGATGACACGGCTGTCCGCCAGGCTTGAGGTCGCGAAAGCCAAGCGACTTGGCACATTGGCCTTGATGAGTCCGGTGACGACGTCGACGCTTGGGCGCTGAGTCGCCAGCACCAGGTGGATGCCCGCCGCACGCGCCAGCTGCGTGATCCGCACGATCGCATCCTCAACGTCGCGCGGAGCCACCATCATCAAGTCCGCTAGCTCATCAACAATGACAAGAAGATACGGATAGGGCTCGATTTCTCGTTGGCTGCCCGGGAGTGGCTTGACCTTTCCGGCCTTGACGGCGGCATTGAACTGGTCGATGTGCCGATACCCGAACTGTGCGAGGTCGTCGTAACGGCGGTCCATCTCCTTCACCACCCATTGCAGGGCATCCGCGGCCTTCTTCGGATTGGTGATGATGGGCGTAATCAGGTGCGGGATGCCCTCGTAGGCGGAGAGTTCAACGCGCTTGGGGTCGACCAGGATCAATCGAACTTCCTGCGGCGTTGCCCGCATGAGGATCGACGTGATCAATGCATTGATGCAGCTTGACTTTCCTGCACCAGTGGCACCGGCCACCAGAAGGTGAGGCATACGGGCCAGATTCGCCATGACGAACCCACCCTCAACGTCCTTACCCAGCGCAACCGCCATCGGGTGGTCTTCGGCCTGCGCGGTGCTGCTGCGCAGGACATCACCGAGAGCCACAAGTTCACGGTCGGTATTCGGGATTTCGACGCCGATTGCCTTCTTCCCGGGAATCGGACTGAGAATGCGGACATCCGCACTTGCCACCGCGTAGGAGATGTTCTTGCTCAGGGCCGTGACACGCTCGACTTTCACGCTTGGCCCCAGCTCGATCTCGTATCGAGTGACGGTCGGGCCACGCATGAATCCGGTGACCTGGGCATCGATTCCGAACTGTTCCAAGACCTCGGTCAGCGCCGCGACCACCGCATCATTCGCCTTGGTCGCAGTCTTGTGGGCGGGCCCGGTCTTGAGCACGTCTCGTTTGGGCAACGCATAAGACTTTCGCCGCGACGTCTTGGCAGGGACGACAGGAGTGTCCACCGGCCGGTCGAGAGCCACGGTCGTGGCTTCCTCGAGGTGCCCTGGCATCTCGCTCGTGCCCGAGAGTAAGAACGCCGCCGGACGTTCCTCGTCGATTTCGACACCACCGTGACGGCCCCATGCAGCCTCCGGCACATCTTCCGACAGGACAGCGTCTTCGAATTCCGGGCCATCGACGTACCGGCCATCGACGTACCCGCCATCCTCATCGCTCACATCACGCGAAGCCAGATGCGCGTCGTCGGCACGATCGTCCTCGCGATCGTCACCCTCGAAATCCTCACCCTCGAAATCCTCACCCTGACGCCGACTCCATGGCGTGGCCGACCACACCATCGTGACCAGGCCCGATGCGTGTTCGCGCAAGGCCACGAGCGACGTTGAGGTCAAGACGAGCAGACCAAAGACTCCCAGGAGCAGAAGGAGGATCGCTGTCACAATCGGACCAACCGCAGATTCGATCGGAGCCGTTGCCAACCATCCGATGACTCCGCCGCCGCTGTTCATCGCATCCGCACCATCGCTGGGCGTCGCCGATCCTTGCGACAAATGCCAGAGGCCCACCAGGGCTACCCCCAGAGAAAGTCCGCCGATAAGCACACGACCTGTCGCGGCATTGTCCTGCGGATGTCTCAAGAATCGCCATGCGAGAGCTATGAGTAGCAACGGCACGAGCCAGCCCAACGCGCCGAGGAACGCCGTTGTCAGGGCACTGGTCCACGAGATGAACCAGCCGTCGACACCAAACCACGTGGCCGCAATGAGGATGACCGCGGCCGCCACAAGGGCCAGTCCCAGGCCGTCGCGGCGATGAGCCGGATCAAGATCCCGTGCGCTACGGCCGAAGGCGCGGGCGCCCGCCCCCACCAGGTGGGCGCACCCCACCCATATGCGCTGGAGGAGCCGGCCCAGTCCCGTCAGAATCCGAACGATGGGACCTGGCCGAGACCCGCGCTTCGCCCCCGAGGGATGACCTGAGCGCTGAGGGGAGCGCTGGGGAGCACGCTGGGAACTGCGGGGCGCGGAGGTACGCCGACGTGCCGTGGGGGAAGCCATACCTGTGAGGTTAGTGGCCCAACCTCATGAGTCCCGGCAGTCACACGGGTCTCAGAGGGGCGTGTCGCGAGGTTCAGGCCTCGACGACCACGGGCACGATCATCGGGCGGCGACGATGCGTCTGGTTGACCCAGGTTCCAGCAGCGCGCCTGATGCGCTGTTGCAATTCGTGAGTCTCGTCCACCCCGTCCTTCAGCGCCTTCTCGAGTTCCGCGCGGACCTTATGGGTCAGCGGATCAAGATTTTCATCGCCAAATCCCCGCGCATGGATTTCCGGTCCCGCCACGATCTCGCCGTCGACCACGTCGACCGCAACGAAGATGGAAATGAAACCTTCCTCGCCCAAGACACGTCGATCCTTGAGCTCCGTCTCGGTCACATCGCCAACGCTTGACCCGTCCACGTAAACAAAGCCCACGGGGACGTAACCCGTGATCTCGGCGACCCCGTTGTGGAGATCAACGACCATGCCGTCCTCCACCAGAAGAACATTCTCAATTCCCACGCTTTCAGCAACCTCTGCATTGGCTCGCATGTGCCGCCACTCGCCGTGCACGGGGATGAGATGCCGTGGCTTGACGATGTTGTAGAGATAGCGAAGTTCCCCGGCTGCCGCGTGACCAGAGACATGCACCAGAGCGTTTGCTTTGTGCACGACCTGCGCGCCCAGACGTGACAGGCCGTTGATGACCCGGTTGACCGCATTCTCATTGCCCGGAATGAGTGACGAAGCCAAGATCACCGTGTCACCCTTGCCGACACTGATCGGATGATTGCGACTGGCGATGCGGGAGAGCACCGCCATGGGTTCGCCCTGCGAGCCCGTGCAGATGAGAACAGCTTCGTCATCGGGCAACCCCGGGAGGTCATCAACCTCAACCATCACACCACCTGGAATACGCAGGTAGCCCAGATCGCGAGCCACACCCATGTTGCGCACCATGGAACGCCCCACGAACGCCACCTTGCGGCCATGGAGCACGGCCATATCGATGACCTGCTGAATGCGGTGCACATGCGATGCAAATGACGCAACGATGATGCGGCCTTCGGCACGCAGGAATACGGCGTCGAGCACCGGCATGATCTCGCGCTCGCTTGGAACGAATCCTGGGATCTCAGCATTGGTGCTGTCCGCCATCAAAATGTCGACGCCCTCGGCAGCGATGCGGGCAAACCCATTGAGGTCGGTGATGCGACCGTCCATCGGCAATTGATCCATCTTGAAGTCACCCGTGTGAAGCACGACCCCGGCCACCGTACGGATCGCCAAGGCCATGGCGTCGGGGATGCTGTGGTTGACCGCGAGGAATTCCACCGAGAACGGCCCGAGTTGAGCCACCTCACCGTCCTTGACGATTTGCGTCTGCGGCGAAATGCGGTGCTCTCGCATCTTGGCTTCCACCAACGCCAAGGTGAGTCGCGAACCAAGCACCGGGATGTCGGCTCGATGTCGAAGCAAATACGGAAGCGCACCAATGTGATCCTCATGGCCATGCGTCAGCACCACCGCGGCTATCTCGTCCATCCGATCCCGAATGGGTCCGAAGTCAGGAAGGATCAAATCGATTCCCGGCTGATGTTCTTCGGGGAACAACACCCCGCAGTCCACGATGAGTAGCTCTCCGGCGCATTCAAAGACCGTCATGTTGCGACCGATCTCGCCG
>JBAWXR010000110.1:0-6727 GCA_037143955.1 Actinomycetes bacterium
GCAAGTTGTACCGGGGCTTCGTCTGGCCGCACCGCGCGATGAGGCCACTTTGCGGTTGGCGATGCGTGAAGCCGTAGCCGTGGCTAACGCTCCGACCGTTGTGCGTTTTCCTAAGGGTGCCATCCCCAGCCCGATCCCCGCGATCGACAAGCGTGGCCAGTTGGACGTACTTGCCGCTCATGGCGATCCCGACGTTGTCCTCGTTGCTGTCGGCGCAATGGCGGGCCTGTGCATGGATATCTCCGAGCGGCTGGCTGCACAGGGCGTCGGCGTGCTTGTCGTCGACCCTCGTTGGGTGAAGCCGCTGCCGCGTGACCTGGTGGATCTCGCTCGCAATGCACGCATGGTTGTGGTTGTTGAGGATGGAATGCGCGCCGGGGGAGTCGGATCGGCCGTGCGGGACCTTCTCGGGGGATCTGGCACCGATACGCCCGTACGTACGTTCGGTGTGCCGGAGCGTTTCTTGGACCATGGCAAGCGTGCCGATGTCCTGGCCGAATGTGGCCTGACCCCGCAGGACATTTCCCGCAGCATCATCGAAGACATCGTGGGTCAGGCCGATATCAGCCAGGCAGGGATGCAACTCCCGGTGGAAGGAACCGGCGGCCGGTGACGCGTTCTGATGCGCCGGAGCGGTCAAGGTAAGGCGTGATGCCGCCCAGCCACAGTGGCCATCCCGCACCGAGCAGCATGCACAGGTCGATGTCCTGAGGTTCTGCGACAACACCCTCATCCAACATTCGACGCACTTCATCGGCCAGCGCGTCAAGTGTGCGTATGCGGATCTGCTCGGCACTCGAGGGAGATGTGCCTTGAGTAATCAGCGCGGCGACCTCAGGATCAAGGGCTTGAACGCCGTCTGCGTCCCACGTCCACAGGCCACGCTTGCCAGCCTCGACCAAGCGCCTCAGATTGTCCGAGACGGGGAAGCGCTCGGGAAAGGCCGAGTGAAGAGTCTCACTCACATGGAAAGCAATGGCCGGACCCACAAGTTGGAGCAGGAAGAACGGTGTCATAGGGAGGCCGAGGGGCTCCATCGCACGATCGGCAACCAGGGGGTCGGTGCCCTCATCCATAGCCGCGGTGATCTCGCCCATGAAGCGAGTAAGAAGACGATTCACTACAAATGCTGGCGAATCCTTGACCAAGACGCAGGACTTTCCAAGCGCCTTGCCTGTGGCAAAAGCCGTCGCCATGGTTGCGTCGTCAGTCTGAGCTGTGCGCGCGATCTCCAGTAGGGGCATGACACCGACTGGGTTGAAGAAGTGGAAGCCAACCACTCGCTCGGGATGCTTGAGGCCCTCCGCCATTGCCGCAACAGAGAGCGATGATGTGTTCGTGGCAACAATGCAGTCGGGACGGATAACGTCTTCGAGCCGGGCAAAAACCTGCCTCTTAACGTCGAGCTCTTCAAAAACCGCCTCAATCACGAAGTCGGCCTGAGCGAACTCATCCAATGACGTCGTTCCCGACACGAGGGATGTGATGCGAGCAGCCTTGTCAGGAGTCATGCGCTTCTTGTCCACCTGTGCAGAAACATCCTGGGAGACAAAGTCCAGACCCTTATCGACACGGGCTTGATCCAGGTCCGTCATCACCACGGGAACCTGAAGTTTGCGTGCGAAAAGAAGCGCGAGCTGCGAGGCCATCAACCCAGCGCCAACGATTCCTACCTTGCGTATGGGGCGTGCAAGGTCCTTGTCCGGTGCGCCAACAGGCTTCTTGGCCCTTCGTTGAATGAGATCGAAGGAGTACATGGAGGCTCGGAAATCGTCGCCCATGACGAGATCTGCGAGGGCCTCATCTTCCGCGGAGAAGGCAGTCGAGCGGTCACGTTCTGCAGCGGCTCGCACAAGTTCTAAGGCACGGTAAGGAGCAGGCGTGGCACCATGCAAACGTGCATCCAGCATCCCCGCTGCGGCATCGACGATGTGCGCCCACGAGGAGATGTCCGGGATGGGCCTGTCAATGGTTATGACACCCGTGATGATCTGCGCGGCCCAGTCGATTGACCGCTCGAGGAAGTCTGCTGCCTCCAGAACGATGTCGACCACACCCAAGCGCAGGGCATCCTTGGGCTTGAGCTGCTTGTTCTGAGCAAGCGGATTACTGATGATGATCTCGAGCGCGCGCTCGGGGCCGATAAGGCGTGGAAGCAGGTAGGCGCCACCCCACCCGGGGACAAGGCCAAGCGACACTTCCGGCAGTGACATAGCTGCTGCGGACGAGGAAAGCGTGCGGTAGTCGCACTGAAGGGCAACCTCGGTGCCACCACCCATCGCGGGCCCGTTAATGAATGCGAACGACGGGATCCCGAGCTCACCGAACATACGCAGGACATCGTGACCCAATCGCGCGAATTCCAGAATCTGGCTGCGTTGAGTCACGTGAGCCGTGCCCGACAGATCAGCTCCCACGGCGAAGATAAATGGCTTGCCCGTCACTGCGACAGCAGCGAGGTCGGGCGTGGCCTTGATGCTCTCCAATGCCGCCTTCAGATTCATGAGGCCCTCGGGCCCGAATGTGGTGGGGCGTGTGTGGTCCTTATCGTTATCGAGAGTGATGAGGGCCATGCGGCCAGCGCCGCGGGGCATCTCAAAGGTGCGAACGCGTGCGTAGGTGACGGTCTCGACAGGCATGCTCATGCTGTTGCTCCCACATTTTCCCAGATCACAGTTCCGCCCATGCCCAGACCGATGCACATGGTTGTGATGCCATACCGCACGTCAGGGTGGCGTTCAAAGTCACGGGCTAGGTAGGTCATCAGACGAATGCCACTGGAGGCAAGTGGATGTCCAACCGCGATTGCTCCACCCATGGGATTGACCCGCTCGTCCTCCTGGTCGATGCCAAAGTGATCAAGAAATGCGAGCACCTGTACAGCGAAGGCTTCGTTTATCTCGAATAGACCGATATCACTGATGGTCAGGCCTGCGCGGTCGAGTGCTTTCTGTGTTGATGGAACTGGTCCGACGCCCATGACTTCTGGGGCCACACCCGCGAACGCAAAGCCCACCATGCGCATGCGCTTGGCTAGCCCAAGGTCATCCGCGAGGGACTCCGAAGCCAGAATGCATGCAGTCGCCCCATCATTGAGCCCAGCGCTGTTGCCGGCAGTGACATTGCCGAAGGGACGAAAGGGCGTCTTCAGACTGGCTAGGCCCTCAAGTGTTGTCTCGGGGCGTGGAGGCTCGTCGACACTGACGTAGTCCCAACCCAATTGCGTGGATCGCACGGCTACGGGAACAAGGTCCGGCTGGATCCATCCCTGAGCGTAGGCAGCTGCGGTCTTTCGCTGTGATCCCAGCGCGTACGCGTCGGCGCGCGCCTTGGTGATCGAAGGGAAGCGATCGTGCAAATTCTCAGCAGTCTTTCCCATAATGAGGGCGTCAGTGTCCACCAATCGCTCGGCCAAGAACCGTGGATTGGCATCGATACCCTCGCCCATCGGATGCCGTGACATGGACTCCACACCGCCGGCGAGCGCAAGGTCGTACTGGCCCGCCATGATCGATGAGGAGAGCGTGGTTACTGCTGTCATGGCGCCGGCGCACATGCGATCGATGCTGTATCCGGGGACGCTCTGCGGTAAGCCGGCAAGCAGGGCCGCGGACCGACCGATGGTGAGTCCTTGGTCACCTATCTGAGTTGTAGCGGCGACGGCCACATCGTCAACCCGTGCTGCGGGTACCGAGGGATTGCGACGCAGGACCTCTCGCAGCACATTGACGACCAGATCATCCGCACGTGCGGCAGCGAGCGCACTGCCCGCCTTGCCGAATGGAGTGCGCACACCGTCGACAAACACGACATCCTGAGCTACTCGAGCCATGCGGGTCCTCCTCGCGGTACCGATGAGTCGATATTACCCGGGAGTAACTACTCGGGAGCCTCAATCCGTAGCGCCACCTGGAACAGGTCACGTGTCGCGGTGATCTGCCAGGGGCGCGCGCCGCCCTGCAGAAGAGCGTGCTCAACAGCGTCACGGTCCGGCGGCACCGGCGGCTCCCAGCACAGGCGTCGCACAAGATCGGGAGACAACAGGTTCTCCACGGGCATCGACATCCGTTCGGCAAGCTCTGCCAAGCCCGTACGGGCTGCTTCCAGCCGCGCGAACGCGGGCGGATTGCGTTCGGCCCACGTTCGCGGAACCGGTGGACCCGCAGGTGCGAGGGCCAAGGTGGGGAGCTGCTCAACTGGAAGGGCCCCCGCGCGCGCGATTGCATCCCACCATCGACGTGCATACCGCTCGGCACCTCGCCCGTGAAAATCCTTCAGGGCGAGAAGTGCATCCATGCTGGTGGGTGCTGCAGCGGCCGCCGCAACGATGGAGGTGTCAGGCAGTAACCGTCCCACGGCAACGTCTCGCTGAGCGGCAATCGCATCGCGTTCTGTCCACAGTTCGCGAGCCAATGCCAGATTTCGGGGCTTACGAATGCGATGGATCCCCGAAAGCCTGCGCCACGCATCATCGCCCCGGTCTCGGGGGCTGAAGGTCAGAAGTGAAGCGAACTCCTGTTCGGCGAAGAGGGTCTTGTTCTGCCTGATCAGGTCGGCTGCGAGAGCGTCACGCAGCTCGATCAACACCTCAACGTCGAGTGCGGCGTAACGTAGTTGAGCCTGCGTGAGCGGACGCACGGACCAATCTGTGGCCCCGTGGCCCTTCTCCAATCCCCATCCCAATTCGGACGCGACCAGCGCGGCCAAACTCACTCGCTCCCTGCCAAGGAGACGACCGGCAAGTTCGGTATCGAACAGTGCCTGTGGCTTAAGGCCCACCTCGGCCAGACACGCGAGATCCTGAGTCGCCGCGTGCAGAATCCACTCGGCTGTACCGATGGCATCGTTAAGAACGGTGAGATCGGGAACAGCGATCGGGTCAATCAATGCAGTCCCCGCCCCTGTACGGCGCACTTGGATGAGGTACGCGCGTTGGCTATAGCGGTAACCGGATGCTCGTTCGGCATCGAGGGCTATCGGGCCAGAGCCGGCGGCTAAGGCCTCGGCGTATCTCTGCAATGCGTCGGGTGACGCGATTACACGGGGGACACCCTCCGACGGCTCAAGGATGGGAAGTGAAGGGGGCTCAGCCAGAGTCTCTGATTCGATTGATGCTTCCGTGGTCGCCTGCGCATCAACGCTTGTGTCCGGATCGCTGATCGTTAGCTCCTGCGCCGCGAAAGTACGGGCACCACGCCTCGTGGCATGGGGGGAAGACCTGCAGCCTGAGCCACAAGATCGAGCCACGCGTAGACGTGATCTGCGAGATCATCGATGGTTCCCGCGCCAGAAGCGGAGGGGGTCCACGAGGCACGGATTTCTAAGGTGCCCTCGGGCGGTCGATCGCCCATGGTGCCGAAACTGCGACCTGCGGAGCGAGTAACCGTTCCACCGATGTGCATCGCCGACAGATCATGCAACGACTCCTGCACCCACGACCAAGCCACATCGGGAAGCATCGGGTCCTCAATCATCTCCGTGTCCAATTCCGCACGGACGAACACGACTGATCTGAAGGTGCCCTCCCACTCCTCAACACCGTCAGGATCGTGCAGGAGGACAAACCGCCCAGAGACGTCAATGGCATCAGGGTCAGCCATGTCCACTGTCACGGCTATTGCGGCCGGCGCCAACCGCTGCGGGGCGGGTGCTTCTGCCATAACGAACTCTGGGCGCGGCTCGACGGCCTTGATTTGGGCTACAGCCAACCCGAAGGAGTCTCCAGCGTTGGCTATGGGGCGCACAGCTTGAGATTACGTGACATTTCCGACCCCCAGCGGCTCCCTCGCCGGGCCTAGGGTGAGTGCCATGGGAGCAGTTCTGGCGCTGCTCTCAAGTGTGCTGTGGGGCAGCGCGGATTTCATCGGCGGAGTTTCTAGCCGCAAAGCGGCACCCCTTGCGGTGTACGGGGTTTCACAGGCCTTCGGAGCCTTGGTTTTGGTGGCCATGGCCACTGTTTTCGGTACGTGGTCGGCGCCTTCGGGTTATTGGGTCTGGGGAGTAGCCGCCAGCCTGGTGGGAATAGTGGGCATGTGGGCCTTTTATCAGGCTCTTGCCATCGGCCCGATGGGCATTGTCTCACCGTTGGTCGCTGTTGCAGTGATTGTTCCGGTCGCCTTCGCACTGCTCTTCCGGGGCGAGATGCCGCACGGTTCGCAGGTGTTGGGAATGATCATTGCCATCGCAGGGATTTTGCTTGCATCGGGTCCTGAACTTGTCGGTGCGCAGAGAGCTCGACCCATCGTGCTCGGCTCGCTGGCGGCTTTCACCTTTGGCGTTTTCTACGTGGTTGTCGCGGAAGGCAGCCGAATATCGCCGATTATGACCATGGTGTCGATGCGTCTGACCACCATGGCGTTGTTCGTCCCCATCCTTCTCGTGATCCGGGGTTTTGGAGGGGTCAGGCGCGGAGATGTTCCAAGGCTGGCGCTTTTGGGGGTCTTTGATGCCAGTGCCAACGTGATGTTCGGATACGCATCCACTCAAGGGCTCTTGTCGACCACCAGTGTCCTGGGATCGCTCTACCCCGTCGTCACCGCAGTGCTCGCCGCGATCATTTTGAAGGAGAGGCTTCGTGCGGTTCAGTACGTAGGTGTGGCCGCCACCCTCGTGGGCATTGTTCTGATCAGCTGGTGACACTGGGGTCGATAGCACGTGGCTCGAGCGTCATGGAGATCGAGTTGATGCAGTAACGAAGATCCGTGGGGGTTCCGTACCCTTCACCCTC
>JBAWXR010000111.1:0-6655 GCA_037143955.1 Actinomycetes bacterium
ACGCTCCCAAGGCGACGTCGGCCGGGCGTCCGTACGGCACGACGCGCTCCTTGGCGCCCTTACCCATGACCTTGATCGTCAGTGCACCGCGGTCAAGACTGGTCACATTCGCCGAGCACAGCTCGGCCACTCGCATGCCCGTGCCATAGAGCAGCTCCACAACGGCACGATCACGAATAGCGATGGGGTCTGCATCGTCCGCCGCGACAGCCGCGTGATCCATCATCGCTGCAGCCTCGTGGGGCGCTAGAACCGTAGGCAACGCGCGGACGATAGACGGACTGGCGAGGCGGGCTCCGGCGTCGACCGATGAAATCCCGCGACGGGCAAGCCACGACGTGAACGCGCGGGCCGACGACGCACGCCGGGCGATAGTCGCGCGAGCAAGACCGCGCTGACCTTGGAGTGCGAGCCAGCCGCGCAGGTGGATGAGTGCGATATCGGCAGGATCGTGAACGCCAGCCTCAGAGCAGTAGTCAACAAGGCTGTCGATATCTCCCGCATACGCGCGGGCCGTGTGTTCGCTGCGGCCACGTTCGTCGCGGACATGCTGCAAGAACCCGTCTCGGGCATCGAGCAATCCGACTGATGCAGGCACCCGCCCATCGTCGCAAGACCGGTGGCCTGTGCGTGCACGGCTCGCGGGTTACCTGCGTAATCGCCAGCCCGAATCGTGTGACTCAATGAGGCCGCGCAACTCTAGAAGTCCAATCGCGGCCACCACCTCCCCGCTGCGAAGGCCAGACGAGCACACCAGGGCGTCCATTTCCATGGTTCCTCGCATCGGCAGGCTGTCGAGGACCTGGCGCTCACGCGCACCAAGGATCGCCGGCTCTGAGGAACCATCGGTAGAACGGTTGTCTTCCACATAACCGGGGATGAGTTCCTCGACGTCACGGGACGAGCACACGAGAATGGCCTCGTGGTCACGGATGAGTCGATGGCACCCTCGGGATGATGCTGAATCCACGGGACCTGGGACGGCCGCTACCGGCCGATTGAGCGAGTTTGCTTCGCGCGCTGTGGATGCAGTTCCTGAATGATCAGCCGCTTCCACCACAACGGTGGCGTGGGTCAAGGCGGCGATGAGCCGATTTCGTGACAGGAATCGCTGGCGCCGCACCGGTTGACCCGGCGGCGTCTCGCTGACGATGAGTCCCTCGTCGGCAATACGCGACAGCAGCGATGCGTGTGCTTGCGGGTAGATCACGTCAACACCACCGGCGACCACACACACGGTCACCCCAGCGAGCAAGGCGCCACGATGCGCCGCAGCATCGATACCGAATGCACCTCCGGACACCACGGTGACAGGACGCCCCGCCAATTCGGCTGCCCATCGTCGCGCGATCTCCTCGCCGTAGTGGGTGCTCGCGCGAGCCCCGACGATCGCGACCGAGCGGACCAGTGCCAGGCGAAGGCCAGGAGCCCCGACGACCCACAGGGCAAACGGCGCCCGTGGCCCTAGATCACCAAGTTGATGTGGCCATTCACTCTCGCCGCGGGTCACGATGCGAGCCCCCACTGAGGTCGCTCGTTGCTCGCACGCATCTAGTTGCGCGGCGTCCCATCGGGCGCTGACGCCGTCAGGAATGCTCTGATGGTGCTGAGAAATCTTGCCGAGCACGGCTTCTGGGCCTTCGCGGTCGACTAGCGCGCCGAGGCGCGCGTCACCGGGTTCGACCACATGAGCAAGTGCGATCCACGCCTCTCTCACGCTGCCCATGCGGTTGCCGCCCCTCGCAGGCCCAACGCCCGGGCGATGTCGTCGCCCGACGGACGGTCTCGTCCCCCAAGGTCAGCTATGGTCCACGCAACACGCAGAATGCGGTCGGGGCTGCGCAGATTGCGTGACGTGCGTTCGACCTCGTCGAGAACATCGGTGCCGGAGGCATCAGGTAAGAACCGTGTGCGCAATTCACCCGCGGGAATCCGCGCATTGACCTGCCACGGTGCTCCGCGAAAGCGTCGCACTGCACGCTCACGAGCCTGCTCAACCCTCGCGCGCACGGTGGCGGATGACTCCGCAGGCGTGGGGTCCCTGAGCTCAGCGTCTAACGGCCGGTGCAGGCTCACGCGCACGTCAATGCGGTCCATCAGTGGGCCAGACAATCGCGCGGCATAACGCCGGATGGCAGTGGGCGCACACGAGCACTCCGATTCACCACGCATTCCGCAAGGACATGGATTCGCAGCAAGGACCAACTGGAAGGCTGATGGCAGCGAGCCCACCCAGCCGCTTCGGTGCAACGACACCACGCCGCTCTCAAGGGGTTGACGCAACGCCTCAAGAGCAGGACGTGCGAATTCCGGAGCTTCATCGAGAAAAAGCACGCCGTGATGCGCAAGCGTGAACGCACCCGGTGTCACGCGCGCGCCAGCCACGGTGCCGATCAATGCCGATGTAGAGGCCGAGTGGTGCGGCGATTCGAAGGGCGGAGCACTTCCTCGTGGTGCGCGGCCTGCCAGTGCATGAATAACCGCGACGTCACGCTCCGCTTCCTCGGTCAAGTCCGGAAGGATGCCCGTGAGTCGCTCGGCCAGAAGCGTCTTGCCGATGCCAGGGGGACCCACCATGGCGAGGTGATGTCCGCCCGCTGCAGCGACCTCAAGACAGTGGCGGGCCACGTGATGGCCACGTACATCAGCCAAGTCAGGGTGCTCTCGATGCACCGACGGACGTTCGCAGGCGCGCTCCCCCGGCTCCGAACCCCGCAGGATGTGCACCACCTGCGCAAGCGTGGATGCCCCACTCACCCGTGCATCCGCGCCAATTTCCGGCAAGCTCGATACGGGCACGATGACTCGATCATCCCTGCGTGCAGCCAAAACCCCCGCGAGCGCGCCTCGTACGGCCCGGAGGTGACCATCCAGACCGAGTTCACCGACGAAGACAGTGCGCTCGAGATTCACCTCTGGCAATTGCTCTGACGCCTTCAGAATTGCTATCGCGATCGGCAGGTCAAGTCCTGCACCTAGTTTGCGAACTTCAGCCGGCGCCAGACTCACCGTGACACGCTGAGCGGGCCAAGTCGCGCCAATGCTTGCGAACGCGGACCGCACTCGCCACCGTGCTTCTGCAACCGACGTATCCGGCAGTCCCACAACTCCCACCGACGGCAGCCCCGCACTGATATCGACCTCAACGTCGACAAGTGATCCTGCGACACCGGAGAGAACAACTCCGGCGGTACGTGCGTGCGCCATCTCAATCAATCCCACGCACATGCACTATGGATGCCGGACCGTGTGTCGGCTGAACGATGCCTACGACGTCGAACCGGATCGTGGGCGCGAACATCTGCTTCTCATCCAGCCACTGCAGTGCCAGTCTGCGCAGTCGCCGCGCCTTGCGCGGTGTGACGGCCTCGACCGGTGTGCCATAGGCGGTGCTTCGTCGGGTCTTCACCTCGCACACCACAAGCACCTGATCTTCTCGGGCAACGACGTCCAACTCACCGAGCGCACATCTCCAATTGCGCTCAAGGACCGTGAGGCCGTGGTCTTCCAAGTGCCGAACCGCAAGATCCTCGCCGTACCTACCCAGGGCATCCTTGGCATGCATACGCCACCTCCGGGTCGCACCTTTCCCGGATGGCAGGGCGAGCTCCAACAGATTCCATGCCCTTGGGGATGACCGACCACGTTCCCCCTTGGCTGTGGATTAGCCCTCGGACACCAGGTCAGCTCGAGCCGCCGCGTGTTGCAGGCGCACCTCGGGAGACACCGTCGGATAGAGCGGGTCAATGGTGATCAGTGCATGGCCCAGAATTGCGGCCGCACACATGCGCATAAACCATGTGCGATCGGCCGACACCACGTACCACGGCGCCCATGGCGTACTGGTGTGCGAGAGCATTTCAGAGTAGGCAGCCTGATAAGCGTCCCAATGCTGACGCTCGGCAATATCCGCGGCTGAGAACTTCCCGCCTGGTCTGATGTCATGACGATCAATCCCCCTCGATACCCAGTCGCCATGTGCGGCGGTGCTGCTCGCACGCCCCGATCCGCTCCAGCGCACTGTGGTGTTCCGCTGACGAATAGCCCTTGTTCTGCTCCCAACCGTAGTCGGGGAATTGCTTGGAAAGGCTGACGAGCAATCCATCGCGCTCCACTTTGGCCAGCACACTCGCGGCGGCAACTGACGTGCAGGAGAGGTCGGCCTTGACCATCATGGTTACGGGTGGAGTTTCCATCTCCGGCTCCTCCGTCATCTCGAAGAACGACGCCTGACCAGGTGGCGTGAGCCAGTCATGGCTGCCGTCCAACAAGATGACGTCCGGAGATAGTGCAAGTCCCTGCAGCGCCCGCATGCCTGCTCGTCGCATGGCAGCGATGAGCCCCACCTCGTCGATCTCTGCCGGTGACGCGTGTCCCACGGCGTAGGCCACCGCCCACGAATGAATCCGAGGTACCAGAGCAGTCCTCGCAGCGGGCGCGAGCAACTTGGAATCGCGCACCCCTGGAAGTGCTGGGGTGTGTTGCGCCACAACCACCGCGCCCACACTCACCGGCCCTGCAAGTGCTCCGCGACCCACCTCATCCATTCCACACACCCGTCGTGCGCCTTGGCGCATGAGTTCGCGTTCTCTGCGAAGTGTCGGAGCGGTCATTCGAGGGCGCGTTCAAAGATGCTTGGCACTGGGACGGTCGCGAATCGCGAGAACGGCCACAGGACCAACACAACCTTGCCAACCACGTCGTCGAGTGGCACACCACCCGAGCTCATGTCTAAGTGGTACCGAGAGTCGCGCGAGTCCCCTCGGTTGTCGCCCATCACGAACACTCGGTTGGCCCCGATCTCGACATCGAAGTGAACCTGATCGGTGGGCCCGATGATGTAGGGCTCGTCGAGTGCCTTTCCGTTGACAATAATGCGACCCTTCACGTCACAACATTGAACGCGGTCTCCCGCTACAGCGATGACCCGCTTCACGAGCTCCTGTCCAGTGTCGCCTGGGACCAGCCCGACAAAAGCGAGCCCCGCTCGGGCGATGCCAAGGAAACCCGTGGGCCCCGGCTTCGTGGGCGGCAGCCAGCCACCCGGATCGCGGAACACCACCACATCCCCACGATGAGTTCCACCCATAACCGTACTGACGCGCGACGACACGATGCGATCCCCGATGTGCAGCGTGTGTTCCATCGACGCACTGGGGACGTAGAACGCCTGGACAAGAAACACTCGTACGAGCACAGAGATGACACTTGCCACGACGATGACGAGGGCCAATTCACGAACGAAAAGACGAGATCGCCCGAAACGCCGTCGGGCGTGACGGCCACGGGACCGACCCGGAGACATCAAGACCCGGCCGGTGCAGGAACTTTCGCGAATGTTTCCGGAATTGGGAGAATTCGCAGGCTCGTCAAGGGCCAGAGCACCATCATTGCGCGGCCCACGACACGGGACTCAGGGACGTATCCGCCACCCGGGTCACCCAGGTGCGAGCGCGAATCCGCAGAATCAGAGCGGTGATCCCCCATCACCCAGAGCGAACCTTCGGGGACAACGACGTCGAACGTCTGCATGCTTGGCACAGCACCGGGATACAGGTAAGACGTCTCGTTCAGCGGGATGCCATTGACCGTGATGCGCCCCTGCACGTCACAACACTGCACGTGATCGCCGCCCACGCCGATCACGCGCTTGATGAAGTCCGTGGAGTCTGGAGCGACCAAGCCAAATGACTGCCCCACCCAGGCAATTGCTGCTGAGAAGGGATTGCGCTCTGGCGCGTCACCGGCAGGAACGAACGAATCGGTTCCGTCGAACACGATGATGTCGCCGCGTTCGATGGGCCTGGTGCGGTAAACCATGCGATTGACGAGCACGCGATTGCCGATGCCCAGCGTGTTCTCCATCGACCCCGAGGGGATGGAGAACGGCTTAACAAGGAATGTGGTGATGAGGAGTACGACCCCGATGGCGATCAGAATCGTGACCGGCACATCCCACCACGACTGCCGATCGCGGTCGGCCAAGATCAGTTCTCGACGTTCTCGCGACGCTCGCGGATCTTGGCCTTCTTGCCTCGAAGATCGCGCAGGTAGTAGAGCTTGGCGCGTCGCACATCACCGCGCGTGACTACTTCGATCTTCTCGATGATCGGAGTGTGCAAAGGGAAGCAGCGCTCAACGCCTACCCCGTAGGAAACCTTGCGGACGGTGAACGTCTCGCTGATGCCGGAACCGGCGCGAGCGATGACCACTCCCTGGAACAGCTGGACACGGGTCTTGTTGCCTTCGACGACCTTGACGTGCACCTTCAAAGTGTCGCCTGCGCGAAATTCGGGGATGTCGCTGCGCAACTGGGCGGCATCTACGGCGTCTAGCGTCTTCATGTCAGCTCTTCCTGCAGGCGCCACAGGTCGCCCACCATGGGGAGTGTTGTCTCACCAGTCGGCCCCCCTGCGGCAGGACCTCCTGAAGCCGGGGGTTCCCGGACATCATGCGGGGCCTCCGATGATGGACATCGGCACCCCACGCGAAGCCGTCGTAGTCTGCCATGGGCCCGGGTCCAAGCCCAAACCGCGGCCGACCCCCCTCACAGGGAGCGCCTCAGGGCCCCTCGAGGTCGGGACGATGCTGCCGCGTGCGTTCCAGCGCTTGGCTACGGCGCCACGCGGCAATCCGGGCATGGTCCCCGCTCAGC
>JBAWXR010000112.1:0-6297 GCA_037143955.1 Actinomycetes bacterium
AGATCGAGTTGATGCAGTAACGAAGATCCGTGGGGGTTCCGTACCCTTCACCCTCAAAGACGTGCCCAAGATGACCGCCGCAGGAAGCGCACCGCACCTCGGTCCGCACGCGGCCGAGTGATGCGTCCTCGAGGTACACAACAGAATCCTTCGCCAGAGGCGCATAGAAACTCGGCCAGCCGCAGTGCGAGTCGAACTTGTGATCACTTCTGAACAATTCGGCATTACACGCACGGCATTTGTACACACCTTCAGTCTTGGTGTCGGTGTACTCACCCACGAAAGGTGCCTCGGTCCCGGCTTCACGAAGCACGTGGTACTCGAGTGGGTTGAGTTCGTCCTTCCAGCGAGCCTCGTCTTTGGCGACCGAGTAGGGGGCGCCGTCGGGTCGGGAGTTTCCGTCTTTTGCGGGCGTGCTGTGAGCCATGAGATAACGGTAACCCGACTATGGTCAGGCTGTGAGCGACACTCTGGATTCCAGAAGTTCATGGCTGGCTGCGGATGAACTTGCGGCCGCGCGTGAGCGTCTGCCCATTGTCTACATCGATGCCGTCCCGGTACGCACGTCACCCACGGGCGAGGTGAATCAGGTGGGCCTTCTCCTCAGGGCGATGCCCGACGGCAGCATCTCGCGCGCGGTCGTATCGGGGCGAGTCCTTTACCAAGAGCGGATTCGCGAGGCCCTGATGCGACACATCGAAAAGGACCTAGGGCCGTTTGCTCTTCCGCAAGTACCGCCATCACCCCAACCCTTCACCGTGGTGGAGTATTTCCCGGATCCCGACGTGTCAGGCTTCCATGATCCTCGGCAGCACGCGGTGTCCCTCGCGTTCGTGGTTCCCGTCGCCGGAGACTGTGCGCCATCCCAAGACTCGTTGGACCTCGTATGGGTCTCACCAGATCAAGCGGCGTCCCCCAGCTTCCAAGCTGAGATGTCCGGGGGACAGGGTCGGTTGCTGCGCATGGCCTTGGCCCATTGCGGAGTTCTGGCTTAGCGAGCTTGGGGTGTCGGTGGCTGGCACATCACCGAGGGGGGCGCACGGCAACTGAGGGCGCCATGTCCATTGCTGTCTGGACTATTCGTTCACGGACCTCATCAGTTTTTTCCAGCGGTCCCATCGCCCCCGTGGATTTCGACAGTTTGTGCCCCCCGAGATTCATGAGCAGCGGATGGTGGCGTACCTCATCGGGAAACGAAAGCCTAAATAGCTCCGCAAGGTTGCTCTGGAGGACGCTGGACTCGCGCAAGTCTTCACCGCGCATGACGTGTGAAATTCCAAAATCATGATCATCAACAACTGACGTCAGGTGGTAAGCCGGGATGTCGTCACGGCGCCATAGGACAGGTCCTTGATGTCCATCGGTCGTGCGAAGGCGAAGCGTGTGCCCTGGTGTCCATGTGCGTTTGTGGTCTGCACAGGAGCACTGCACTGTGGTCCGAGTGCATAAGCATGTGTAAACAAGGGGGCCATCAAGAATCGGTTGCAGTACCTCGCGGTAGCGACTCTTGCGATGATTCTGCGACCACTGATCCTCAAGTTCGATGACCGAACGTGGACCTAGATCGATGTGAATATCCAGCCACGCCAGGGTGTCAAAAATGTCTGCCGCATATTCGCGACGATAGCGAGTCGAGTCAGCGTCATCTATGCGCAGGACAACCTGACCGGTTTCACCAGCCCACCATGAAGCCAGGAGTGCATTGACGCAGTTGCCCTCGTGCAAATAGCCGCTAGGCGTTGGCGCTACACGGGTCCTCACGACGGCCACGCTAGCCACTCTCGAGTTGTCAGTCGATAAGCGTCAGAATCCAAGGGCAGGTGATGAGGCGACAGGCGTGGCGCAGGCTGGGAAGGGCCGGTCTAGATGATCTGATACGGCCATGAGCGATAAGAAGACAAGGGCGGCCCTTGGTCTGGTTGTTGCGATTCTTGTAGTGATGACCCCCGGCCTGGTTTTGGCACTGGTGAATCATCCCGCGTACTCGTCTGTCGCCGGATTCGGCGCACTGAGCTGTCTCATTGCGTCTCTGGCGGGTGGATGGCGCTTGGGCATGATGGTCAGTGCTCCGCTCGCCTTAGCCTCTGGTCTTGCTCTAGCGCTGGCGGACAATCCATGGTCAGCCGCAGTCCTGATGCTGCTTGTCGCGGGAGGAGCAGCACTCACTGCTCATCGCGGGTACGCCCAAGGATTGACACTCGCCGTGATCACAGTGGCTTTCGTACTAGCCCAACCCCCGACGGGTGCACACGCAACCGTTGGCGAAGCCGCACAAGGCGCCGTCATCATGTTGCTGTCAGGACTCTTCGCTGCCGGCGTCGGAGCGCTGGTCACTCGAAAGGGCCCGGTCGTGGAGCCCGAGCCTTATGGCTGGGGGCGCACCCTCAACTATGCAATCGTGCTCGGTTTGCTCGTAGCGGTTGCGACATGGTTTGTCGTGGCGCTTCAGCTCGAACATTCAGGTGCTTGGCTCCTCATGACCATCCTGGTCGTCGTTCAACCATCCATGCGGGACGGGTTCCGCAAAGCGCTTGAGCGCGCTGTGGGCACGATCGTAGGTGTCGTCATTGCACTTGTGATTGGTCTGATTGCGTTACCGACGCCCCTTGTGTACGTGCTTGCGGTTGGCTTCCTTGTTCTCGCTGTCATCACCAGAACGCAAAAGAAGCCGTACTGGGAGTTTGCGGCATTTCTGACGCCCGCAGTGGTACTGCTTCAGGGGGTGAAGGACTCGATCACCAGTACAGCCCAGGAGCGGCTCTTTGCGACGCTGATTGGCGCTGGCGCGGCGTTGGCCGTCATGGGGTGCGAAGCTTTGATCCTGCGATCGCGGATCGACAATCACATCGCGGAAGGCATGGCGTCCGCGGATAAGTGACGGAGAACCGTCACCTTTGGTCGAGCATCGCAACCTCGAGTTCGGCGATCTGCCCCTCGATCACCGCGATGCTGTCGCGGTCGGGCTCCTCTCGAAGGATGGCCCGTGCACGGCGGATGACCGTCGTTGCTTCCTCGTCCGCGCCGCCCGAGGTGAGCGCTCTCGCCAACCCTTCAAGAAGGCTTGCCTGTAGCCAGGCGGGAAATCCCTCACCGTCGTGTTCCAGGCTCGCCCATGCGAAGGTGAGGGCCATTCGGGGATTTCCAGTGGCGGCGGCGGCTCGGCTCACCATCCAGTCAGCGACAGCGTGTTCCTGAGCCCCACCGGCTGCGGACCAAAAATACCGAGACTCGAAAGCAGAGGTCAGTAACGCTGCATCCTCCGCGTCGGTGCGATTGCGTTCAAGCAGGTCCCAGCACACGTTGTACGCGGCTACAGCCACGTCCCGGGCACTGGTCACCCCGCAAGGCTAACCGCCGGCGCACGACTCAAGCCAATGCGCTCAGGAATCCTCGTCCGAGGTTGGAGTTCGTTGGAGTCCGTGACGGCGCAAGTTCTCCTCGCGAAGCGCCTCGTGTCGTGCGCGCATGCTCAATCCATCAGGTGTGGGCTGTCGCACGTGCAGCGGGTACCCCTAGTTGGAATCATCCTCTTGCTTCGTCCAACCGTTGTATTCGTTGAGGACGCCGGCGCCGAGCAGACCGTCACCGATGAAGTTCTTGGCTGTCCTGAGAAACCCGGACGGTCCACTCGCTTCTGTTCTGGCGGGTGTCGCAACTGCAGGTGTGGGGGCCGCAGCTTGTGACGTGGAGTCGACACCGAAGAAGCTGCGCAATCCACTAAACCACGGCCGACCTGAAACAGTAGGTGCTGTCGTTGCTTGAGGTGGGGCAGGCGCGGGTACGGGTACGGGAGCAGTTTTCGCAGCTGATGGCGTGGGTCGATCGTCCGCGCTGACAGACGACCCTTCTTCCTCGAGTTCGTCAACGTTGATGGTCCGAGTGCTGACCTTCCGGGCCTTCTTGCCCTTCTTGGACTTCTTTGACGACAGTGGCACAACGCCACCCAGGCCAGTACCCGGACCGGCGAGAACAGCAGCAGCTTGAGTGTCACCGGAATCTATGAGCTTCTTCTTTTGCACTTGAAATTCTTGTTCTGCATTGAGCCGTGTCGTGCCAAACATCGCCATGGCGTTGGCTGGAACACCGCTGACGGATTCCGCATCGCCTCCGGAGTCCTTGTACCTGAGTCCCTTTTCGAAGACAGCGCGTTCCTCATCAGACATCTGCGGACCTTGCGCCTGCGTGGCCAGTGAGGGTTGAGCACCAAACGTCCCGCTGCCGGCCGAAGAGCTCTCTTCACGAGACGCATTCGCCGACATCTGACGCTGAGCCATCAGCGCACGATCGCGAGCATCTTCCTCCTGGGCCTGGCTTTCGGCGGAATCGTCTTCGGCGAATCCGGACATAGGAGTGACGGAACGACTGGCGCCTTCGAATGGACTGTGCAGGTCACGCATGTCGGCGGAGACTGCAGCGTGCTCAATCGGAGTCTCAGCGAGCGCCGGAAGTGGCGATGAGCGGGTGCTGACTTTGCCGCGCCCGCTGCCTGCTCCGAGCGCAACCGCTGCAGCAGCGGTCTTTTGCGATCCCGACGCCTGTTCGGTGGGATCCAGAAACGACCCGCCGGAGCCCATCGCGACCGGTGCGGGAGCTGCTGCGTTCAGTGCTCTGAGCCGTTCGGCTGCCGCCTGTCGGCGCTGGGGTGCGAACGCAGGTTCGGTGCCGGAATCGATGTTTTCGTATTCGCCATCGGTGTGCAGATTGCGCGTACGAGCCGTGTTGAGTTTGCGTTTGCCACCGAAGACCCCAGCCAGTCCGCCGATGAGTGCTCCTGCGCCAGCACCGAGCAGTGCTCCTGCGCCAGCACCAACAGCCGCTCCGATCGCCGTACTTCCTAAGAACGTACCGGCAATTCCACCGGCCAAAGCGCCAAGTCCACCCGTGATGACACCGCCGCTGGCCGCGCCAGCAGCCGCACTCCTGGCTACAGTCGCCGCCTCGGCGCGTCTCTTGGGCGGACCAACGCTTGTTTCTGCCTTCTCCAGGGCCTGTGATGCCGCCTCGCGCTGCCGCTGATCCTGAACGCTCTGCAGCAGTCCTTCGCCATCGCGAGCTTCTTCAACGGCGATTTGTAAGGGCTGACGTGTCTCGGCGAGGTGTTGTGACTGATCTTGCAGCGGTTGCGCCTTGGCTTGTGCAGCCTGCAGCGTTTGCTGGGCCCTGACCTCGGTCGACGTGTACGTACCGGCCACAGCCCCATCGCCTGCGGCGGCCTGCTGGGCCTGCTGCAGCGCCCCTTGGGCTTGTTGAGTCTCAGCCTCAGCCGCATTCAATTCACGTGACAACTCAGTTTCCGCGTCGGTGATGTCAGCAAGAACGGTGTCACCGTGATTGCGTGCCTGGACAAGCTGACGGGCACTTGTCTGTGGCCTAAGGGCGAATGCGCCACGCGCCTGCTGGAGGTTGCGCTGAACCGTTGTGGACTGCTGCGCAAGGGCTTGGATGCGGGACGCTTTCACCGAACATGCCCCCCGTCGCTCGCCACGTTGAAGTGAATACGAGTCTAGATGACCCAGCGCAGGGCCGGGGGACAGAGACCCTCAACCATCGACGGGGCTGACAGTGGCCACCTTGGAGATCTCCGAGTAGTCAATCTGGACGGCAAGGCTGGCCGCACGCTCCAGCGACTCTGCTTCAACGAGGATGACGTGGCCGTCCACGAATGTCACGGCAAACCTTTGTCCCTCAGGCACGCGACGGATAATTTCAGAATCAGCACCGGATGTACCCAGTGGAACTACGGGATGTGGCAAAGACGGATGAATCGGCTGGCTGCTGCCCATTGGTGTCCGAGGGGGGACTTGAACCCCCATGCCCCTGAGGGCACTAGCACCTCAAGCTAGCGCGTCTGCCTATTCCGCCACCCGGACGAGTGCCAGAGGATGCTAGCAGGGCTGCGGCGAGCACGTTCAGTCCAGTGCCGGCCCTACGCTTACGCCGTGACGCACCCCAGCCCGCGCCAGGATGTGGTCACCCTGTGCCAGGAACTGATTCGTCGGGACTCCAGCAACTGGGGCGAAAGTATCGACACGGTCGGCGAAGTGGAAGTGGCAGAATTCACCGCCGACGTCTTGCGTGACGTCGGCCTTGATCCCGAGGTCATCACCACCACGTCGGACTCCCGCCGCGCAGTACACGTGCGCATTCCTGGGACCGATCCCAGCGCAGACGCGCTGGTATTACACGGCCACCTAGACGTGGTGCCCGCGGTTGCCTCCGATTGGACCCATCCACCCTTTGCAGCGGACATCCACGACGGCTTCATCTGGGGCCGTGGTGCTGTGGATATGAAGGACA
>JBAWXR010000113.1:0-6118 GCA_037143955.1 Actinomycetes bacterium
GTGACATTGTGACCGGCGACCGAGATCGGTGTCGTGGACGTGCAACTCACCGCTGAGGGACTCGCTGATCCGGTGCTCTCGCGGGCGGTGCCTGCCGCCGGCGCAAACATCCCGGCGGCGCAATGGCATCAAGACAACATCGTGGACCTGCCACAGGGTGCTGTCCTGCTCCTGACGAATCCCGCCTGCCGGGTGCAGGGGTATCGCGTCGGCGACAGCGCCTACGGCCTTCAACTCCATCCAGAACTCGACTACGACACCTTTGCCGAATGGGCTGCTGAATCAAGCGACGAGGCACTGCAACGATCCGGAGTCAGCGCACAACAGGCCAATGCGGCGATGCTGGCCGCCGAACCGGATCTCATTCGCGCCTGGCGACCCATGTCCCACGCCTGGGCCGATCTCGTGCGACGACACGCGAACGCATGATCGATCGCCTGCGGACGGACTCCGGTCGCCTCGCGCGCCTGGGCTTCGTCGACATCGCACGTGCCGAGCGTGTGGTCACGGGGGACCGACTCGCCGCCTTGCTGCGGGAGAGCATTCGCGACGACGAAGAGGATGTGCTGACGGATCTGAGCACCTCTGCTGATCCCGACCAGGCGTTGCTCATGCTTGATCGACTTGCTTCTGCATGCGATGACCAGCAATGGCGAAGACTCGCGTCCGCGCTGGTCGCTGATGAGATGTTCTGTCGCAGGTTTGTCGATGTGCTCGGGATGTCGGAGGCGCTCGGAGATTTCCTCGCCCGGCACGTCAACGCGTGGGAGGTCCTCGCCGATGACGCAGGTCTTGCTCAGGCACCGTCAGCACGGGCGATGCGTGATGCCGTGATCGCCGCGGTGGGGGCTGACCCTCGCCTGCTCACCCCGGTGGCGTCGGGGTCAGGCGTCGCCGAGCTTGATGCACTGCGGATCGCGTATCGAACTCAGTTGCTGGGGATAGCAGCACGAGATCTCACCGCTATGGCGCCACTCGAGGCGGTCGCGGCATGGCTGTCGGACCTCGCGGACGCGGTTCTCGAAGGAGCACTGGCCATTGCTCGCGCGGCCGCGGGTCCGAACCATGATGCATGTCGATTCGCTGTGATCGGAATGGGCAAATGCGGGGCACGAGAGCTGAACTACGTGAGCGACGTGGATGTCATTTTCGTCACCGATGCGATCGATGATGCGCAGATGAGTGTGGCCACCGACCTTGCGACCGGACTCATGCGCGCATGTACGACAGCCACCGCCGAGGGCAGCATCTGGGAAGTCGACGCGGCGCTGCGGCCAGAGGGTAAGCAGGGGGCCCTGGTCAGAACGATTGCGTCCCACGTGGGCTATTACGAACGGTGGGCCAGCACCTGGGAGTTCCAGGCCCTTCTCAAGGCACGGCCGGTCGCAGGCGATCGGGAGCTCGGGGAGGAATACGTCGATGCGGTGACGCCCTTTGTATGGCAGGCCGCGAGCCAACCGAACTTCGTCACTGACGCGCAGGCCATGCGTCGCAAGGTCGAACAGAACGTTCCGGCACGAGTCGCCGAACGAGAACTCAAACTTGGCCCCGGCGGCCTGCGCGACGTGGAGTTCAGCGTGCAGTTGCTGCAGTTGGTGCACGGCCGCACCGACGTCATGCTGCGCAGCCCCACCACGCTGACGGCGTTGGAATCTTTGGCGATCTGGGGATACGTCGGCCGTTCCGACGCGGCGACCATGGCTGAGGCCTATCGCTTCCTTCGCACGCTTGAGCATCGCATCCAGGTGCATCGCCTCCGGCGGACGCACACCATGCCCGACGATCCGGTCGAGTTGCGTCGTCTGGGGCGCTCGATGGGCTACCGCAGCAACCCTGTCGAGGATCTGGTCGCCCAGTGGCGTCGGCATGCCCGCGAGGTCAGGCGCATCCACGAGAAGCTCTTCTATCGACCACTGCTGAACGCGGTTGCCCGGCTGGACCCAGGCGAGGCACGTCTGTCCTTGGACGCCGCGGGCGATCGCCTCGTCGCCCTGGGTTACGCCGATCCGCAGGGTGCGATCCATCACCTGCAAGCGCTGACGGCAGGTGTCAGCCGACGTGCGGCCATTCAGCGCACCTTGCTGCCGGTCATGCTGGGGTGGTTTGCGGATGCACCCGACCCGGATGCTGGTCTGCTGGGATTCCGGCGCGTCAGCGACGCCCTCGGTGCGACCCATTGGTACCTGGGACTTCTGCGAGATGAGTCGGTCGCGGCGGAACGAATGTCGCGGCTCATGGCCACCAGTCGTTTTGTTACGGGCCTGCTGATGCACGCGCCTGAGTCGGTCAGTCTGCTGGCGCATGACGAGGATCTCGAACCGCGCCCGCGTGAAGCACTCCTGAGCGAGATCGAGGCGATTGTCGAACGCCACACGGATCCGCAGGCGGCGGTGGCCGCCGTTCGCGCCATGCGTCGCAGGGAGTTGTTCCGCACGGGGGCCGCCGAAGTGCTTCGCCTCACGTCGCCTGTTCAGAGTGGCCCGGCCTTGAGCTCTGTTGCGACCGTCGCGTTAGAAGGTGCGCTCCACGTGGCGCGCATGGCGGTCGAGGATGCCGAGGCCGTCACCTTCACCATCATCGGGATGGGCAGGCTGGGTGGCCAGGAACTCGGTTTCGGCAGCGATGTTGATGTGATGTTCGTATACGAGCCTCGACCCGGCGTGGATGAGGAGCGAGGACTCAAAGCTGCGGCAGCGCTGGCCGAAGAGGTCCGTCGACTCCTGATGGCACCAAGCGAGGATCCACCGCTGGATGTGGATGCGCGCCTGCGTCCCGAAGGTAAGCAAGGCCCGCTCGTGCGCTCACTGGCGTCCTATGCCATGTATTACGAACGGTGGTCGTCGGTGTGGGAGTCGCAAGCCCTGATCCGTGCCGACGTCGCCGCGGGCGATGCTGAACTGGGAGCGCGCTTTCTCGCCTTGATCGATCCCGTCCGATGGGCACAGGACCGGTCTGAGGACGACTTCGTGGAGGTCCGCCGGCTCAAGGCGCGGATGGAATCCGAGCGTCTACCGCGAGGTGCTGATCCGCAACTGCACACCAAGTTGGGCAGAGGTGGCCTTTCTGATGTGGAGTGGACGGTGCAGATGCTGCAAATGCGTTACGCAGGGAA
The DNA here is from genome assembly GCA_037143955.1 of Actinomycetes bacterium. Classification (GTDB taxonomy): domain Bacteria; phylum Actinomycetota; class Actinomycetes; order S36-B12; family S36-B12; genus JBAWXR01. The sequence goes on from JBAWXR010000113.1 coordinate 3,113, forward strand.
GGTGCCCGGTCTGCGTACTCCCCGGACGCTGCAAGCACTGGATGCCGCCCGTGATGCTGAAGTGATCAGCGCGAACGATGCATTGGTCCTGCGGGCATCATGGTTGCTCGCGTCTGCTGTTCGTAACGCCATCATGCTGGTGCGGGGGATGCCGGGTGACACTCTTCCTCTGGATGTGTTGGAGCTTCGCGCCGTGGCCTACGTGCTGGGTTATCCGCTGGACGACTCGGGTCGACTTGTGGAGGACTATCGACGAACGACCAGGCGTGCGCGTCAGGTGTGCGAGCGGGTGTTCTACGGGGTCAACAACGCGGGCTGACTTACGGCGGTGGGGCTGGCAACTGTGGGACTAGCCGCGGTTGGACTAGCCGCGGTTGGACTAGCCGCGGTTGGACTCGGCGCTGTGGGACTTGGCGCTGACGCGAGGAACTGGAAGCTGTCACGCTTATAAGGCTGCAAGAAGCGGTCGCAGCCCTCTTGAATCGCGGGGTCGAGCTTTCGGCACACGGGATTCCCAGCTGCGTCATGCTTGAAGTAAAAGCCCGCGGTCCACCAGTTATTCATGTCGAGCACCATTGCCTGCTGCACGCCCGCGCCCACGAGGGCGTTGGCCAAACCCTGAGCCGACAGATAGGGCGAACCGACGTACACAAGGCTGCCGTCGGCGCGTTGGCCGATGGCGGCTCTCCACGCGAGGCTTTCCTTGTCGGTCGTGGCACCCCAGACGACGTTGTCGCGTGCACTGGAAACCTTTGACTCACCGCCATCCACGATGAGATTGAGGTTCTGCCGAACCACGTCGACGTCGGGCGTCATGGTGAGATCGCGTCCCCATCTGCCGATCTTCATGGTGCCGTCCTTGTAGATAACCGCGGATGCACGACCGTCGACAAGTGGGCGAACCATCGTGCCTTGGTAGAAGTAGCCACCTTGGGTGTCGTCCAGCCGGAAGGCGCCATTGATGTTGGCCAGGACTTCGGGCCAGTACTCCTTCGGCAGGGCGCCTTGGAAGGGGTTAGGCCCACCGGGCTCCTGGTATCCGGGAATGAACATGGTCTTGGCCAAGGTCGTGTCGATCCACATGAGCGAGGCGTAGTAACTCGTGTGCACGTCGTCGGCGCGTACGCGTGTGACGTAAACCGCGGGGATTCCATCGACGAGCGTGCCGACCGGTTGCCACTCGCCCTCTTTAGGTTCCGCTGGCGTCACCGGCGACACCACGGTGTCGGGTGGGTCAAGGTGGCTTCGCTCCATCGGGGTTGGCGCAGAGTCGGATGCTGAAGGTGCGGGCGCGGTCGCGGTCGAGGTACCCGGTTGAACGTCTGCTGAGGCGACATCTGAACTGAGGTCCGCTGAGACCGTGGGGGCACCGCCGACCTGGGGCTTATCGACGTACGTGTAGTAAAAATCTTCGAGGCGTGCGGTGAGGCTGGACATGTTGTTGTTGCGCATCCATGTGGCGACGACCACGATGCGTGGAGCGCCGTTGCTATCGGCGAATTCCGCACGCAAGGTCAGCGCGACCCAGGCGAGTACGCCCACGGCGAGTATGACTACCGCGACGACGACCGAGCGAAGAATGACCCGGCTACGGCGCCGATGCCTACCGGGGGTGGGTGCGGCGGCTTCGTCGGTCACCTCACCATTCGAACCCGACATCCCCGTATTCGCCAAATCGCCGCGCCTGTGCCGGGAGAAGACATCTCGACCGACCCGCGGTCGCCACCGTCGTGGGTCGAAGTCACCCAAGTGATGACCATGGCTGTCGTGCTCGTGTCACACTTCAGTCCGGCTCGGCTCAGAGGGCTGGTCCGGGTCTGCTGAGGGAGTGGTCGTCGTGCGGATCGTGGTGTTGGGTGCAGGTCGGATGGGCCGGATCCGGGTCGAGGACCTTTCACCCCTTGTGGACGAGATTGTCGTGGCCAACCGAACGCCAGGCGCTGCGCACGAGCTTGCCGGGGACTTCGGGGCTAGCGTTGCAACACTGGATGACGCTCTTGACATGTCAGCGGATGCGTATGTCATCACGACATCGACAGATGTCCATGCGCAGCAGCTTGCCCGAGTCGCGCGACATGGCCGCCCGATCCTGCTGGAGAAGCCCGTCGCGCTTACCCTCACCGACACAGACGCGGCCATTGCTGACGCTGAGAATGCCGGGGCTCCCCTGCAGATCGGCTTCCAAAGGCGGTTCGACAGCGAGATCGTCGAGGCGCGTCGGCGCATTCTGGCTGGCGAGGTCGGCACCCTGTATCACCTCCTTATGTGGGCGCACGACCATCAGCCGTCCTCACCGGAGTTCCTCGCGGGCAGCGGGGGGACATTCCGCGACATGCACGTGCATGACTTCGACCTCGTCCGCTGGATGACAGGCGAGGAGATCGACACGGTCTATGCAACGAGGGCAGTTCGCGTGCATGAGCAGTACGCGGATCACGACGACGCCGATGCAACTCTGATCCAGTTGGTGACCACCGGCGGCGTTCAGGTGAGCATCAGCGGAACTCGGCACGACCCGGTGGGTCACGACGTGCGAATGGAGATTATGGGCTCCCAAGACAGCCTGACGGTGGGTCTGAACTCGCGCACGCCCGTCCATCCGATCGAGGGTGACCTGCCGGTGGCCGTGCGCCCCTACACCGGATTCGTCGACCGGTTCCGGGAGGCGTTTCGCAACGAGACGGGCGAGTTCATCCGCTTCGTCCGCGGCGAGATAGACAACCCGTGCCCGCCCGACTCTGCCCGAGAGGCACTGCGCGCGGCGATAGCGTGTGAGACTTCGGTGGCACAGGCCAGGCCTGTCCGCCTGCTTGAGACGTGATGACTGCCGAGCCAAGGAGTGCCGTGAGTGGATGGCTGAGTACAGACGAGGCTGATTTAGACGAGTTCGTGTCGATCGTTGACGAAGAGACATCGCTGGACGACTACCCGCACGCCATGTCGGTGGAAAGTGGTGTGCTGGTCTACGACTCGCGAAACCTGCCCCGTGCGGGCGATCTTGCACAA
>JBAWXR010000114.1:0-6049 GCA_037143955.1 Actinomycetes bacterium
GACCACGCTGGTCATCCACAGGTGGCGCTAGTAATGCCGGCCCGGGTAGGTCTGTCATCGTCGTCGGTTTTCCCCGAAGGCACCGCGGCTGCCTTCGAGCTCACGGCGCGCCTGGGCTACGACGGCGTGGAAATCATGGTGGGCACGGATTCGGCCAGCCAGGATCTCCATGCACTTCTCGCACTTCGTGATCGCTATCAGATCCCGATCATGGCTGTGCATGCTCCATGCCTGCTGGTTACCCAACGCGTCTGGGGCCTTGATCCCTGGGGCAAGCTTGTACGCGCGCAAGAGGTCGCCGAAGCTCTCGAGGCCGACACCGTTGTCGTACATCCACCGTTTCGCTGGCAGCGCGACTACGCGCGCGAATTCGTCAAGGGCATCGAGCGCATGGCTAATCAAAGTGCGGTCCGCTTTGCTGTGGAGAACATGTACCCGTGGCGGGCGGGGCGCAGCAATATTGCTGCCTATCTGCCCAATTGGGATGTCCGCGACGACGACTACCTGCACACCACGTTGGACCTCTCCCATTCGGCGGTGGCTAAGGCCGACGGTCTTGAGATGGCCCGCGATCTGGGCGATCGGTTGGCGCACGTGCACTTGGCCGATGGCACCGGTTCGATGCGGGATGAGCACCTTGTGCCGGGGCGGGGAACGCAGCCTGTCGCTGAGGTCGTTCAGCACCTGGCGCGGACGGGCTTCACCGGAGACGTGATCGTGGAGGTCAGCACGCGCGGGCGCGATCGCCAGACCCGAGAGCGCGATCTGGAGGAAAGCCTTGCCTTTGCCCGACGGCACCTCGCGACCACGTAGGCATGATTCTTCGCCCATGGCACCTCACGTGTCACCGGTCGCCGGCGGCTTAGTCTGATCAGGTGCCCCTGATGCCACCGGACGCCTCAGCCGCCGTCCTCCACGCCGCTCGAGCGGCGTTCGCATCACGGGGCTATGCCGTCACCACCGTGAAATCTGTCGCGGCAGCGGCCGGTGTAGCGCCGGCCGTGGTCAAGTCCCTGTACGCGAACAAGGAGCGGCTCTTCACGGCAGCCATGCGGCTGCCCTTTGACCCCGCAGACGCCGTGCCGGAACTCCTCGCGCCCGGGCTGGAGGGCATGGGGGAGCGGCTCGTCCGACTCACTCTCGCGCTTGTCTCGGACGATGCGGTTCGTCGCGACCTCGTACGGGTCTTGCGTTCTGATGCTGCCGCGGGAGCGGCCATCGACGGCTCTGCCGTGGACCAGGTGCGGGCCATGACGGAATTCATGAGCGCTTCAGTGCTGGACCGGGTGGTCGCGGCGCTTGGTGTGCCGGACGCTCGACTCCGCGGTTCGGTGATCTCGTCGTATCTCATGGGAATCGTGATGTCCCGATACGTTGTCAAAATGGAGCCGCTCGCATCTGCCAGTGATGACGAGATTGTTGCCATGGTGGCTCCTGCAATACAGGCCTTGTTGGATCCCACGGTCAATCGCAAGGGCCGAACATGAGCGGCGGTGAACGATCGTGATCCGAGAGGCGTTGCAGTCCATCGCCCGCAATCAAGCTGTTGCCGATGCGGTCGGTCGGATCCCGGGTGCCCGCGGAGTAGTGGGCCGCGTGGTCGCGGGCGAGTCAGTGGACGATGTCATGCACGTCGCTGTCGACCTCGCTGATCGCGGCTTCTGGCTCAGCATCGAGCACACCGAATCTGCATCCCGACCTGATCCCGAGGCGACCCTCGATGACCTATACGAGTTGATCGACGCGATCGACGAGGCCGGATTGACGTCCATCAGCGAGTTGAGCATCCGTCCTGAGGCGCTCGGTTCCACTCTTGACGAAGCCCTGCCACGACTTCACGCGGCCTGTGTCAGTGCAGGAGTACACGACCTCCAGGCCATGGTCGGAATCTCACCCTCGATGGACACCGAAGAACTTCTGGCCTGGTTCGAGGATCAATCCGCAGGGGTGGGGATCACGCTTGCCTCGGCCTTGCGCAGGAGTGAGGCGGATTGCGCACGATTCGCCGATCGCCGTGTTCGCCTCGTCAAAGGTGGGCGCCGCGACGTCGGCTCCTACGGTCAGCCGATCGAGGTCGACAAGTCCTACGTTCGATGCGCCAAGCAACTCCTTCAAGGCCCGGGTCCCGCATCGTTCGCCACGCATGATTCCCGACTCATCGACATTGTCGAGAGCCTCACCGCGCGCTACCAGCGGCCACGCCAGTCCTTTGAGTTCGCGATGTATCTGGGCCGCCTTGAGGGCATGCAGGATCGGCTGCTGCGCAACGGCGAGCGAGTGCGCATCTACCTGCCGTTCGGACCCGCATGGTTCGAGCGACTCGTGGGAGGGTTGGCCGAGCAGCAGAGTTCGATAGGCGGTGCGGTGCGTTCGCTCCTGCCAGGTGCATCCTGAATCGACGCGACGGAGGAACGATGCGGATCGCAGTGATCGGTGGCGGTGTCATGGGTGAGGCGCTCATGCGAGCTTTCATGCGACGTGACCCTCGGCCCGACATCGTTGTGGTGGAGAAGCGGGCAGATCGTGCCGCACAGTTGATCGCCGAGCTTGGCGTCACGGTGGCCGAGGTCCGCGATGCACTTGCCGGTGCCGACGTGGTGCTGCTCGCGGTCAAGCCCCAGGACGTACGTGACCTGCTCGACGACGCAGGTCAGGCGGTCGAGCCAGGCAGCCTCGTTCTGAGCATCGCCGCTGGAATCCCGACCTCAGCCATCACCGAACGTGTGCGCCCGGGTGTTGACGTGGTTCGAGCCATGCCCAACACCCCGGCACGTATCGACCTGGGTGTCACCGGGGTGAGTCCAGCGCCAGCATGCTCGCCCCAGGGTCGTGATCTTGCGGTGCAGCTCCTGTCTTCTGTCGGCTTGGTCGTCGAGGTAGCGGAGTCACTTCAGGATTCGGTGACCGCGGTGTCAGGCAGTGGCCCGGCCTACCTGTTCCTTCTCGCCGAATCCATGGTCCAGGCAGCCATTGACTTGGGTCTTGAACCGGACATGGCCGATCAGATGGTGCGCCAGACCCTCGTGGGTGCGGCACAACTCTTGGCAGCATCACCTGAGGGGCCCGAAGTGCTCAGGAGCAACGTCACCTCGCCGAATGGCACTACTGCGGCGGCCATCTCCACGATGGATCGACTGGGTGTTCGCGCATCGATTATTGAGGCGATGGGTGCCGCTCATGCGCGCAGTCGTGAATTGGCCGGGTCGTAGGTCACTCTTTCTCGGACCAATTTTGGGAACCAACTTTCGCTCGGGCCCCGGGGGCCACTAGTGTTCGCTGAGCCTGAGAACCGTTGGACCCGGAGGGGAAGCCGGGACGGCTGAGGCAGAGAGACGGTGTTCAGATGGCAAGCGATCGCAATTTCGCCGACGTGCGGTTCCTCACTGTTGCGGAGGTCGCATCGATGATGCGAGTTTCCAAGATGACGGTGTACCGACTGGTGCATAACGGCGAGCTCCCTGCGGTCCGCGTCGGTCGTTCCTTCCGCGTCCCCGAGCAGGCAGTTCAGGACTACCTGCGTACGGCATACATCGAGACTGCGTAAGGCCTTCAGCACGTGAAGTAGGTAGACTGAATGTCCCCCGGGTGAGAATTCGGGTCGCGACCGACGTAAGGATTTTCCATGGGCTCAGTAATCAAGAAGCGCCGCAAGCGGATGGCGAAGAAGAAGCACCGCAAACTGCTGCGTCGCACGCGAGTCCAGCGTCGCAATAAGAAGTAGCCGCTGTAGCTCCACCCCCGGGGGGTTCGATGCGCCGCACCGTTGTGGTCACGGGTGTGTCCCGCTACCTCGGTGGCCGTCTCGCCGCCGTCCTGGGGCGTGATGAGACCCTCGATGTCATTGGCGTCGACGTCATCGCGCCGGCCGATCCCATCACCGGAATTTCCTTCGTTCGCGCGGACATCCGCAATCCCGTGATGGGCCGAATTCTGGCTGACGCCCAGGTCGACACGGTCGTCCACATGGGTGCGATCTCAACCCCTCGCGAGGCCGGCGGCCGGGCGAGTATGAAAGAGATCAACGTTCTGGGCACGATGCAACTGCTGGCGGCCTGCGAACGCACTCCGTCGCTCACCTCGCTTGTCGTGAAGTCCACGTCGGCGGTCTATGGTTCTGGGCCTCGAGATCCAGCCAAGTTCACCGAGGACATGAATCCGTCGCATGTTCCGACATCGGGCTGGGCGAAGGACTCTGTTGAGCTTGAGGGCTATGTCCGCGGTTTTGCCAGGCGTCGTCCGGATGTCAACGTCACCACATTGCGCTTCGCCAACGCCATCGGGCCGGTCGTGCAGACATCGATGTCGTCCTACCTGTCGATGCCGGTGGTGCCGACCGTCCTGGGGTTCGACCCGCGGATTCAATTCATTCACGAGGACGACCTCGTGGAGTCCATTCGGCTGTCGGTTCTTGAACCCACCGCTGGGACCTACAACATCGCCGGGGATGGCGTGCTGCTCCTGTCGCAGGCGATCCGCCGGCTGGGTCGACGCCAGCTCATCGTTCCCGGGCCGCTGTTCCCCGTCGTTGCTCGGCGTCTCGTCGGCCGTGGCATCGCCGACTTCTCACCGGAGTCGGTGCGGTACCTGACCTACGGCCGAAGTCTGGATACGCGGGCGATGCGCGAGACACTGGGCTTTGAGCCCGACTGGTCCACAGCGCAAGCACTTGAGTCATTTGCGGAAAGCAGGTCCCACGTTGCCTGACGCCACCGTGCTCCCGATGGAGCCGCCCGGCCGACGTTCCGGGCCATCGAAGGCCGCCAGATTGGTGGGAAACACCGGACCGCAGCCCAGTGCGCAGCATCATGAACCGCACGATCCGTTGCTCGGTGTTATCGGTGATCGAGATATGGGCGAACCTGACGTCGCCCAGGAGTCGTGGCGGGAATTTGTTGGTCGTCGCCTTCACGGCGACTATGCGGTCGATGACTTCGGGTTTGATCCGGAGCTCACCGACAAGGTGCTGCTGGCCATGATGCGTCCGCTGTATCGCAACTGGTTCCGCGTCGAAGTTTCCGGCATTGAGCACATCCCTGATCAGACAGGTGCGCTGATCGTTGCCAATCACTCCGGTGTCATTGCGTGGGACGCGATCATGACTCAGGTCGCGGTGCACGACGAGCACCCGCAGCATCGTCATCTGCGCTTGCTCGGCGCGGACCTCGTCTTTCAGAACGCAGTGATGGGCGATCTGGCGCGACGTGCCGGTCACACCCTGGCCTGTAATCCAGATGCCGAACGCCTGCTCAACGCCGGCGAGGTTGTCGGGGTGTTCCCCGAGGGGTTCAAGGGCACGGGCAAGCCGTTCAGTCAGCGTTATAAGTTGCAGCGCTTTGGCCGAGGCGGCTTTGTCGCCGCGGCGCTGCGCACGGGAACTCCGATCATTCCCACGGCGATTGTCGGTGCAGAGGAGACGTACCCGATGATGGGCAACGCGAAAGTCCTCGCACGCCTGCTGGGTTTGCCTTACTTCCCGATCACGCCGATGTTTCCGTGGCTGGGGCCGCTGGGTGCGGTGCCATTGCCGAGCAAGTGGCTGATTCATTTCGGCGAACCCATTTCGACCGACCACTTTCCCGAAGGATCCGCAGACGACCCGATGGTCGTGTTCAACCTCACCGATCAGGTTCGCGAGCAGATCCAAAGTTCGCTGTTCGACCTACTGGTCAAACGGCCATCTGCATTCGGCTAGCGGCGCCTGGTCGTGCGGGCCATGGAGTAACCGATCACGGCACCGGTGAGCGCCGCGGCGGCCGGCCACGCGTATCTCTTCATTTGCTCTCGGCGGCGGAAGTCATGAATCGGCCATTGATGGGTGCGGGCGTAGGCGCGCAAGGTGGAGTCTGGATTGACGGCCACGGGTGTGCCGACGGATGTCAGCATCGGTATGTCATTTGATGAGTCGCTATATGCCGCGCATGCACGGAGATCGAAACCCTTTTCTGCGGCGAGTGCGCGTACAGCGTCGGCTTTGGCCGGACCGTGCATGGGCGGTCCGACAAGGCGTCCCGTGTAGACACCGTTGTGCACTTCCGCCACGGTTCCCAGC
>JBAWXR010000115.1:0-5954 GCA_037143955.1 Actinomycetes bacterium
TCGGGGGGGTCATGGAGCACGTCGAGGAGGCTGGGGTCCACTCAGGTGATTCGGCCTGCGCCCTGCCCCCGCAGACCCTCAGCCCCGAGGTGGTGGCCACCCTCGAGCGGTGGTCCATCGAGCTCGCCGACGCCCTCCAGTCCGGTCCTGGCGTCGTGGTCTTCCGGCACGGATTCGCCGATCTCGGTGTGGTCGATCGCACGTCAGCGCTCTTTTCACAGATCATCGAGGAGCAGCACGCGTCAGGAGCCGCGCGCAGCGACCACTTCGCCAAGGCTGGTGCCAACGACCGGATATGGAATGCGCTGGAGAAGCACGGCCGGCGCGACCCCGAGTCGTTCGTGGACTACTACGCCAACGACGTCCTTGCCCTTGTGTCCACTGCCTGGCTGGGGCCGGGCTACCAGGTCACGGCTCAGGTGAATGTCGTTAACCCCGGCGGGGAGGCGCAAGTCCCGCATCGCGACTATCACCTGGGGATCCTGAGTCAGGCTGCGATCGCTGAGTTCCCAGCACACGTGCATGCGATGTCACCGATGCTCACTCTTCAGGGAGCCGTGGCGCACGTCGATGTCCCCGTCGAGGCGGGCCCGACGATGCTCCTGCCGCACAGTCAGAAGTTTCTGCCTGGCTTCCTCGCCGCGGTGCGTCCGGACGTTCGCGAGCACGTGCTGGCCCACCGTGTGCAGTTGCCGCTTGCCACCGGTGACTTCCTGTTCTTCAACCCCGCGGTGATGCACGGGGCTGGCACCAACCGCACGTCGGACATCAAGCGCATGGTCAACCTCTTCCAGGTCTCCTCACCATTCGGCAAGGCCATGGAGTCCATTGACCACGACGGGCTCGTCCGCGCGGTCTACCCGAGCCTTCGGGCGCGTGCACTGGCGGGGACGGACATGGATCTGATTCACAACGCTGTTGCGGCAGCAGCGGACGGCTACGCCTTTCCCACCAATGCCGACACTGATCCGCCCGTAGGCGGGGTTGCCCCGGCAAACCAGGCCGACCTCGTCCGCCGGGCGCTTGCCCAGGAATGGACGCCCGAGCAGCTTGGCGCAGAACTAACCGAGTACAACCAGAGGAGACGTCCGTGACGAAGCCTTTGCGGATCGCCGTGGCCGGAGTCGGTCGCATTGGCCGCATGCACGCAACCATCGTGGCGCAGCGCACCCCCGGAGCCTGCCTGGCCGCCGTCTTCGACGTGGCGCAGGATCTGGCGCAGGATGTGGCGTCGTCGCTGGGTGTCGATTCGGCCTCGAGCATCGACGAGCTCATCAATTCCGACGACGTCGATGCCATCGCCATTTGCACGTCGACGGACACCCACGTGGACATTGCTGTGCAGGCGGCTGCCGCGGGGAAGGCGATTTTCTGCGAGAAGCCGATCAGCATGAGCCTGGCTGAGGTCGATCGGTGTCTGACAGCTGTCGACTCGGCGGGGGTCGCGTTCATGGTCGGTTTCAACCGCCGGTTCGATCCCAGCCACAAGGCGGTGCGTGATGCGGTAGCCGATGGGCGCGTGGGTGAGGTCAGGCTGGCGCACATCATCAGTCGGGATCCGGCCCCGCCGCCTATCTCTTACATCAAGGTCAGCGGTGGAATGTTCATCGATATGACGATCCACGATTTCGACATGGCTCGCTATGTGGTGGGTTCGCCCGTGGTGCGGGTGATGGCCCAGGGCGCCGTGCGGGTGGATCCCGCCATCGGTGAAGCGGGTGACGTGGACACGGCGGTCACGGTCCTCACGCATGCGAACGGCGTCATCACCACCATCGACAATTGCCGGCAGGCCAGCTACGGATACGACCAGCGCGTCGAGGTCTTTGGGTCGCTGGGCTCGGCCTCCAGTCAAAATTTGCGAAAGAACTCGACTGAGATTCTCACGGCAGCCGGTGGCGGCACTGAAGTGCTCCCGAACTTCTTCATAGAACGGTACGAGGCCGCGTACCTGCTGGAGTGGCAGGCCTTCGTCAGCTACGTGCGCGACGGGGGACCCTCTCCTGTGCCCGGAGAAGCGGGGCGCGCCGCATTGGTCCTTGGCGAGGCAGCATGGGCGTCCGTGCGCAGCGGCGTCCCGGTTGATGTCGCCGGCGGGTGATTACGCGTGGCTGGCCGCCCGCCTCGGTTTCACGCATGAGGCACCGGACGAGGTAACTTTTCCGTAACGCATAGGCGCTTCTTTCGCCCGTTGCCACCGTGGTGCGCGAGTGTGAGGTGGCACGTGAGCTCCACGCTCGGGTGCACGGCTAGGCCAGTGATGGGTGAGCATATTCGTCGCTCCCGAACCGGACATTGATATATCTACGAGAGGTCCTTATATGAAGGTTGGAAAGGTTGCAGTAGTCGCCTGCGTTGCTGGCGCGCTCCTGCTCACCGCCTGCTCAAGCACCAGTAGCACGACGTCCTCGGCTCCCGCGGCCGGCACGGATTCCTCGGCTCCCGCGGCCGGAGGCGACACTGCCGCTGCGGCAAGCTACAAGATCTGCGAGTACACACACGGTGACGGTGGCGGCTTCTGGTCCGTTGCCAAGAAGGGTGCGCTTCAGGCGCAGACCGACTACAACGGCAAGATCATGGTCGATTATCAGGAGTCGAACAACGATGCCGCCAAGCAGGCCCAGCTCATTGAGGCTGGTATCTCGGGTGGCTGCCAGGGCATTGCCGTATCGGCACCCGATCCCGGCGCCATCAAGGATGCGCTGAAAAAGGCTGAGGATGCTGGAATCCCGGTTGTCACCATGAACTCCGGCAGCAAGTCCTACCTCGAACTGGGCGCTATCACGCACGTGGGCCAGGACGAGTTTGTGGCCGGCCAGGGTGCGGGACTGAAGTTCAAGGCGCTGGGCGTCAAGAAGGTCTTGTGCCCGATCCATGAGGCCTCGAATGTTGGTCTGCAGGAGCGGTGCGCAGGCCTTGAGGACACCTTCGGCAAGGAGAACGTCGTTGAGATGCAGGTGACCGGACTAGCGGATCCCGCGAAGACGGGCGCTGAGATTCAGGCCAAGCTTGAGGCAGACCCAGCGATTGACGCGATTTTCGCGCTCAATGCCGACATCGCAACCAAGTCGGCGATGCCGGCTGCTGATGCGGCGGGTCGCGCAATCAAGATCGGCACGGTTGACCTGTCGGGTGAGGCAGTTCAGGCGATCAAGGACGGCAAGCTGGAGTTCGCGATCGACCAGCAGCAGTTCACTCAGGGCTACCTGCCCATCGTGTTCCTGTACCTCTACCTGCTGAACAACAACTCAGTCGGTGGCGGGCTCCCAGTGAACACGGGCCCGGGATTCGTGACGAAGGACAACGCGGATACCGTTCTGAAGCTCGCTGCAGCCGGAACCCGCTAAACAGTCGACGTGGACGTGGCGGGGCTTGGACAGCCCTGCCACGTCCGTGTCTTATGACGTGAGTTGTTGACTCTCCGCAAGGAGCCGAGCAGGAGGTTGTGCCGTGGGTCCCACGAATTCGCAGTCTGGAACGCCGTTGGCAGCCACAAAAGCTGATGAGCGAGTGGCCGGCACCAGCCTGCTCGTACGAGTCTTCCGGCGACCTGAGATCGGCGCACTTATGGGTGCGTTGGTTGTGTTTGTGTTGTTCGCACTTGTGGATCAGACACCCGGCCACATCTTCTCCAGCCTCACCGGTGCGGCTCGGTGGTCGGACTACGCCTCGACCATTGGCATCGTCGCTGTCCCGGTAGCCCTGCTGATGATCGGTGGCGAATTCGACCTCTCAGCCGGTGTCATGGTGGGCTCGTCGGGATTGTTCGGCGGACTCCTGATCACCAACTGGGGGTGGCCGGTGTGGCCCGCCATTGGTGCGATGCTGGTATTCGCCCTTGTCGTTGGTTTTCTCAATGGCTATCTGGTCATGGCGACAGGCCTACCATCCTTCATCGTCACGCTCGCGATGTTCTTCTCTCTGCGTGGCTTGAATCTCGGTCTTACGAAACTTCTCACGGGAACAGTCCGCGTGAGTGATGTCGACAAGGGCGCTGGCTTCGACAGTGCTCATGCGGTCTTCTCCTCGGAGTTCTGGCCTCCCTACGACTTCAAGATTGCTGTCGTGTGGTGGATCGCCATTGCAGCGTTAGGGACATGGGCGCTCACGAGGACCAAATTTGGCAACTGGGTATTTGCTGTTGGCGGCGACGCCACCGCGGCACGCAACACCGGTGTCCCGGTGAAGCGCACCAAGATCACCCTGTTCATGTGCACGTCGCTTGCCGCAGCCCTAGTCGGAGTGATTGATCTGACGCGACTCAATGGGATCCAGGCGGGACAGGGCGTGGGTGACGAATTCCAGTTCATCATCGCTGCGGTCGTAGGTGGCTGCCTTCTGACCGGCGGTTACGGCTCGGCGATTGGAAGCTCCATTGGTGCAGCGATCATTGGCATGGCGTTTATTGGTATCGCGTATGCCGGCTGGAACACCGACTGGACGTGGTTGTTCCTGGGAATCATCCTGTTCTTGGCGGTACTTGTGAACACATTCATCGGCAAGCGTGCGCGAGGAGCCCGAAGATGACCGCAGAACCCATGGCAACATCAGATGTGCCGGCACTTCGGCTTGTTGATGTGTCGAAGTATTTCGGCAATGTCATTGCCTTGAAGGATGTATCCCTCAGCGTCTACCCGGGTCAGGTCACGTGTGTGCTGGGCGATAACGGTGCTGGCAAGTCGACCCTGATCAAGATACTCAGCGGAGTGCACAAGGCAAGCGAGGGCCAGATGATGGTCGACGGTGTGGCTCGAGAGTTCGAGTCCCCTCGGCAGGCTCTGGACGCGGGCATCGCCACCGTGTACCAGGACTTGGCAACCGTGCCCCTGATGTCGGTGTGGCGTAACTTCTTCCTCGGTAACGAGCCGACCCAGGGGTTCCCGCCGTTCCGCTGGATTGACCGAAGGTATGGCAAGTCAGTGTGCCGAACCCAGATGGCCGAAATCGGCATTGATATTCGCGACCCCGAGCAGCCGGTGGGGACACTGTCAGGCGGTGAGCGTCAGGCGGTGGCCATCGCGAGGGCCGTCCACTTCGGTGCAAAGGTCCTCATTCTGGACGAGCCCACGAGTGCGCTGGGTGTCAAAGCGTCGGGTGTCGTGTTGCGCTACGTGCTTCGGGCGCGAGACCGCGGAATCGCCGTTGTCTTCATCACGCACAATCCGCACCACGCTTTTTTGGTTGGCGATCGCTTCTATCTGCTCAACAGAGGTGCGATGGTGCAGGAGTTCGTCCGTGACAATGTCACTCGCGAGGAATTGGTGAAAGCGATGGCAGGCGGGGCAGAGCTCGAAGTTCTGGAGCATGAACTCGAGTCCTTGCGCTGATAGTCGGGGTCTTCTAGACATACCGCCGCAGATTGTTGTGCGCGAATGATCTCCCACGTGACAGCGGCGGCCACCTAAAGGTAGCCGCCGCTGGTTCCCGTTGCGTGCGAGGCGAATCGACGCGAGGGAGTCGCTGGTTTAGATGTTGTAGTACAGCTCGAACTCGTGCGGATGCGGACGCAGACGCACCGGGTCGATCTCGTTGAGACGCTTGTAGTCGATCCAGGTCTCGATGAGGTCGGCCGGGAACACGTTGCCAGCCTGCAGGTACTCGTTGTCCTTCTCGAGGGCCTCGAGAACGGCTCCGAGTGAGCCCGGCACCTGCGGAATGCTGGCGAGTTCGTCCGGGGGCAACTCGTACAGATCCTTGTCGACAGGCGCGTGCGGCTCGGTCTTGTTCTTAATGCCGTCCAGCCCGGCCATGAGCTGCGCCGCGAATGCGAGGTACGGGTTGCTCGACGGGTCAGGCACGCGGAACTCGATGCGCTTGGCCTTGGGCGAGGTGCCGGTGACCGGGATGCGGATGCAGGCCGAGCGGTTGCGGGCCGAGTACACCAGGTTGACTGGAGCCTCATAGCCCGGCACCAGGCGGTGGTAGGCGTTGACCGTCGGGTTGGTGAACGCCAG
>JBAWXR010000116.1:0-5947 GCA_037143955.1 Actinomycetes bacterium
GAAGCCGGCATACGAGCTCTCTACCTGTCTCGTGGGAGCCCACATCAAGCAGTGTGTTCCTAGTCAATATTCAGGTCGAAGCTTTAGACCGCGCGAGGCTGCTCTCCGACGTAACGAAGGCGCTCTCGGATACTCACGTGAACATTTTGAGTGCATCTGTCTCCACGACGCGCGATCGCATCGCACTCTCGAGATTCACCTTCGAGATGGCAGATCCCAAGCACCTGGGATCGGTCTTGAAGGCCGTGCGTACGGTCGAAGGCGTCTATGACGTCTACCGGATCTAACGACTAACGCGAAGCGCCTCGTGCCGCCTCGAGGAGAGCTTTGGTGCTGGCAATAGATCCAGCGAGCTCCTCAGCCTTGCGAGTGTTTCCGGTGGCGACGGCAGCCGCGTGCTGAGTCTCCATGCGCTCGAGGGCCTCGGTGAAAGCATTAGCTGTTGATTCGGCGCGTGCCTTCTTTTCCGGATTGGTGCGCTGCCAGGATTCCGCTTCAGTCTTGCGAATCGCTTCGTCGACGCGACGGAGGCGAGTTTCTAGAGCGTCACGCGTTGCGCGGGGAAGATCACCGGCCGCATCCCACTTGTCCTGGATTCGACGCAGTGACGATCTGGCGACCTTGGCATCAGTAATCGGCAGCAAGCCTTCAGCCTCGGCGACGAGGGCCTCCTTGACGGGCACATTGACCAGCAGTGCTTCTTCCTCGGCGTGCTCGGCGGCAGTCTTGTTCGTGAAGAAGGCATCCTGGGCCGCCTTGAAGCGCTTCCACAGTTTGTCCTCGTCCGTCTTGCTGCCGCGTGGGGCTACTTTCCATTCGGCCATAAGGTCGCGAAGCTTGCGAGGAGTGCCCGACCAGTCGGTGGACGTGGCCAGAGCCTCGGCAGCCGCGATAAGTTCGCGCTTGCGGGACTGTGAAGCCTTGCGCGTCGCGTCGAGTTCACTGAAGTGCGTGCGTCGCGCCTTGTCGAATGCGGTGCGTGCCGCGCTCAACCGCTGCCAGAGTTCTTGCTCCGTGGTGCGGTCGGCCCGGGGCAGGCCCTTCCATTCCTCGACGATCGCAGTGAAGCGCACTGTGGTGGCCTGCCAATCCGTGGAGGACGAGAGGCGCTCGGCCTCGTCGGCCAGGGCGCGGCGGGACACAAGCGCCTGCTCGCGCTGCTCAGCCTTACGGGCAGCGGCTTGGACGCGTCCGGCGTCGATGGCGGTCTGCAGCCGATCGCACCGGGCTTCGAGCGAGGCGATGTCGCCGACGAACGAACGCGCGGCAAGAGCCTCGCGCACCCTGGTCAGGACGGTGGCCGCCTGCTCGGCCTGAGTCCGATGATCGTTGAGGCGACGCTCAACGAGATCGATCTCGACAACCAGGTCATCAAACTTTCGTGCAAAGAATGCGAGGCCGGCCGAGGGTTCGCCTGCGGCCCACTGACCAACGACCACTTCACCCTCGGGCGCCAACAGGATGACCGTCCCATCTGCTTCGACACGACCGAAGCGCGTGGACTCCGATGTCGTCGTGGATGGGCGCAGGGCAGCCGGCGTGGGCACGCTGCTGTCGGGCACGGATCCTCCAGTGGGGGCGATGGTCAAGCAGTACACCCTAGCCGGAGCATCGGCTCAGCTCACCTCGGCTGACGTAATAAACACCGGCTGGGTGGGAGCGCCGTCTCCATTGACGTTCGTGGTTCCGATGGCGGCAACTCCCTGGACGATGTCCAGACCCTTAGTGATGGTGCCCCAGATGGTGTAGTCGGGGGGCAGCGTCGAATCCTGGTACACGAGGAAGAACTGGGACCCGGCCGTCCCCGGGCCCGCATTGGCCATCGCCACCGTTCCGGCCGGGTAGTTGGCGTCGGCGCTACCCGGCAGGTTCTCATCGGGCACGGTGTAGCCCGGGCCCCCTGATCCGTCGCCCTTGGGATCACCGCACTGGAGGACGTAGATGATGTTTGTCGTCAGGCGATGACACGAGGTGTTCGAATAAAAGCCCTGCTGAGCGAGGAAGGCCTCGCTGGCGATGGTCTTCGGCGCCTTGGGGTTCAGGGCGATGACGATGTCACCGCAGTTGGTGTGCAAAGTCATGGTGGTGGGAGGGGTGCCAGTGGCGGGCGGAGCGCTCGCGAAAGTCGTGTCGTCCGCACGAGGGGTGCCGGCGCTTGTGCAGGAAACCGGTCGGGCCGATGCGCTTGCAGATGCGCTTGCCGACGCGCTCGCCGATGCACTCGTCGATGCACTCGCCGACCCAGCCTCACTCGGAGTGGCCTCCAATGACGAACTGCGATTGGCCAGACCAATTCCTACTATCGCGAGGACGATGACTACCGCGACCGCGATGCCGATGCCGATTTGCAGAGTTCGCTGAGCGGACGAGCGCTTGTGGCGACGGGTCTGCTGACGCTCGTACTTGGCGCGGGCCAGTTCCTTCTCGCGCTTGCGTGTCGCCACGGTGCCTCCTGTTGCCGGTGATCCCGTTACCGAGGATCGTGTTGCCGGTGCTCCTGTCGGCGGTCACTGTACGTCTGGGAGCCGCCTCGCCCTCATGCGGCTCCCTGGCTGCCGGGGTGGCCGGCGATAGGCTGGCACGCCTACAGGACAGGAGTTGTCGTGCTGGTTGCCGGGTTCCCCGCGGGATCGTGGGCGACGAATTGCTATGTGGTGGCAGCGGGACCGGGCGAGCCCTGTGTGATCGTCGATCCAGGACAGGACTCCATCGACGGCGTCCATGAACTTGTGGCCCAGCACCGTCTCGCACCTGCGGCAGTCCTGCTCACGCATGGGCACATTGATCACGTGTGGTCCGTGGCACCCATCGCCTCGGGCTTTGGAATTCCAGCTGTGATCCACGCAGACGACACGTATCGATTGGTAGATCCGGCGGGGACAAGTCTGGTTGCGGCCCGCGAGACGCTGCTCTCCATGACTCGCAATTCGCTCGAGCTCACCGAGCCCGACGACATACGCGTGGTCTCGGATGAGGATGTCTTGGATCTTGCCGGGTTGCGCCTGCGCGTTCGTCATGCGCCGGGGCACACCGAGGGCTCTGTGGTCTTTGAGATTGACGACACGATGCTGGCAGGCGACGTGCTCTTTGCCGGATCCATCGGACGAACAGATTTGCCCGGTGGGAGCCATGAGCAGATGCTCACGTCACTCGCCAGAGTCATTTTGACGGCAGACGATGACATGCGTGTGCTTCCCGGCCATGGACCCGAAACCACCATCGGCATTGAACGAGCCTCGAATCCTTATCTTCAGGCCCTTGTGGCCCAAGGCCCTGTGCCTGCGCGAAAGACGGGGTTGTAGCAATGGCCGGTGCCCGTCTTTCTGGATTTCCTGAATGGCTGCCTGAGGGTCGAATCGTCGAACAATCCATCCTCGATACGGCACGCCGGATATTTGAACTTCATGGATTTGCATCGATCGAGACGCGCGCCGTTGAACCGTTGCCGGAGCTCACCCGCAAGGGAGAGATTGACAAAGAGGTCTATGTCATTCGTCGACTTCACGCCGAAGGAGACGGTGACGCCGGACTTGGCCTGCACTTCGATCTGACCGTTCCGTTCGCACGCTACGTGGTCGAGAACGCCGGCAAGCTCGAGTTCCCTTTCCGTCGTTATCAGATTCAAAAGGTGTGGCGAGGAGAGCGACCGCAGGAGGGACGCTTCCGCGAGTTCACCCAAGCTGACATCGACGTGGTCGACAAGGACTCCCTCGCCTTCCATTACGAGGTCGACATGGCCGTCGTGATGTCCGCCTTGCTTGCGGCCTTGCCCATTCCCCGATCAGTCATTCACGTAAGTAATCGCAAAGTTGCGGAGGGCTTCTACCGTGCTCTGGGTGTGACAGACACGGCGGCTGTGCTGCGGGTGGTGGACAAAATCGACAAGGTGCCCGAGCCTGCTCTGTGCACGATGCTCGCCGAGCAGGCTGGCATGTCTGAGTCGGCAATAAATATGTGTCTCAAGCTTGCGTCAATCCGTTCGCATGACACGTCGTTCGTTGATGATGTCCGTGCACTTGGCGTGAGCGATCCGCTCCTAGACGAAGGCCTGGACGAGCTCGCCCGGGTGGTGTCAGGTGTGGCCTCGCTTCGCCCCGGTGCGATTCTCGCGGACCTTCGCATCGCTCGAGGTCTGGACTATTACACGGGCACGGTTTACGAAACCGAACTTGAGGGCTTCGCGGGGCTCGGCTCCATCAGTTCGGGCGGCCGCTATGACGCGCTGGCATCCGACGGAAAGGTCACGTACCCGGGCGTCGGTATTTCGCTCGGTGTCACCCGCCTTGTGTCGGTGTTGCTCGGCAAGGGACTGCTCGCAGCAACACGCGCGGTTCCCTCAGCGGTTCTGGTTGCTGTTCTTGATGAAGAGTCCCGATCTCTGAGCGGGCAGGTGGCGGAGCAGTTGCGTTCCCGTGGCATTGCCTGCGAAGTGGCGTCCAAGCCCGACAAGCTGGGCAAGCAGATCCGCTTCGCCGAGCGCCGCGGCATTCCCTTCGTCTGGTTTCCTGATACCGGTAGCGTCAAGGACATCCGCACAGGGGATCAGTACGAGGCTGACGCAGCCGCGTGGGATCCGCCGGCGGAGGATCTGCATCCTCGCGTTGTTCGCATGTCTGACCTTCCATCTAAGGCATCGCCCTCATCCACCCAGGAGGACACACCGTGATCCGCACCCATGCGGCAGGAAGATTGACCGCGGCCGACGCCGGCAGCACTGTGACCTTGGCCGGGTGGGTCGCCAGTCGTCGTGACCACGGTGGTGTGGCGTTCATCGACCTTCGTGACTCCAGCGGCATCGTCCAGGTGGTCATTCATGACGCAGACGTGGCCCATCCGCTGCGCGATGAGTACTGCCTGCGCATCGTGGGTGAGGTGTCCATCCGCCCGGCAGGGAACGAAAACCCCGACCTGCCCACGGGTGCCATTGAGATCATGGCCAGTGAGGTCGAGGTCCTCTCGGCATCCGCGCCACTGCCGTTTCCTCTGGACGATCGAGCACCGGTGGGCGAAGAAGTACGACTTCGGCACAGGTATCTCGACCTTCGCCGTGCATCGGCCGGTGATGCACTGCGCATGCGGTCCAAGGTCAACCAGATCTGTCGGGAAGTGCTCCTGGGCCGCGAATTCCTGGACATCGAGACTCCCACGCTCACGGCGTCTACCCCTGAAGGTGCTCGCGACTTCCTTGTCCCGGCCCGATTGTCGCCAGGCAAGTGGTATGCGCTTCCCCAGTCACCCCAGTTGTTTAAGCAGTTGCTCATGGTGGCCGGCATGGAGCGGTACTTCCAGATCGCTCGGTGCTATCGCGATGAGGATTTCCGGGGCGACCGGCAGCCGGAGTTCACTCAGCTCGATATCGAAATGTCGTTCGTCGAGCAGGAAGACGTTCTCGACGTTGGTGAGGAACTCGTGCGCCAGGTCTGGAAGGGAATTCTGGACGTTGAGCTCGGCGAGATTCCGCGCATGACGTACATGGAGGCCATGCGGCGCTTTGGATCTGACAAACCGGATCTGCGCTTCGGCCACGAACTTGTTGATCTCACGTCCTATTTTTCTGACACTCCTTTCCGCGTCTTCCAGGCGGAGCATGTCGGTGCCGTTGTCATGCCAGGCGGTGCTTCACAACCGCGTCGTCAATTCGACGCATGGCAGGAATGGGCCAAGCAGCGCGGGGCGAAGGGACTTGCCTACGTCACGGTGGAGGAGGACGGCACTCTCGGTGGACCGGTGGCGAAGAACTTGTCGGAGACCGAGCGCGACGGGCTCGCCGCTGCCGCGGGAGCTTTACCTGGGGATTGCATTTTCTTCGCGGCGGGCAAGACATCAGAGGCTCGGGCGCTCTTGGGTGCTGCGCGACTGGAGATCGGCGAGCGATGCGGGCTCATCGACGCAACGCAGTGGGCGTTCCTGTGGCTCATCGATGCTCCGATGTTTGAGCAGGTCGAGG
>JBAWXR010000117.1:0-5916 GCA_037143955.1 Actinomycetes bacterium
GGGTGGGCTTCGACCTGCTCGCCCGGAGCGTGCGCGACGTCGCCGCCGGGCTCGCCCTTGCCGGGGTACGCCCCGGCGACCGGGTCGCGGTGCTCGTGCCCCCGGGGGCCGACCTGCTGGCCACCGTGTACGCCTGCTGGCGCATCGGGGCGACCGTCGTCGTCGATGCAGCTCTAGGAGGGCGCGGCATCCGTCGTGCCTTACGCAGCGCACGGCCTCGCGTCATCATTGCACTTCCCAAGGCCGTGCCGGTCGTCAAGGGATTGGGCGCGCGCGTGATTCCATCACGTCATCTGTCGCGCATCGCGACCGAGGGTGAGCGTCTGCCCATCCCGCCGATGGCGCGCCACGATGACGAAGCGATCGTGGTCTTCACGTCAGGGTCCACCGGACCGGCCAAGGGCGTGGTCTACCGACATGAGCAGGTGCAGCGCACTCGAGACATGCTCGCGGCGCACTACGCGATCACCGAGCACGATGCTCTTGTCGCCGCGTTCGCACCGTGGGCCGTCCTGGGGCCGGCACTCGGCATCCCTTCGGTCATCCCCGACATGGATGTCATGCGTCCGGCCACGCTCACAGCGTCAGCACTGGGCGCAGCCGTTTGCGCGGTCAACGGCACGCTGATGTGGGGTTCGCCGGCGGCACTTCGCGCAGTGCTCGCGACACGTGAGACGTTGCCGGACCGATCGGCGCTGAGTTCGTTGCGCCTGGTGCTGGGGGCCGGCGCGCCTGTATCGCGCGAAATCTTGCAGGGTATGCAGGAGTTGTGCCCGCAGGCCGATGTTCGCACGCCCTATGGCATGACAGAGGTTCTGCCGGTCTGCGATGTGTCGCTGGACGACATCCGTGCGGCGGGTGACGGGCCCGGGGTGCTGGTCGGCAGGCCCATCGCTGGTGTCGACGTGCGCATCAGCGCGGTCGACAGTGCTGGCGTTGCATCCGGACCCTTGAGTGATGCGCCCTTCATCATGGGCGAGGTCGCGGTGCACGCGCATCACGCCAAGGATCGGTACGACGCGTTGTGGGCCACCCAGCGACGCAGTAGCCGCGAGGCCGGCTGGCATCGCACCGGTGACGTCGGAGAGATCGATGCATGGGGACGCCTGTGGATTGGTGGGCGACTGTCGCACGTCATCACGACCCCGCAAGGTCCGCTTGCACCTGTGTCGATCGAGCAGCGCGTCGGAGAACTTGCCTCAGTCCAGCAGGCCGCGGCGGTGGGGGTAGGTCCAGTGGGCACCCAGCAGGTTGTTGTCATCCTGCAGACCGATCGCGAGGTAGATCTGGAGCTCATCGACGAAGTTCGGGCAGTGGCCGGCTTCCCTGTGGCGGCGGTACTGGCGCGCGCGTCGCTGCCCGTCGACATCCGGCACCGTTCCAAGGTGGACCGCACGGCTTTGGCCACGTGGGCTTCGCAGGTCTTGGCGGGACGTTCGTGAAGGTCTTTGTCACCGGGGGCCGAGGACTGCTGGGTGGGGCCACTGTCGCCGAACTGCAGAGGCGCGGCCACGAGGTGACCACATTCCAGCGAGCGCCCTCGGGCCATGCGCGCGAAGTTCTCGGCGACATCACTGACGCCGCGGCAGTGACGCGGGCGATGGCCGGTCACGACACTGTTGTTCACCTTGCTGCACGTGTGTCGATGGTGGGGGACTGGAACACCTTTGTTGCGGTCAACGTCGATGGCACGCGCAATGTCGTGCAGGCCTGTCGTGACACTGGTGTCGCTCGGTTGGTTCATGTGTCCTCCCCATCGGTGGCGCACGCCGGCGAACCACTTGTGGGGGCTGGTGCACAGGCGGCTGATCCCGATGCCGCCCGCGGGAACTACGCGCGCAGCAAGGCGATGGCCGAGCTCATTGCCCTTGATGCCAACGAAGCTGAACTCACCGTCACGGTGATCCGCCCGCATCTCGTGTGGGGCCCGGGCGATACACAGCTGGTCGAGCGCATCATCGATCGTGCGCGATCAGGCCGACTGTTTGTGATCGATCGCGGTCACGCGCTCATCGACACCACGTACATCGACAATGCTGCCGAAGCACTTGCATGTGCGGCTGAGCGCGGCCCGGGTGGTGAGGCACTGGTGGTGAGCAACGGGGAGCCACGCACCGTCGCCGAACTTGTTGCGCGTATTGCGCACGCCGGTGGCGCTGACATTCGCGGACGCGTTCCTTTTGCGGTGGCACATGCTGCGGGGGCCGTGGTGGAGCGACTCTGGCGACAGCGCCCCGGGGAACCGCCAATCACCTCGTTCCTGGCCGAGCAGTTAGCTACCGCGCACTGGTTCGACCAGAGGCGCACCCGAGCGGCCCTCGCGTGGACGCCGTCGGTGACGCTGGACGAGGGTTTCAGGCGTTTGGATGAGGCCTACCGGAGTGGCGCTCGCGGGTACGGCCCGAATCGTGAGGCACACTAGGAACAAGCGAAGGCCCCTCGAAGGTTGAGTTCGAGGGGCCTTGCCTTTGAGGTGTCCGTCCGTCGCCCGCTTTCGCGGGGCACTCACGCCGGCGCTGGGCGCGGCACGCATCCGGTGTTTCCACCGCATCGTCGGTCGTTCTCACCTCTCGATCGATTCCGTCGGCAGCCCCGCCAGCACACGGGGCCCGCAGGTTGCCCTGCGCGAGGCCTTCTTCTTCGTTCGACCCGTTCCTTTCGGTTCGGTGGGAGAGTTCTACGCCCGTTTGTCAAAGCACCGCAAGGGGTTTTCCGAAAGTTTCTTGACATATGTAGCACCACAAGAACCATTGATCGCACGGGATAATTCGTGCCACAGCAGATACACCCATTCCATGGTAGTTTAAGGGTCAACTACTTGGAGGTTCTCATGCCTGCGGTCACCGTCGACGACGTACTCGTGCTTCCGCGCATTCCGGCGCCCGATGCGCAGGCCGCCCAGCGCCCGGTGCACAAGGTCGTCACCGCGCTGGCGACATTCGAGGGCGAGGGCTTCCCGGTACGTCGACCGTTCCCAGGACGCATGTCTCTTCGCGAGTCCGACCCGTTCCTTCTGCTGGATCACATGGGTGCGGTGGAGTGGGGAGCGGGAGAGCCCAAGGGAACCCCGTGGCACCCGCACCGTGGATTCGAGACTGTCACCTACATCATCGACGGCGCGTTCGAGCATCAGGACACCACCGGTGGCGGCGGCCTCATCGCCGACGGATCCACGCAGTGGATGACCGCAGGGTCGGGCCTCCTGCATATTGAGACGCCTCCTGAGTCTTTGGTCATGAAGGGCGGCCTCTTCCACGGTGTTCAGCTGTGGGTCAACCTCCCGGCGAGCCTCAAGATGACCCAGCCGCGCTACCAGGACATCTCGGCGGCGCAGGTCGCCCTCGCGACCACGCCCGATGGCGGTGCCCTTATCCGTGTCATCGCGGGCACGCTCGGCCCGGTCAGCGGCCCGGGAGTCACCTGGACGCCCATCACCTACTCGCCTGTCACGCTGCAGCCGGGGGCCGAGCTCTCGCTTCCGTGGAACCCGCAGTTCAGTGCGATGGCGTACGCACTCGCGGGTCGAGGCACCGCCGGCAGTGAGCGCACACCGTTCGCCGAAGGTCAGATGGTGTGGTTCGGCGAGGGCGATGCCCTCACCATTCGCGCGGATGCCAAGCAGGATCCGCACACGCCCGCACTCGAACTTCTTGTGCTCGGCGGGCAGCCAATTCGCGAGCCCATTGCGCACTACGGCCCGTTCGTCATGAACACGCGCGAAGAAATCATGCAGGCCATGGAGGACTTCAACGCCGGCCGCATGGGCGTGGCACCCCCGACCGCGCGCTAACTGTCGACTACGGCACCCTTGGCGGCTATGACCGGCTTTGGCTTCACGATTGAGGCACCGCTGGACGCAGTGATTGATGGTCGGCCAGCGCTGGGTCGTGCCGCCACGATCCACCCTCCGCACGGCGACATCCAGACCCCAGCCTTCACCCCGGTAGGTACCAAGGCGACCGTCAAGTCCGTGATGCCCGAGACGATGCGTGACCTCGGAGCGCAGGTCATCCTCGCCAATGCGTACCACCTCTATCTGCAACCGGGGTCGGACATCGTTGATGACGCGGGCGGGCTCGCGGCATTCATGGGCTGGCACGGCCCGACGATCACCGACAGCGGCGGCTTTCAAGTGCTGTCGCTCGGCGTGGGCTTCAAGAAGGTGTTGGCCATGGATGCCAGCCGGGTGCAGTCCGACGATGTGATTGCCGCTGGCAAAGACCGACTCGCACACGTGGACGACGATGGAGTGACGTTTCGATCGCATCTGGATGGCTCGATGCACCGGTTCACTCCCGAGGTGTCGATGCAGGTGCAGCACCAGATCGGTGCCGACATCATGTTCGCGTTCGACGAGTGCACCACGCTGCTCAACACTCGCGAGTACCAAGAGCGCTCGGTGGAGCGCACACGCCTGTGGGCTTTGCGCTGCATTGCCGAGCATGAGAGGCAGACGGCCGCCCGCACCCATCGGCCGTATCAGGCTCTGTTCGGCGTCGTGCAGGGCGCGCAGTACGAGGACCTGCGCCGATTGTCAGCGCGTGGGCTGGCAGACATGGACTTTGATGGATTCGGCATCGGGGGAGCGCTGGAGAAGGCCGAACTCGGCACCATCGTGCGCTGGGTGTGCGAGGAGCTTCCGGTCGATAAACCTCGTCACTTGCTGGGCATCGGTGATCCCGTGGACCTTTTCGTCGGGGTCGAGGCAGGCGCAGACACCTTCGACTGCGTGGCCCCCTCGCGCAATGCGCGCAACGGCACCGTCTATCACCCTGACGGCCGCTTCCACCTCACCAACGGTGGATACCGTCGCGACTTCGGCCCGATCGACGACGAGTGCGATTGCTACACGTGTACGCACCACACTCGGGCCTACGTGCATCACCTGTTGAAGTCCAAAGAAATGCTGGCCTCAACGTTGGCCACCATCCACAACGAGCGCTACATCGTGCGTCTGCTCGACGACATCCGTGCGAGCATCATCGATGGAACCTACGTGGACTTCAAGCAGCAGGTGCTAGCTCGTATGTTGGCTCGTGCTTCTTGATCCACCGAATCGTGGGATAGGTAATCGGGAGCAATACGACCTCAAGCAGGGTCTTGTAGATGTAGCCCACAAGCACGTAGTTGAGGAACTCCGCGCCCGTGATGATGCCGTAGAAGGCCACGGTGCAGAAGACAAGCGTGTCGGCGAGCTCGCCCACCACGGTCGATCCGATGAGGCGAACCCACAGGAAGCGCTCGTTGGTGATGGCCTTGATCCGCACGAGCACATATGAGTTGAGTAGCTGACCCACCAGATAGCCACAGATGCTGGCCAGCACGATGCGGGGCACGAACCCGAGTACGGATTCAAATGCTGCTTGGTTCTCATAGCCCGGGGCCGGGGGAGACAGCTGCACGACGTAGAACGTGATCGCGGCAAGAATCGAGACGGCAAAGCCCATGAACACTGCTCGACGGGCAGCCTTGAAGCCGTAGACCTCGCTGAGAACGTCGCCGATCACGTACGTGATGGGAAAGAGGAACGCCCCGCCGTCGGTGATGAGCGGGCCGAACTGAATCAGTTTGGTGGCACCGATATTGGAGATGATCAGGATGCTGCAGAACAGCGCCAGGATGATCGGGTAGTAGCTGCGTGCGGTGAGCGCATAGTGGACACGATCTGTGGGGGGCATCGTCAGCCTTGCTCTATTTGGGGGAGGGTCGATTGCGCCCCCGGCAGGATTCGAACCTGCGACCTTCGGTACCGGAAACCGGCGCTCTATCCCCTGAGCTACGGAGGCAAACGTGTGTCAGGCTAGCAGCGAAGATTCTTCCTGAGAGCATAGGTAGGTGCGTATTCAACTCGTTGCGGCCCTAAAGCCGGTGAAGTCTATTTTTACGGAGTACGGCATCCACAGGGGTTCGCTGGCC
>JBAWXR010000118.1:0-5783 GCA_037143955.1 Actinomycetes bacterium
AACTACGTCGATGGCGAACTCACGGTGTCTCACGAGCTGCGCCGAGACATCAGCCGAGTGATTCGGCAGGTGCGCCCCGACCGCATGCTGATTCAGTCTCCCGAACGCAACTGGCAGCGCATCCAGGCCTCACACCCCGATCACCTCGCCGCTGGCGACGCAGCTATCCAGGCGATCTACCCCGATGCACGCAATCCATTTGCCCATCCGGTTCTGCTCAATGATGAGGGCCTCGAACCATGGACCTGCCCCGAGGTCTGGGTGATGGCCACACCTTCACCCGACACCTACATCGACATCACTGATGACTTCGACGCCAAACTAGATGCGCTGCGCGCGCACGTGAGCCAGACCGCGCACATGGATGACCTCGAGACGCGGGTTCGCGGCTGGATGACCATGCAGGCACAGGCTGCCGGGTTTGCCGAGGGCCGACTGGCCGAGGCGTTCATGATCGTTCAGTCGGCCTGAGCCAGGCCGAAGGGCTGTTCAGTCTGCCTAGCTGACGACAATCCCTGCGAACACCGCTACGCACACGTTGACCAGCGTGAGCACGCCGATGATGGCCCACAGGGCCGTCTGCGGAGCCGGTCGACGCCTGCCGATGAAGGCCAAGATCGCCACGATGATGACCACAACGGTCTTGATACCCACCACCGCGTTGTTGGCTGACTCCCCTTCCATGGCACCGGCTGACAGCAGTCCCACCATGGCCACTCCGGTCACCAGCTGAGTCAGGGCGCCGTCAAACATCCACCGCGTCACGGTCTTCTGTGGCGAGGCCACCTGGAGGATGAAGGCCCCCAGAAGCATGGCCAGACCGATGAAGTGCAGGACCAACAGGACGTTGTAGACCACGGACATGGTGACTCCCAGAGCCGGGGATAGAAGGACGCTCCCACGCTAGCGCGGGAGTCCCGGGGGCCCTTCTCGCCGCGCTGCGGGGGCATATTGGGCTTGGTACCCTTCAAGGACGTCAATGAGAGGTGCCCCATGTCCCACGAGAGCGATCAAGCCGCCGAGACCCTTCGCCACATCTGGCAGGGGACCCCGCGGGATATGGACGAGCTTGATGAGGAATGCAATCCCAACAAGGCTTGCCGCAACATGAAGGACGTCACCTTCGACGGTTTTGCGGAGCAGGGCGTTGACCTCGCCACTGCCTGGCGCAACAAGCTTGCCCGTGAAGGAAAGCTCGGTGGCGGAACCGTGGGCGACCTCGTCTTCGGCAACTCGAACTGACCTCTCCAGCATGACCGCGGATTTCGCCGACCTCACCGTCCCTCAGCTCACATCTGATCTTCAGGATCGCGGCTACATCGCTGATCGAGGGCTGGCCACCGCACTTCTCCTTGCCCTCAAGCTCGGCAAGCCTCTGCTCCTCGAGGGCGAAGTGGGCGTAGGCAAGACCGAACTCGCGCGCACTGTCGCAGCGATGCTCGGACGCGACCTGATCAGACTCCAGTGCTACGAAGGCATCGACATCCACCACGCTCTTTACGAGTGGGATTACGCGCGGCAGATGCTGCACGTGCGGTCGCTTAGTCAAGCCGATGCGTCCGGATCAGAAGCCGACCTCTTCGGGCCTCGCTTCCTTCTTGAGCGCCCACTATTGAA
The DNA here is from genome assembly GCA_037143955.1 of Actinomycetes bacterium. Classification (GTDB taxonomy): domain Bacteria; phylum Actinomycetota; class Actinomycetes; order S36-B12; family S36-B12; genus JBAWXR01. The sequence goes on from JBAWXR010000118.1 coordinate 1,618, forward strand.
GGCAGTCCGCGCGGGCAACCGATGCGTCCTGCTTATCGACGAAGTGGATCGCGCGGACGACGAGTTCGAGGCATTCCTGCTCGAGCTTCTCGGCGACTTCCAGGTCACCATCCCCGAGATAGGCACCATTCAGGCGGAGTCGCGCCCGATCGTCATCCTCACCTCCAACCGCACGCGTGAACTCCATGACGCTCTCAAGCGCCGGTGCCTGTACACGTGGATCGGTTTTCCCGACGCCGAGCGAGAGGTCGCCATCGTGCGATCACGACTCCCCGAGGTGGGGGCCACCCTCGCCGGCCAGGTTGTCACCGCTGTACACCGCCTGCGAGACATGGAGCTGGAGAAGCTGCCCGGGGTCGCAGAAACAATCGACTGGACCCAAAGCCTGGACGCCTTGGGCGCGCAGACTCTCACCGCGGAGGCTGCCCTCGACACGTTGGGCGCGGTCGTGAAGGACCGCGACGACCTCGAGTTCACTTCCAAGAGCATTCAGAATGTCATCGGCTGACGGAATCGACGAACTTCTCGTCGAGTTTGGCCACGCACTTCGTGCGGCAGGGTTGCCCATCGGGTCGGATGACGTCATCACCTTTAACGCCGGTGTCGCCACCCTGGACATCTCCGATCTCATGAACGTCTACTGGGCAGGCAGAGCAAGCCTTGTCCGACGACGCGACTACGTGCCCATCTACAACGTGGTCTTCCAGCAGTTCTTTCTTGACATTGATCCGGCCACCGCGAGCGAGCAACGCAAGAAGCTTCGCGCTTCGTCAAATGCGGGTGCCACTCTGGAGATCCCCAACACTGAAGAGGGCCTTCCCGGCGAGCTCAACCCCGATGAAGTCAAGCTCGGCTATGTCGCCAGCACCTCTGAGGTCTACCGACACAAGGCTTTCGCCGACTGCTCAGATGACGAACTGCGTCAGGTGCGTCGCCTCATGGCCCGCATGCGGGTCACCCCGCCTACCCGGCGCACGCATCGCACCACTCGAGCCCGCCGCAGCGCGCAGCTCGACATGCGGCGAATGGCTCGCGATACCATGCGCTCACTCGGCGAACCCGGAACGCTGTCGTATAAGAAGCGCAAGCACAAGCTGCGCCCTCTCGTGCTCATACTCGACGTCTCGGGCTCCATGGCCGACTACTCGCGCAACCTCCTCCAGTTCGCGTACTCCGCGCGACGAGCCAATGCCAAAGTCGATGTCTTCTGCTTCGGGACCCGACTGACCCGCATCACCCGTTCTCTCGACCGCCGCAATCCCGACGACGCGATGAAGCTCGCCGGCGATGCCGTTCTGGACTGGGATGGCGGCACTCGCATCGGCGACTCCCTACGCGAGTTCACTCGTGAGGCCCGACGCTCACGTCTGGGCCGCGGCGCGATCGTCGTCATCTGCTCTGACGGCCTGGACCGTGGCGAGCCCCAAGCACTGGCGGAGTCCATGGAAATCCTGGGTCGCTTGGCGCACCGGATCATCTGGGTCAACCCGCACCGGGGCGACGCAGTCGTGTACGTGCCCGCCTCACTCGGCATGATCGTCGCCGATCCCTTCATTGACGAGGTGCACTCCGGCCATAACCTCGCTAGCCTCGAGCGATTGGCCGTGCGACTGTCGAAGGTGGGGTAAGGCATGAGGTTCAGCGTGTCCTTGCAGGCGGAGGGTGACCGCGAAGTCACGCTCGAAGAAGTGGTGGAGCTTGCCGATGCGGTCGCACCCCTGGGTGGCATCGCCTCAGGGATGGGGACCATGGGCTACGGCGCTCAGATCATCGTCGAAGCCCCCAACTCAGACATCGCCGTCGACATGGCTTTGGAGATGTTCACGAATGCGGTGGCAAAGACTGATCTGCCGCAGTGGCCGGTGGCGCGCGCGGAGTCCATGAGCGAGGACGACGACTTCGCCGACCTCGACGATCTCGCACCGTGATCCGGCTCGGCAGTCTCGCGGGCTACTCCTTCGAAGGTCCTCGCGCCCTCGCCGGTTGGACAGCGCCCAGCGAGCCGGCCGTGTACGCCATCTTGGCCAAAGCCGATCCTAAAAAGCCCCAGGAGTTCGCGGTCATCTATGTCGACCACGCTGACGACCTGTCCACGGTGGGATTCCCCTTCCGCCACGAGCGCTCGCCCGCGTGGATCGACCGTGCGGGTGGCAAGTTCGCACTGCATGTGTGCTGGCTTCAGGTGCCGGGCGGTACTCGAGCACACCGCGAGCAGATCGCGCGCGAGCTCATGGCGATCTATGACCCGAGTTGCAACCTGGAGAAGTACGACAAGGCGTGGAAGGCCGAGTGGATCGGTGAGTACGAGACCTCTGTTACCGACGCGCTGACCACCGATCGCGACCCGACCAAATAACGAACCTGGCACAAAAGGACGTGGCGCCCCGGGACTCCCGGAGCGCCACGCTTATCTCACGGCTTTCTAGTCGAGGTCGGCTCCGACCGCTTCCATGAGGCGGGTACGACGCGTGCCCATGGCGGGCTTGTTGACGCCGTCGGCCTCGTGCTCCTCATGCTTGAAGGTGGCGCCGGCAACGATGCCCTCACCCATGCCGTAGAGCAGGGGAAGTGCACCAGCGACGACGCGACCGGTGGTGTTGATGCCCTTGAGACCCGGCTCGATCGCCTCGGCGTCCTTCTTGATCTTCCAGACGAGTGCGGCAGCTTCCTCAAGGTTGCCGGCCACCCGCTTGAGCTGTCCACCCACGATGAACAGGTAGACCGCGAGACCCGCAATAAGAGCCGCGATGTCGATGACTGACCACAATGCAAGACCGCTCATGACCGCACCTTGTCCAATACTCGTCCGAGGAACAGATGGTGTTGCAGACCTTCTTCGAGAACCAGTTCAACTCCGCCAGAGGTGGTGGTGATGAGTGCGGTATCCGCGGTGTTCTCAGAGGTCTTCTCCAGCGTCGCCTTGATTGCGGCCACCCGCTTGTCAATCACGCGAACCAGGATCACCAGGATCGTCAGCAGTGCGGCCACGGCCACCACCACGACGATGCCAAGGATGTTGGCCCACGTCCACAGTGCTTCAACTTGCGAATCCATGTCAGCCTCCCAGCCTGGTGCGTCCGCGCTTGAGACCGGCGATGATGGCAAGAGCCGACTCGATGGTGGTGTTCAGTCCTGCCAAGCCCGCGGTGTTGATCTCCGCCTGCTCCAGGCCGGAGAGGATGCTGCCGGCCTGCTTTCCGATGCGTGCCGCAAGCAGCAGGATCGGTACGACGAGTGCGACGACGACGAGGACAACCACCAAGCCGATGATGAACCCGACAAGCCAACCCTCATGTCCGGTGAAATCCATGAGCCCTCCTAGATCGAATCCGCGAAGCTGCGCACAGGCGCCAGGCTCGCATTGACGGACGCCACGACGGGCACGACGGTTGATGTCTGCGCGACGATGACCTTCACTCCGCCGTCAAGCGCGTCAAGCGTCTTGGCGGTGGCGCTCAAGTGACCGATGACGCGGATGAGGCCGATGGCCGCTGCCGCGATGATGAGCGCACCCAGGATGAGGGTGATGATTGCTTCCACTGGCATGGTGTTCCTCCTAGCCCAGCAACTTGGATACGGGACCGGCGTAGCGCACCGCGCCGTTGGCAACTTCCTTGATGACATCGTCAGTGGTGACGAGAAGCTCAGGGGTGTTGTGCAGTTCCCCGATGAGTGCGACGCCGCCTGCAAGCGCATCGTCCGCCGCACCGCGCACGCGCTCAAGAGCGCCGAGCAGCCTGTTGAGCAGTGCCACGAGGACGGGCACGATCACCACAAGCAGAACGATGTTGCCGATAAGCCACAAAGTCATGGTGGACCTCCGGGTCTAGCGGCTGGGAGCCGGCTGGTAGGGCAGGAAGAAGCGTGCAAAGACGCGCTTGGCGGCGCGTGAGAAAGCAGTCAGGCCGATTGCCAGGCCGGATGCAGCCTTGGGCCCGCCCACCGACATCGGGTCGCGCCCCTCGGAGATCGCCGTGATGCGCGACTTCATGGAGCCCGCCGTCTGGCTGACCAGGACACCGGTGATGTCCTGCACCAGCCCGCGGCCGTACTGGGCCGCAGCACCGGAGATGGTCAGATCCATGCTGATGTTGACCTTGGTCGACGCACCGAGCGGTTGCAGCGAGATGGTCAGGGTGGTCTGTGCTGAGCCGCGGCCCTTGTTG
>JBAWXR010000119.1:0-5764 GCA_037143955.1 Actinomycetes bacterium
ATCCATCTGGGCCCGCAGCCCTGTGACATCAGCGTCGACCGCTGGAAGAAGCAGACGAGCAGCCATGAGCTCAAGGTGCAGGCGCGGCGCAGTGGCATTGCGTAGACCACTCACGGTGGCACTGGCAATGTCTGCCGCGCGCGTGAGCTCGACCATCCCGAATCGTTCCGCCTGCGCGACTTCGCGAGCCACTTCATCCTCTGGGGCATCGATGAGGTCGAGTGCATCGGGGACGTTCTTGAGGACGATCAGGTCGCGGAAACGACCGAGAAGATCGGTGACGAATGTGCGAGGGTCGTGACCGGCATCAATCACGCGATCAATAACGCGGAAGAGCGCGCCGCCGTCCTGCTGAAGAAGTGCCTCGATCGTTTCGTCAAGCAAAATGCGATCCGTGACACCGAGCTGGGAAACAGTGTCGGCATACGTGACACCTTCGGGTCCCGAGCCCGCGATGACCTGGCCCAGAATCGACATGCTGTCGCGCACGCTGCCCTCGCCCGCGCGTGCCACGAGCGCAAGTGCCTTGGGGTCCGCAGCCACTCCTTCACGGTCGCACACCTCTGCCAAGTGCTGCTGCAGCAGTCGAACCGGCACAAGGCGAAACGTGTAGTTATGGGTGCGCGACCTGATGGTCGGCAGAACCTTGTCCGCCTCGGTCGTGGCAAAGATGAACCGCACATGCGGCGGGGGTTCCTCGACCAACTTGAGCAAGGCGTTGAAACCCGCGTTGGTGACCATGTGGGCTTCGTCGATGATGAAGATCTTGTAACGCGAGGACACCGGGGCAAACATCGCGCGCTCACGCAGTTCGCGGGTGTCCTCGACCTTGCCGTGCGAGGCGGCATCGAGCTCAATGACGTCGATGGAACCGGGACCGTTGGCCGCGAGGTCAACACAGCTCTGACACACACCACAGGGATCAGGGGTGGGGCCTTGCTCGCAGTTGAGTGAACGAGCCACGATGCGCGCGGTGGAAGTCTTGCCGCAGCCACGTGGGCCCGAAAAGAGGTAGGCGTGGTGCACGCGATCGTTCTCAAGGGCCCGGCGAAGTGGACCGGTGACGTGGTCCTGCCCCACGACCTCGGCCAGCGTGGCCGGGCGATAGGTGCGATACAGGGCCATGGACACAGGAGCACCCTAGACGCTGGTCCCGCCGGGACCTTGGGCCAAGAACAGGGGAAGAAAGGGACCCCCCGCGCACCCGCCAGAGCACGCTTACCCTTGCTGCCTTCCGGCCCTGGGGGGGTTCACCTGGTGACGCCGCACGAGGGGTCGGCGTAACTGTACGGCCCACACGGTGCCGGAGAAAACCTCGGGAGGTAGCCTCTCCGGCGGAGGTTTCGCATAGTGGCCGAGTGCGCACGCTTGGAAAGCGTGTAGGGGGAAACTCCTCACGGGTTCAAATCCCGTAACCTCCGCCAGTCAGCGAGGGCGACCGTCAGGTCGCCCTCGCTTTGTCTTGTACCCTCTCCGGCGGTGGCGTGTCCGAGTGGCCAAAGGAGCACGCCTCGAAAGCGTGTGTGGGTGAAAGCTCACCGTGGGTTCAAATCCCACCGCCACCGCCAGCGCGAAGGGGCGCCTCACGGGGCGCCCCTCATGCGGTGACCAACGCCTCACAGGGAGCACCCCGGTCCCCTAATCTGTTCCATGTTTAAGGATTACGCTCCTCGGGAGTTCAGCGATGTCCGATTACGAGCCACTGCTCGATGTCGATTCGCTCCAACGTGCTCCGGTTTCTAAAGATGAGAGCGATTTTCTGCGCGCCAGTCCCATGGTTGAACAAGACGAGGGTGCAAGCCCGGCCGACCTCGGCAGGCAACGCGTTAACCAGTCAGACGAATTTAGGAGCAAGCTCGCGAGCATCCATAAGACCCGCTCCGGCGGTTTTCTGAACTGGAACAACTGGGGCTGGTTGAAGCGTCGACGCGAGCGGAAATTGAGAGCGAAGTTCGCAGGATTGTTTGACCGACCACAGCCCGCAAACCCTCTGCCACGATCGATTCTCAAGACCCGCGGTGGTCGCATTCACGACGAGAACACCCGGTCGCCAGGCCTCGCCCAAGCGGAGCAGGCCCGCGAAGTCGCCTTCACTGCTGAAGCTGGCCACAGTGCCGCTTTCGAGCCCGGCGGACAATTTGCAGGCTCGGCAGGGCCGAAACTGGCTCAAGGAGGCAAGTACAACAAGGCCGCAGCCGGCCTCTCCAACTTGCTTGGCGGGGGAGTAATCCCCCCCAGGGGGCTCGACGACGCGCGGGACTCGTACGGCGAAGCCATGGAGGAGTCGTGGGAAAAGGAGCAGGAGCTCCGCCACGAATACGGGAAACAGCACCTGGCTGATCAGGGAAACCTGGCCTTCCAAGGAACGTCCCAGTCAAAGCGTGCCCTGCGCTCGGCTTACTTCACTGGATTCTGGCGCGACGGAGAGTTCAACAATCCGAAGCCCACCCGACAGGCCGCAACGAACAAGAGGGTGCGATTCAACGTCTACGACCCCACCGCTGGCGAATGGAAGCCCACGAACACAGATGCGGGGGGCGATGTCACGGACACAGACATTCATGACGCGTACGACGAGCAAGGCCAGATGCCCATACTCAAGGGCGAGCGTGACGAGAACCGTCAATTTGTGCAGAAGGACGGGCACGGCACAACGGAAGAAGAGCGGCAGGCATATGCGACCAAGAAGCAGAACGAGCGTGATCAAAAACGCCTGAAGTTGGAGGCCGCCCTCGTCGCTGCCGGCTCAAGCCTGGAAGAACAGACGACCGGATACCGGAATCGGGGCCTCGCCGATCACAACCGTCTCGCGAGCCAGAACGTCATTGGTCAGTCCGCTGATCCACTGATCGGCGGTCCCGCAGAGAATGCACCGCTCATCGAGGAGGAGGACAAGGAGGCATAGTCGCGCCGCCCGTTCAGCGGTCCGACCACCCGGCAAACGCGTGCTCGGGGAAGTTCAACCGGCCGGACTTTCGCCACTCATCCTTGACGCCAGCCAGCACGTGGGTCCGCATAACCGTCTGGCCCTGCGCGGCCGCCTTGTACGCCGCACTGATGGCCGCCGCGCGGATATATCCGCCGGTGATGTCCAGAATCGCGAGTGTCTCCAGGTCTTCCTGTGTGAAAGCACCCGGGAAACCCGCCAACGCCTTGGCCCAGATGGCCGTGCGCGCGGGAGTATCTGGCTCGGGAAAGTCAACAATCATGTCGAGGCGTCGCTGGAAGGCTTCGTCTAAGTTGGCGCGCAGGTTGGTAGTGAGGATCGCCAGCCCGTCGAAGGACTCGATGCGCTGAAGCAAATACGCCACCTCGATGTTGGCGTATCGATCACGGGCATCGGAGACATCCGATCGCTTGCCAAACAGTGCGTCGGCCTCATCGAATAAAAGAACACCGTCTTCGTTCTCCACCGCGCGGAAGACCTCCTCGAGGTTCTTCTCTGTCTCGCCGATGTACTTGTCGACAATGCTGGCGAGATCGACGGAGAACAGAGGCACGCTGAGCTCGCCTGCGAGTGCTTCAGCGGACATCGACTTGCCGGTTCCGGACTCCCCGGCAAACAGCGCCGTCACGCCTCGGCCGCGTGATCCACCTGGCCGCATTTTCCACTCATCCAGCACGGTGGCGCGATAACGCACACGATCAACCAGCTCGGACAACTGCTCTGCGGGCAGCCCATCGAGCACGACGTCCTGCAGCCGCACCGAGGGCGTGACGGTGGTGACACGCGACTTTCGCTGGCCACCGCGAGCCCGAGAAACGAGGACGGACGTCCCATCGGATGCATCCATGCGTGCGAGGTCCTCGGGATCGACATGTGTAGCGATCTGCGCGAGGGCCGGATCGGCATCTGGACGAAGGGTTCGCCACCATTGCGCACGTTGCTGAGCTGTGGGTAGGGGCAGGGTGAGGGCCCGACGGCTCCAGGTGCCAAGGTCACGCCGGTTGTCCGAGACGATGATGACCGGTGCATCCAGGTCCATTAATTCACCGATGATGGCGATGACGGGCGTATCCCCACTGCACATGCGCACGTCAACAATCATCGGCCGACCCGAGAGCGCAACCTCACGGCATAGTCCCCGGGCAATGTGGGATCCGGCGGTGTGGTCGCCTTCGAACATCGACAGGTCCACGATCATGGGTGCGGCGTCGAGATTCGTGGAAAGAAAGTGTTGCGCCTGCGCGATGGCTGCACTGCCAGGACGGCCCCGCAGAATGGCCGGGAGGTCAGAGATTGTCGGCAGATCCGGGAGCAGACTGGGGTCCAGCGGCTCGTAATCGTGCGAAACGAGCGCGCGCAGGACGCTCGGGTCCGGAACTGCATCGCCCAGCAGGTGCGCAATCACTCGCTCAGGCACGGTGACCACCTGCGAACTCAAAGGACGGGACTGCGGGCCAACATTGACTAGGCCCAGTGCTGTGAGCGGTGCGTCGGGGCGGAATCGGGCACGGGCCTCGGCGTCCAGCGTCGAGATTCCCGACAGGCGCAGTGCAGTGGACACGAGCGGTCCGCGGGCGTCCGCGTCATTGTTGAGAACCACAAAGAATCGCTCGAAGCGCGCATCCAACGCGGGTGCTGCCGCACAGAGCAGGATGGCCAAGTCGATTTCATCGAGCGGCAGGTACTCGCCCAGCAGTGTGAGTGACTCCGGGAGCGCATTCCACGGGATGAGTCCCTCTGCGGGCGGTGGCGGTGGCGAGCTCGCCTCAGCCTGGATCGCCTCCCGCGAGAGCGAGCGCACGCGCGTGGACTCTGGACCGACACCTCGCTCCGCTTCGATGAGGCTTGCCACGCGGGATGCAAGCACATCGAGCGCGTATTCCCAACGGTCCGCGTCCTCACTATGTGCCAGTGCTGGATCCAACGTCATGCGCGCGCCTCCACTTCAGTGATGACGCGCCACTGCTCTGCGGCTGCCTCGGCGAGAAGCCGGCCACCGCCGTGGTGACTCTGCGACGCAGATGTGTGGATCGTCTCGACAAGGTCGGCGTTCAACTGAAGAACTGTGGTGCACGCACGCATGGCCAAGGAGCGTGAAAGGGATCTGCCGACGCCGCACTTGTCGAGGTAGGCACGCACTGGCGAGAACAACCCGTCGAAAAGACCCACCTCCACATCAAGGGGAAGGTAGGTCACCCACAAGCCGCTCTCGTCATTGGTCCAGACGGGTGCCTGACGTCGGTTAAGCGCACGCTGGATGTGCAACGCGCCGTGCCCGTCGAGGTCCAGTGTGAGTGGCGCGCTAACAAAGAATGTCGGTGCACCTGTCACAAATCCGTACTGGCACGCCAGGTCGATCGAGTCGCGCATAGGCCCGTATCGCACGTAGGTCAATGGCGACTCGTCACACCATTGGAAGTTCGCTCCAAGGCGGTCGTCTTCGAATCGGTAAGGCGCTCCATCCGGATGGTGGTCCGCGAGCTCAAGGATGGGCATCACGACCGAGATGGTGGGCGACGCTTCGCCGGGGGTTGACTCTGTACGGCGTAGTGCAAACGTGCGTGTGCGAAGCAGTGCACTAGTCGAGCCGTCGGCTACGAATGATGGACGCACCGCGCGCACGACATCAAGCAGCCCCGGATCGTCAACGGCTGCTGCCTTCGGGTGACTTCCAAGAAACTCCGGGCGCTTGCCCGTGGCGTTCCACATCGAGACATGCAACTCGAGCAGGTCGCGCTGCAGAGGGGTGAGGGTGTCGATTCCGTTGAGGAGGGTCACATCGAGGGCAGTGTCGTCCCACACAAGTCCGTCGACCGG
>JBAWXR010000120.1:0-5679 GCA_037143955.1 Actinomycetes bacterium
ACCGAGCAGAGTCGACCCGATTGACCTGGCCCATACCGACACCGACCGCAGCTCCCCCACTGGCCAGCAAGATCGCGTTGGACTTCACCGAGCGGCACGCCCGCCACGCGAATGCAAGATCGGCGAGCGTCGCTGCGTCCACCGCATCGCCACAGGCAAGCGTCCACGACGCTGGATCGTCACCCTCGGCGTTGAGCACATCGGGCTGCTGAATGAGCAGCCCGCCGGAGATCGGCCGGAGTTCAATGGCACCACGACGCCCGCCCTCGCACACAAGTACGCGCAGGTTCTTCTTCTCCGCCAACACTGCCGCGGCAGCGGGCTCATAGGACGGCGCGATCACAACCTCGGTGAAGACATCCGCCATCGCACTCGCCATAGCTTCAGTGACTTCACGATTGGCCGCGACGACACCGCCGAAGGCCGACACCGGATCGGTGGCGAATGCCTTGCCATACGCATCAGCAATGTCCGCGCCGATCGCGATACCGCAAGGATTGGCATGCTTGATGATCGCCACCGCGGGCTCGGCATGGTCGAACGCGGCACGAAGGGCCGCATCGCCATCGACGTAGTTGTTGTAGGACATCTCCTTGCCTTGCAGCTGCTCCGCACCAGCGAGCGAGGTAGAGCCATGACTTGCGGTGTACAGCGCAGCCTTCTGATGCGGGTTCTCGCCATAGCGCAGCACATTGGCGCGCGTCCATGCCGCACCGGCGAATACCGGGAAGCCCTCGGGGTCGGGCGAGACCACGCGCGACATCCACGCGGCCACCGCAATGTCGTAGGTGGCGGTATGCGCAAAGGTCTCGGCTGCGAATCTCGCTCGCTGCTCAAGCGTGAAGCCGCCGGCCGCCAGTGCAGCAGTCACGTCGTCATAGCGCGCAGGCGAGGTGATGACGGCGACGTTGGCGAAATTCTTGGCGGATGCGCGCAGCATGGCCGGACCACCGATGTCGATCTGCTCAACGCAATCGTCGATGCTCGCACCCGAGGCCACAGTTGCCGAGAATGGATAGAGATTGACGACGACAAGTTCAAAAGGCGCAATGCCCATCTCCTCCAATTGCGCGCGATGGTCTTCCTTTCGCAGGTCGGCGAGCAGGCCACCATGGATACGAGGGTGGAGCGTCTTGACTCGGCCGTCGAGGCACTCGGGGAAGCCGGTGACATCGGGAACCTGGGTAACGGCCAGTCCTGCATCGGCGATGGTCTTCGCTGTCGAACCAGTAGAGACGATCTCCACACCCGCAGCCGCCAGAGCTCGAGCGAGATCAACGAGGCCCGTCTTGTCATATACCGAGACGAGCGCGCGACGGATGGGGCGTTGGTCGTTCACGAGGGCTCTCCGATCAGGCGGGACAGGGTGGTGACCAGGAGTTCGCGCTCCTGCTCCTTGATGCGTTCATGCAACGTGGCTTCACTGTCATCAGGCAGCACAGGCACGGCGACCTGAGCGAGGATCGGTCCGGTGTCGACGCCCCGATCGACCACATGCACGGTGCAGCCCGTGACGGTGACTCCGTAGGCGAGGGCGTCGCGCACCGCGTGAGCACCGGGAAACGATGGGAGCAGCGCGGGGTGAGTGTTGAGAATGCGGCCGGCATAGGCGTCCACAATGGCGGGCCCCAGGATGCGCATGAATCCCGCACTCACGATCCAGTCGGGTTCAAACTCCATGAGCTTGGCGAGAAGAGCGTCATTCCAGTCTTCCCGCGATTCGTAGTCGCTCGGCGGACACACAAAGGCGGGCACGGAAGACCATGCCGCTCGTTCGAGCGCACCACAATCGGCGACATCGCTGCCGACGGCGACGATGCTCACGGACAGGCGTCCGTCCGCGGCGGCATCGAGAACTGCCTGCAGGAGCGTGCCAGTGCCCGAGGCGAGGATGAGCAACCGTGGCGGCACGACGCGAGCCTAGTCGGCCGCACTCACCACCGGCTCCTGGTTGAACTGGCGATAGAGGTGCGCGGTGAACAGGCAGGAGAACGGCAGCGTCAGCAGAGTGAACAGGCCGAAGAACAGACCACCGATGACCAGAACCATCATGTTTATCAGTGTCATCAGAAGTGCCGGGCCAAAATTGCGCTTCACTGCACGGACGCTCGCTACCGTTGCCTGGATAGGTCCGTAGCCCTTGTCGAGCACGTAGTACTGGCCCAGCTGCAGAAGGAACAACACGACCATGCCGGGCACGATGCACAGGACAATTCCCAGGGCGACCAGAACCGCATAAAGAAGCGTGAACACGAGGTACTTGCCCAAGTGTTGAGTCGTGAGCATCTGGCCGAAGGACGGGCGCACACCCTGGGTTGACTGCAGAGCTGCGCGCTCAACCCCGATGCGAGCAAGAAACGCGAGAATCGAAAAGAAAACAAAAAGCAGGCTTGTAACGATCACTGACGTGCCGGTGGACGCATTACAGGCATTGATCTGGCCGGGACTTTGCGGATCAGAGCAATTGAGCAGAGCTGTCTGGATGGGCTTGCTGGCCACAGTCTGGGCAAACAGGATCACCGTGACGACGGCCGCGAGCGAGAGGAACGGCACCGCATTGCGACGGAATCGGTCAAAGGCCCACGTGATGGCCGCGCCAGCATTGGCGCGCGGCGCGGGGATGGTGGGTTCGGTTCCTGGCTGGTCAGTCATGGGAGGACTGTGTCACGTGGATGGGCTCCATGGCGATCGTGGTCTCCCCTTCGGACTCCGGCGATTCCACCCTGATGGGCTCCATCGCCACCGTGGCATCCGGATCAACGCCATCGGATGGGTCCATCGGCACGACATCTACCGGCACGACATCTACCGGCACGACATCTTCCGGCGGTGCCACAACCACGACCGATGCGCGTTCTGGGACGATGGCCACGGCTGGCCGACGACGCCGTGCGACACCAAACATCGCCATCGGCACTGCACCCACGAGCGTCAGGACCAGCCCCAACCCGGCCACGATCAACGCATTGGGTCCCATATGGGTCAGTCGAATGGCGCCAAGAGATCCCGAAGCCGCGACCGAGGCCACGGCAAGGATGACGGCGACGACAGCAGACCCCATGCCGGCTGCCGCAAGTCGCGACGTCCATGACTGGTCGCGCATGCGCCGGGCCAGATACCAACCTGCGATCACACCGGCGACCACGCCCAGCAGCGGTAATCCCTCGACGAGAGGACTCACCTGCTGGGGTATCGCTGCAAGCATGGGCAGTGACGGAAGCTGCCCGGGAACAAGGACCGGCACAAATGGCGACGACAGCACCTGAGGACCTAGGGCAACCCCCGCGCCCAGGACATAGGCAATTGACCACACCAGCATCACCGGGACATACACCAACCCGACGACCAGCACTCCCACACCGCCAAGCAAACCGACATTGATGCCTTGCATCATCGCGACTGCTTCGTCGATATGCACCACCAGCGATGTGGCCACGGCGACAGCACCGGCGACTACCAGCGCGCACATCGCTACCACCCCGGCGGACACGCCACGACGCACGATCACGGGGAGTCGAGCTATCACGTCGCGGAACGACGCACATGCGCACGTCAGCAGCGCGATGACAATTCCCATCACCAGAGCCATGACACTCGGGACTGAGGCCGATTCGCCCGAAGCCAGGAAGCCCATCAGCGCCATCGCCAAGCCGTACGACAGGCACGTGGCACCGAGTTGCCAGACGCGACCCCTGAGCGATGCCGTGCGCCGAGACACGGCTCGCGAACCGATCGCCAACACCGCGATCGGCACCACGGCCAGACCCCAGGGCGTGAGCGAGTAGGTCGCGCCCGCAATGTCGATCGGCGAACCCTGGCCCACCAGCCACACCAGACCTGACACACGCAGGGTGTCCCACCAGGTGAGTCCCGACTCCGGTGACGACATCCACACGACGAGCGGTGGCATCAGCGCCACCAGATAACCGACCACCGCGGCGGCGAGTGCTACGGCCACGCCACCTATGACCGGCATTGGCACGTGGAGCCCCGATAGTTGCGGTGCTCGGCCCTTGGGCAGCCGCGAACGAAGCGCGGCCAGATCACCCTTGAGTGAACGCGAGGATGTCTTGGCGGAGGTAGGTGCCGTGGATGTGCGCGGTGCTGAACTACGCGGGGCTTTGGTTTGCGACTGGGTCTGGCGGGGGGCTGGACGTCTCGGCTTGAGGTCCGACGGCGCAGTCACCGGCTCAGAATCTCAGGTCTGACCCCAATGAGCCCGCTGCGCCACGCGTCGCCTAACCGACGATGACCAGCCAGAGCGCCGCAATGCCACTCAGGCCGAGGGCGATGCGGATGAACCACTCTTGAGTCATGCGCCGAAAGACGAATGCGCCCACGAGCGCCCCGGCCACGAGTGGCAGAACAAACCACAGGTCAAAGCGCAGGGAATCCCACGTGAGATAGCCCAGTCCCAGCACAAAGGGCACCTTGCACACATTCAGAATGAAGAAGAACCACGCGGCTGTGCCCATGAAGGCCAGCATCGGCACGCGTAGCCGGATCAGGTAGATCGACATCGCGGTGCCACCGGCATTCGCCCCCATCGTGGTCATGCCGGCAAGCGCGCCGTACATGGCCGTCACAATGTGGTGATCGGGTGTGTGGGGCGCATCCGGATTCTCCTGGCGTCTCGCGAGAATGCGACGGCGCAGCTCCAGGCAAAGCGAGATGAGGATGAGCACGCCCACAATGCGCGCCACACCGGTCGGTGGAACGAACACGAACATCAACGCGGTGAGAACGAACCCGACCAGCACGCCGGGAATCACACGGACGATCACCCGCCAGTCGGCATGAGATCGATAGAAGGCCAGACCGATGAGGTCACCGAGGATCAGCAGCGGAACCACAAAACCCGTCGCTTGTGCCGGACCCAGCACCCCTGCAAGCACGGTGCCCGCAACAACGCCGGCAACCGGCATCGCTGTCTTGGACACGCCATACAGAACCGCGCAGACCGTGACAACGACGACCGCGAGGACGTCGAGGTGGGGCACTCCTAGGCCGTCATGATGGCGCGCATCAGGCGGGCAGTCTCCGACGGAGTCTTGCCCACCTTCACACCGACAGCCTCGAGAGCTTCCTGCTTCGCTGCGGCGGTGCCAGCAGAGCCAGACACAATCGCACCGGCATGGCCCATCGTCTTGCCCTCGGGGGCTGTGAAGCCCGCGACGTAACCCACGACGGGCTTGGTGACGTTGTCCTTGATGTAGGCCGCTGCGCGCTCCTCCGCGTCACCACCGATCTCACCGATCATGACGATGGCATCGGTGTCGGGATCAGCCTGGAATGCCGCGAGGCAGTCAATGTGCGTCGTGCCGATGATCGGGTCGCCACCGATGCCGACGCAGGTGCTGAAGCCGATATCGCGCAGCTCGTACATCATCTGGTAGGTCAGCGTGCCTGACTTTGACACCAGACCGATGCGGCCGGGCTTGGCGATGTCGGAGGGAATGATGCCCGCGTTGGACTGTCCGGGACTGATCAGGCCAGGGCAGTTCGGACCGATGATGCGGGTCTTGCCCATGTTCTGCGACATCTGGAAGAACACGGCGGTGTCGTGCACCGGCACACCTTCGGTGATGACAACGGCAAGCGGAATCTCGGCCGCAAGTGCTTCCTCAACCGCGCCCTTGGTGAATGCCGGCGGTACAAAGAGCACGATGACATTTGCGA
>JBAWXR010000121.1:0-5632 GCA_037143955.1 Actinomycetes bacterium
ATCGAGAAGCGCGGCCGTGATCCGCAGGAAGTGGCCAATCGCCTCTCACTCAACGGGCGCTTCGGAACCCACGACGAGCTTGCGGCTGCCGCCCTGTGGCTGTGCAGCCGTGCGTCGTCGTTCACGATCGGCCACGCTCTGGCGGTCGACGGCGGGTATCTCGCTCGCTAGCGGATCGTTGCGGGGCCGCCTGCGAGTCAGTACGTGTAGAAGCCCTTGCCGGATTTGCGTCCGAGCATGCCGGCCTCGACGTGACGGCGCAGAAGTGCCGGGGCCGCACAGCCGGGATCCAAGTGCTCGGCGTACAGGCTCTCGGCTACCAGCAGCAGGGTGTCGAGGCCGATGAGATCGCACAGGGCGATGGGGCCGATCGGCATGCTGCAACCGCCCACCATGCCTTCGTCGATGTCCTCCTTGGACGCGATGCCGTTCTGGAGCATGCGAATCGCATCGAGCAGGTAGGGGACCAGCAGGGCATTGACCACGAAGCCGGCCTGGTCGGTGGCACGGATGACCTTCTTGCCCAGCACGTTGGCGCAGAACTCGTGCGTCGCGTCGGCGATCGCAGGATTGGTCTGCAGAGCGCTGGTGACCTCGACCAGCGGCATCACGGGCACGGGGTTGAAGAAGTGGGCACCCACGATGCGATCGGGCCGCTTGGATGCCGCGGCGATCGTGGCGATGGGAATCGACGACGTGTTGCTGGCCACGATGCAGCCATCGGACACGATGTCATCGAGCTTGGCGAGCAGTGCTGCCTTGTCGTCGATGGACTCGCGAATCGCCTCGATGACGATCTCGCGATCGCCCATGGCCTTGAGGTCGGTCGTGAAGGTGATGCGTCCGAAGATGATGTCGGCCGGCTCCTTGAGCTTGCCCTTCTCCTCCTGCTTGGCCAGCGAGGCCTGCATGCGCTTCTGGGCCACGCCCAGGATCTCGTCGTTGGTGTCGACCACGAGTACGTCGCAACCAGACTTGGCGCCTACTTCAGCGATTCCCGAGCCCATGAGGCCGCAGCCCACAACACCAAGACGATTCATGCGAAGATCTCCTGTCAGAAGTCGCCGGCGTTCGCGCGCAGAGCACGCAGAACGGTCCGGAGTGTGTCGATCTGGTTGGTAGTGATGCCGAGCTGTTCGAAGACCTGCGCATTGAGTGCGGTGGTCGCGGCAAGCCCGCGAGCTCGACCAGCCTGGGTAATGGCGGCCTACACCGCACGTCGATCAGTGGGATGCGGCTGGCGCTTGACGAAACCCTGGGTCTCAAGACGATCGACGGCGCTGGTGACGCTGGTGGGGTGGACCTGCAGCAGTGCTCCCATGCGCGTCATGGGCAGGGCGCCTTTGCGCGTGAAGGACAGCAGCATGAGGATCTCGTACCGCGCGAAGGTGAGGTCCAACGGCCGCAGTACGGTGTCGATGCGCTGCAGAAGGATTTGCTGCGCCCGAACAATGGAGGTGACCGCCGCCATGCCGTCGGCTGCCTCGGCCCAGCCGTGGCCCACCCACTGCCGCCGGGCCTCTTCGATGGGATCAGAGTCGAGGGCACGACCGATGGTCATGCTGCCTCCCCTTCATTCCCGCGCATCTGCGAGAGATGCGACTGTCGACCTAGCGTGAATCAGACGTTGCGACGGTATTGGCCGCCGACCTCGAAGAACGCCGAGGTGATCTGACCGAGGGAGCATACGCGGACCGCGGCCATCAGGGCGTCGAAAGTGTTAGCTCCGGTGGCAGCAACCTGCTTGAGATGAGCAAGTGCCTGTTCGGCCTCGGTCCGGTGCTCCATCTGGAATTCGCGGAGTCGGGCCACCTGGCCGCTCTTCTCCTCCTCGGTGGCACGGGCCAACTCCACGGTGGTCACCGCATCGCCGGGGCTGGGATTGAGAAAGGTGTTGACACCGATGATCGGCAGCGTGCCGTCGTGCTTGCGGTGTTCGTAGAGCATTGATTCGTCCTGGATGCGCCCGCGCTGGTAGCCGGTCTCCATGGCGCCAAGGACGCCACCCCGATCCGAAATGCGCTCGAACTCCGTGAGCACGGCCTCTTCGACGAGGTCGGTGAGTTCGTCGACGATGTACGACCCCTGCAGCGGGTTCTCGTTCTTGGCCAGGCCCCACTCCTGATCGATGATCATCTGGATGGCGAGGGCGCGACGAACCGACTGCTCCGACGGCGTGGTGACAGCTTCGTCATATGCGTTGGTATGCAGCGAGTTGCAGTTGTCATAGATCGCACAGAGCGCTTGAAGCGTGGTGCGAATGTCGTTGAAGTCCATCTCCTGCGCGTGCAGAGAACGACCGGACGTCTGAATGTGGTACTTGAGTTTCTGCGCGCGGTCGTCAGCACCGAAACGGTCGCGCATGGCGATCGCCCAGATGCGACGAGCGACCCGACCGAGCACGGTGTACTCGGGATCGATGCCGTTGGAGAAGAAAAACGAGAAGTTCGGTGCAAAGTCATCGACCCGCATGCCACGTGCGAGGTAGGCCTCGACGTAGGTAAAGCCGTTGGCAAGAGTGAAAGCCAACTGCGAAATCGGGTTCGCGCCGGCCTCGGCGATGTGATAGCCGGAGATCGACACTGAGTAAAAATTGCGCACCGCATGATCGATGAACCACTGCTGCACATCGCCCATGCATCGCAGCGAGAATTCAGTGGAGAAGATGCAGGTGTTCTGTCCCTGATCTTCCTTGAGAATGTCGGCCTGCACGGTGCCACGAACGTTGGCGAGCACCCATGCGCGGAGCTCGGCCGCTTCCTGCTCGCTTGGTTCCCGGCCCTGCTCCTCGCGGAAGCGATCCATGCGCTGATCGATCGCGGTGTTGAGGAACATGGCTAGCAGCGTTGGTGCTGGGCCATTGATGGTCATGGACACCGAGGTGCTCGGATCGCACAGGTCGAAGCCGGAGTACAGCACCTTCATGTCGTCGAGTGTTGCGATGGACACTCCTGACGTGCCAACCTTGCCGTACACGTCCGGCTCCTCATTGGGATCTCGGCCGTAGAGCGTGACGGAGTCGAAAGCGGTCGACAGGCGCGTTGCCGGCTGGCCTGAGGCCAGCAGGTGGAAGCGGGTGTTGGTGCGAGCCGCATCGCCTTCACCGGCGAACATACGAGCGGGTGCCTCACCCTCGCGCTTGAACGCAAACACACCGGCCGTGTAGGGGAAGCTGCCCGGCAGGTTCTCTTCGCGCAGAAAGCGCAGGAGGTCGCCCGCATCATCGGTGCGGGGAAGGGCCACGCGCGGAATGCGATTGCCCGACAGGGTGTCGCGCCACAGCTGCGTGCGAAGTTCGCGATCGCGCACCTTGACGATGAGCTCGTCGGCCGCGTAGTCAGCCTTGATCTGGGGCCATGCGGCCAGCATGGCTCGTGTCTCAGGGCGCACCTGCTGCTCGAAGTCGTGCGTCAGGGTTGCCACGTCTGCTGCGGCCGGGCTACCGGCAGCCAGCAGGGACGCCGTGGTCGTCAGGTGTTGGACGGTGCGAACAGCTGCACATTGCTGCTCTGTGCTGGCGTGGTACCCGCGCACGGTTTCGGCGATCTCCGCAAGGTATCGACCGCGCGACGGGGGCACGATGGTGGCGAGTGCGCTCGACTGCTTGATGTCGATCAGCGGAAGCGTGCCCGGAGTGACGGTGAGGCCGCGCTCGGCGAGATGCCCCTTAAGAAACTGGAACAACGCGGTGACGCCGTCGTCGGCGAAGCGAGCAGCCGACGTGCCGTACACCGGCATGTCCTCCCACGTGGAGGTGAATGCCTGACGGTTGCGCACGAGTTGGCGTGCCACATCGCGACGAGCGTCCTCGGCCCCGCGGCGTTCGAACTTGTTGATCGCGACAGCGTCCGCAAAGTCGAGCATGTCGATTTTCTCGAGTTGTGATGCCGCTCCGAACTCCGGTGTCATGACATAAAGCGAGAGGTTCACAAAAGGAACGATCCCTGCGTCGCCCTGACCGATGCCCGGGGTCTCGACGATGACCAAATCGTGGGTGGCCTGGCACACGGCAATGACGTCGGCGAGGTTGTCGGGAATCTCGGACCCGGCACGACGAGTGGCCAGGGATCTGAAGTAGACCGACCCCAGGTCGATGGAGTTCATCCGGATGCGGTCGCCCAGAAGTGCACCGCCACCCTTGCGACGAGTGGGATCCACGGCGATGACTGCAATGGACAGCTTGCCCTCCTGGTCGACCCGGAAGCGGCGCAGCAGTTCATCGGTGAGGGTGGACTTGCCGGAGCCACCTGTGCCGGTGATGCCCAGCACTGGTGCTGCGCGGCGAGCGGCGGCCGCCTTCATCTCGGATCGCCATTCCTGCGGCACATTGCCGGCCTCAAGAACGGTGATGGCGCGGGCCAGTGATCGATCGTCGCCGGAGAGGACCGAGTCCAACGGGGGCACGGTGTCGGCGAGAGAGGAGTCGCACTCGGCGACCATCGACTCGATCATGCCGACCAAACCCAAGCGCTGGCCGTCCTCGGGGGAGAAGATGCGCACGCCGCGCTGGCGAAGCAGCTCGATCTCCTCGGGGACGATGACGCCGCCACCGCCACCGTAGATGCGAATATCTGGGCGGCCCCGACGGTCGAGCTCCTCGCGCAGGTAGCTGAAGTACTCCACGTGGCCACCTTGATAGGAGGAGATGGCCACCCCCTGCACGTCTTCCTGGACGGCTGCCCGTGCCACGGTGTCGACACTGCGGTCATGACCGAGGTGGATGACCTCGCACCCCTGCGACTGAAGGATGCGGCGCATGATGTTGATCGAGGCGTCGTGACCGTCGAACAGGCTCGCGGCGGTGACGAAACGGACCGGGTTCCGGGGCTGGCTCACGGTTCTCCTCGGGAAGACGCCATTAGTTCATGGGACAACAAATATTAGGATACCCAAGTTTTCTCACGAGGGGAACCCGTCTGCGGGGTTCGAATTGCCCTAGAGAAGTGCTTCGGCGAGCTGGCCGGTGGCCGTGCGAAAACCCTCCGGGCCCAACGTGCGGTAGGTGGCGTCCATTTCCAGCCGGGATCGAGCGGCAATCTCCAACAGGGTCACTAGACCCAGACCCGAGATCGCCTGGCGCACTTTGTCCTCCTGGGCAGTGGTCTGCTTGAACACCTTGGCGGCTCGCCGGGCCAACTCGTTGCGAGTCTTGCGCCGGACAGCCTCCGATGTGGTCGTGGCACCGATGGAGGTCACGAAGTACACGCGTGAAGCACGCTCATGCTCGTCGATCCACACCAGCAAACCCTCCACCGCAGTAGCGATGTCATCTGCGGTGGTGATCGAAGCCAGCGCCTGATCTACCTGGAGTTCCCACTCTGTCGCGAACGCAGCAACGATCTCGTCGAGGATCTCGTCCTTGGAAGCAAAGTGGTAGTAGAAGGCCGCCGGGGTCATGCCGCAATGTGCCGCAATGTCGGACACCGCAATCTCGTCTGGGGGCTGGCCCGAGAGGAGTTCTGTGGCGGCTTCGAGGATCTCGTGGCGCCGTGACGGGCGATTGGCCGGACGGGCCGAACGCGTCTTTGGCATGATCAATAGTCGCACGGGGCAGGCATAGCGCGAAGGAGGATGACGTCGGTGACTAAGGCTGACAGTCCCCGGGACCGCGACATCAACGCTGGCCATGCAT
>JBAWXR010000122.1:0-5526 GCA_037143955.1 Actinomycetes bacterium
GTGTCCAACCGTGCAGCATCAGCACCGCGGCGGTATCATCGCCACCATCGGCCATGGGCAGATAGGTGACATCGGCACCGACCACCTCCCGGCCCAACCGCTGCGCTGCCTGGACCGCGGTCATGGTGCCTTTGAACGCACCCGGGGCCACAAGAACTCGCACATGAGCATCGTGCCATTGCTACTGTCATCACATGGCAAACGGTTGGGCACAGAGCAGGGTCCTCACCGAAAAGTCATGGGCGGTGCTCAAGGCACACCGCGGACTTCTGTCCTTCCCCATTGCGGCGTTCTTCATCAACGTTCTGGTCCTGCTGATCTTTGCCGTTCTGGCGATCGTGCTCTTCGTTATCGGCAACTGGGTGACCGTGGTTATCGGCATCGCCGTGGTGCTGGCCGGGCTGTACCTCACGCAAATCGTTGGCTTCGTCGCCAGAGGCGGCATGGTCGCGTGTGCCGATGACGCGCTCGCGGGGCGCCCGATGGAGATAGGTGCGGGGTGGGCTCGGTCACTCAGACATAGCGGCGACATCGCACAGTGGGCCTTCATCTCCATGATCGTCGGAGTGCTTCTGGGCGCGATCCGCGGCAACGGACAGGGAAACGTGGCCGCGGTACTCCTACGCAACGTTGTCGCTGCGGCCGCCGGAGTCGCATGGTCGATCATCACGTTGTTCGTCTTACCTGCAATCGTGCTTGACGATTCCGGAGTCATCAACGCCATCAAGTCATCGGCACACGTGGTCAAGGAACGCTGGGGAACTCAGATCAGCGGCAACGTTCGCATTGCCGGCCGCCTCATCCTGTTGTTCCTGCCCGGCCTCGGGCTCGCCCTTGGCGGCGTCTTCGCCGCACAGGTATCGATCCCTCTGGCCGCAGTCCTGATCGTTCTGGGCGTCCTGCTGATGATCATCGCCGGATTGCTCGCCGGCACTGTGCGCACGATCTTCTCGGTTGCGCTCTACCGCTTCGTCACGAGCGGGGAGACTCTGGGTGGATTCACCGTCGAGGAACTCCAGTCAGCTGTGCGCACTCGCGGCTAGAGCTTTTCGACCGGGGCATAGCGCAGAAGAAGGCGCTTGACGCCTGCGCTGCCGAAGTCGATCGAGGCCTGGGCCTTGTCTCCTGAGCCCGACGTCTCGACCACCGTGCCTAGGCCGAACTTCTGATGGGTCACCTTGTCGCCGACTGCAAGATCGATGGCAGGTCCGGCACCCACCACTCTGTCGCCCAGCCGTAGAGCAGCACTGCCGGTGCTTGGCGAGGACCCGTAACCACCCGAGGATATGGATCGACCTACCGGTTCTTCACGTCGCCAATCAAGGCTTTCTGGCGGAAGTTCGTCAAGGAATCGTGATTGCGCGTTGAACGCAGGCGCGCCCCAGGCCGAACGCATAACCGCGCGCGTGAGGTACAGCTGCTCACGTGCTCGCGTGATGCCCACGTATGCGAGCCGACGTTCCTCCTCGAGCTCGTGCGGATCCCCTAGAGAGCGACTGTGCGGGAACACGCCTTCTTCCATGCCCGTCAAGAAGACGACTGGAAACTCAAGCCCCTTCGCAGTGTGCAGCGTCATGAGCGTCACCACACCGCCTTCTTCGTCGGGAATGTCGTCAGAGTCGGCTACCAGCGACACCTGCTCGAGGAAATCCCCCAACGTGCCGTCCGGGTTGGCCTCGAAGTACTCCTGGGCAACGGATTCCAGCTCTGCCAGGTTTTCGATGCGCGACTCATCCTGCGGATCTCCCGACTGCTGCAGTTCCGCGAGATAGCCGCTCTGCTCCAACACCGCCTGCAACACCGTGGCCGGATCGGCGCCGCCCTCGACAACCGCGTGAAGGTCATCCATCAAGGTGGTGAAGGAGTCGATGGATGACACCGAGCGCGTGGCAATTCCGGGAATGTCTGCCGCCTGTCGAAGTGCGGCGTAGAACGTCTGGCCCGTGCGTGTGGCATGTGCATCCACCACTGACTCGGCACGCTCTCCGATCCCGCGCTTAGGCACGTTGAGAATGCGGCGAAGGGAGACGTCGTCGGCCGGATTCGCAAGAGAGCGCAGATAGGCCAGCGCATCACGCACTTCCTTGCGTTCATAGAAACGGGTGCCACCCACGACGCGGTACGGCATTCCCACTCGGATGAAGATTTCTTCGATCGACCGTGACTGCGCGTTAGTGCGGTAGAAGACGGCTACATCGGACGGTTTGCGCCCGTGCTCGTCCATGAGTTGACGGATTTCGGTCGACAAGAAGGACGCCTCATCATGCTCATCGTCACCCACATACGCGACGATCGACGCCCCTGCCCCGGCATCGGTCCACAGTCGCTTCTCTCGACGATTGGAGTTGCGTGCAATCACTGCATTCGCCGCACTCAGGATTGTCTGTGTAGACCGGTAGTTCTGCTCAAGAAGGATCGAGGTGGCGTTGGGGTAGTCGCGTTCGAATTCTTCGATATTGCGAATCGTGGCGCCGCGGAAGGCATAGATCGACTGGTCTGCGTCACCCACCACGCACAACTGGGCCGGAGGTACCTGAGGTGTTCCGGGACCGACAAGTTCTCGAACCAGGATGTACTGCGCGTGGTTGGTGTCCTGGTACTCATCGACGAGGATGTGTCGGAATCGTTGACGGTATCGCGCAGCAACGTCGGGAAAGAGCTGCATGAGCGCGACGGTCGAGGAGATCAGGTCGTCGAAGTCGAAGGCATTGGCTCGACGCAGACGGCGCTGATATTCGCGATACACCTCCGCCAGAACCTGTTCCATCGGATTTGCTGCTCGACGAGCGAAGTCATCCTCATCGATCAACTCATTCTTGAGATTGGACACCTGACTCAGCAGCATCCGGGGCGGATAGCGCTTGGGGTCAAGGTCGAGGTCTCTGGTGACCATGCCCATGAGTCTCTGCGAGTCTGACGAGTCATAGATCGTGAACGAGCTCGACATGTTGAGGTATGCCGCCTCGGCACGCAAGATGCGCACGCATGCGCTGTGGAACGTGGACACCCACATGGCTCGGGCGCGAGGTCCGACGAGTTCGCCCACCCGCTCCTTCATCTCACCAGCAGCTTTATTGGTGAACGTGATGGCGAGGATTTCGTGCGGTTGAGCATCGCCGGTCGCGAGCAGATGAGCGATCCGACGAGTCAGAACCCTGGTCTTGCCGGAACCGGCACCTGCCACGATGAGCAACGGGCCACCTCGATGCTCTACCGCAGCTCGCTGGGCAGGATTGAGGTCATCGACCAGACGCGTTATTGCATCGAATGCCGCGGACTGGCTCACCGAGGCAGTCTAGGGAAACGGTCAGACGTGGACCCAGCCCACGATGGTGGCGGTCACCTTGGCCGCGGTCGACGATGCAATCTCGATCTGACCTTCCGCATTCACTTTGGCAACGACAAGGCTCGTGTAGGCCTTGCCTGGTGTCACAGGTGCGGAGCGCGTGGTGGGTGGTTGCCCCTGAGCGGGATACGCCTTGACCGTGCCGGCGTCCTTACCCTTCGTGCGCACGCGCAAGACCACGGCAGAAATCCACTTGGACTTTTTCGGCAGCCCAGCCTTGCCGGCCAACGCAATCTGCACGGGCTGACCGCCCGTCATCTGCTCCTTGGCCAGCTTCGCCGGCGCCAGGCCACGGATCTTGATCTGCCCGTTATTCACGGAGTAGCCCAGCACCTCGACCCGAACCTGGACCTTGCCCTTGCGGGACATGAGCGCGACCTGACTGCCGGTCACCGGGACCACCAGAACCGACGAACGTGTACCGCGTCCCGGGAACGCCAACGCAGTGACGGGCGACTTGTCGTCTGCTTTGGCAACCTGAAGTTCGCCAGGCTTTGACGCCTGCCGCGTGGTCATGAGCACAAGTGCTGACGTGGCTTGAGCCGGAATGCCGCTTAGCGTGATCACCCGTTGCTGTCCGGGCGCCAGTGGCCCGTCCTTGTCCGACTCGTATCCGACTTCGGAGCCCAGCGCAGTGAACTCATCGGTCGGCGGTGTCGACGTACCCGTCGGTGTTGACGGTTGCGGCGCTGGCGCCGCAGGTGCCGGAGCCGCCGGCGTTCCGGGTGCAGGTGCCGCCGGGAGCGGCGCCGCGGGCTTGGGCGCCGCGGGGGCCGGGATCTGTGGTGCACCGCCGGCCATAGCCATCACCGACTGTGGTTTGGCACTTGTCGCGTTGGGTGTGTCCCCCGGTCCATAGAAGCCCGTGATGTCCAGGACGACGTCCGCGGACCCCGTCGACAGCGCCACCACGATTGTTCCGTCCGTCGATACGGGAACGATCGCGGTGCCGTTGGCATCTTGGTTCATACCTGGATTGGCGACCACCACACTCTTGTTCTCGCCCGGCGACCAGATGCGCAGTTTGGTCGGCGCCGTCGAACCCAGCGCCGACGCAGTGACCTGCACGGCTGCGACACCGCTCGCCGGTATTCCGCCCTGGCCCAGAACCTTGGCCACGATGCGGTTGCTGTCACTAGACTCTCGGTCTTGAGCTAGCCGACAACGCGAGGGAACACCCGCACCGGAGCGTGTATCGATCACCCGTACCGGGCCCACCGGCGTCGCGTCAGCGGCACGCCCCGGGCTCGCGACAGTGCCGGTGGCACGTTGAGCTGGGCAGTACGGCACGTTCATGGGGTTGCCTGACCAGAAGGAGTTGCGCGCGCTTGCTCCATCCCAGGTCAGCGAGATGTGTATGTGATTGCGGTGGCAGGTCGTATCGCTACCCGACGATGGCGTGGCGAAGCATCCCTTGAGTTCGCTCCACCCGCGGTGTATGTCATAGCCGCGCCAGATCCGGTCATTCCAGCCGATGTACATCACGCCAAGGCGCATGGCATTGCCGTATGCGACGCCCTGCGCGTCTGGTCCTAGCAACCATGCGAGGAACGCCTCCGCGTTGGCGCGCTGCTGGGGATCACGAACGCTGGTCATCCAGTCGAGAGCACGTCCCTCCTTGTGCTCGCTCGTATCGCCAATGTCGCAGGCGCGGGAAATCCACACAGTCTGGTTATTGCCATAGGTGGCCTTGATCAGATCAGCAAGCGCCTGAGTGCCCGGCTTGGGTGTGGGTTCGCACTGAGCTTGGCCTTCATACAGCGGAGCGTTGTCAAAGGGCGCCGGCATATCGCGAGTGATGTTGGGAATCACCGCGGGTGGCAGACCCGTGCCCGGTACAGGAGGCCCTGCCACCTCGCCGGTCCACGTCGAGGGACTCCAAGCGTCGGCACGCACCACGGCGTTCGCGGCCAGGGGGGTTCCGATCGCGATGACAAGCGCCCCGATTACCGACAGAACAACGACGCGACCAAGGCGGTCGCGTCTGAGACTGGCGCCGAGCAAGGCTCGGCGCCCCGATCGGCGGGGAAGCACGTCCCTACTGTGTCACGAAAGTTGCCAAAGTTACGCCTGTGGCGACGAACCTCACACGTGTCATTCGTAACAGATGTCCCATTTGTCTCCCACTAGGGTGAGCGGGTGAGCGACCTAGCCCCCCTGCTGCATAACCGCGACGGCCA